>CAJQPW010000243.1 GCA_905480295.1 uncultured Rhizobiaceae group bacterium | reverse complement strand
TGGATATGACACTGCAAGGCGGGTGCATAACGGCATGATTGATCGCCATCCCACAGTCATTGCCCGGTGCCAGGGAAACGCGGATGTAGCCGACGCCTTGGCCTATGCCATTGATCACAAAATGGAAATTTCCGTGCGCGGTGGAGGCCACAATGTCGCCGGGCGAGCGGTGTGTGAAGACGGCATGATGATTGATTTGAGTCTGATGAAAGGCATCTGGGTCGACCCGATCAACCGGCGGGTTCGGGCACAGGCAGGTGTCACCTGGGGAGAGTTTAACCGTGCCACCCAACAGCATGGTCTCGCAACCACTGGTGGAGCCGTGTCCAGTACTGGAATTGCCGGTCTGACACTGGGTGGCGGGTTTGGGTTTCTGATGGGCAAATTTGGTTACACGATCGACAATCTGTGCAGTGCCGAAATGGTCACGCTGACCGGTGAAGTGGTGCAGGCGTCGCGGGAGTCCCAAGCGGAACTGTTTTGGGGTCTGCAGGGGGGAGGTGGAAATTTTGGGGTGGTGACCAGTTTTGAATACCAGCTTCATCCCATTGGCCCGATGGTTGAAGGTGGCCTGATTGCCCATGCATTCGATGAAGCGGCACCGGTTTTGCGCGCGTATCGCCACTTGTGCGGGCAAAGCGAAGACGAGCGTACATTGTTGGCCAGCCTGACTCATGCGCCGGATGGTTCAGGTGCCAAACTCGCCGCCCTGCTGGCCTGCCATTGTGGAGAAGCCGAGCAGGCCCGAAATGAGATGGCTCCTGTCAAAGCATTCGGCAATCCGGTCCTCGATCGGATCGGACCGATTTCATATACAGAACTCAACGAGATGTTGGATCCGGGCTTTCCCAGATTGTCATTGAATTACTGGAAATCCTGCTTTCTCGATACATTGAACGATACGGTCATTGACATTCTGATACGGCAGTTCGCGGTTTGCCCATCGATCATGAGCAAACTGGTCATTGAACATTTTCACGGCGTGGCATTGAAAACCCAGCCTTCCGAAACGGCTTATCCGCATCGCCAGCCGGGCTACAGTATCTTGATTATCGCCCAATGGCAGGATGGTGATGAAAACGATGCGAATATCACCTGGGCCCGCGAAACCTATGCCCTGTTGGAACCGCACATGCGGGCGGCCGCTTATTCCAACTATCTTGACGATGACGAGGGCATGGATCGTGTTCGCCACAGTTTTGGCGAAAATTTTGATCGGCTACAGCAGCTTAAGGATCACTACGATCCGCAAAATCTGCTGCATCTCAATCAGAACATTCCGCCGTCGCGTTGATCCTATCCCTTCGAGGCGGCGTCGATTACGGCCAAGTTGCTTTCCAACCAATGGGCAGCCTGCAGGGCCCGCTGATCTTTGCCAAATGGTGCAATCACCTGCAGTCCGATCGGCAGATTGTTTTCATCACGACCGACACAGACATTCACACAGGGCAGGCCCATCAGTGTCCACAATTGGTTGAATATGGAATCCCCGGTTGATTTTATCGTGCGGGGTGCGGTGCCGGGAGCGGATGGCAATAACAGAACATCACAGCTATCAAAGAGCCCGTGGCAGGCCTTTCGCGCACGATTGGCGATGCGACGCGCATCATCATAATCCTGGGGAGATATGGACTGGCAATCTTGCAGGTAGTCGCGCAGTTTTTTGCTGAGTTTGGCGCGGTGCCGCGCCGTTTCGTCACCCAGTGCCAGCCGTGCTTCCAGTCCCTGAATGGGGGCATGGGCCGCGCGGGCGTTTTCAACTGCTTTGGGTCCCCTTACTGTCGCCACTGATCCGCCCCGTGACTTGATCTGGCGGGTTACCCGTTTCAACGCGGCGGCCATAGTGTCTTCCATGCGGGAATCAATCGTGCTGCGATACAGACCGAAGCGTGGGGGTGTTGCGTGGGCGTTGTCGACGGCAAGGTCACGGCCAGAACAGGCTTGCGCGACGAAGGCCACATCGGCGGCGCTGGCGGCAAAAAATCCGATAGTGTCCAGCGACCACGAAAAGTGTTTCATACCCACGGTTGGAAACAGACGGAAGCTGGGCTTGTATCCACTCACGCCACAAAAGGCTGCCGGGCGAATGATTGACCCGCCGGTCTGGGTGCCGATTGCAGCAGCAAAAAACCCAGCCGCAACACCAGCGGCAGACCCGGAGGACGATCCGCCCGGGGTGAATGCCGTATTGTTGGGATTTCGGGTTGCGCCGGGGGTGAACCAGGCGAATTCGGTGGTTACCGTTTTCCCTGCAATTGTGGCTCCGGCCTGGCGCAACATGGTAACCAATGCCGCATCACTGACGGGCTGATGGTCTGGGTAGATTTTGGATCCATAGCAGGTTGGCATGTCAAACGTGTCAAACACGTCCTTGATGCCAACGCTCACGCCCGCAAGGGGCAGCCCCTTCTTTCCAGGGCGGGTTGATTCTGCACGGTGGGAAAAGACCCGCAATTTCTCTTCATGCTGATCAATGGCTAGATCAGCCTGTTTCAACGCATCACCCGGTTTCATTCTCCCGGCGGCAATATCGATGGCGATGGCACGGGCAGAAAGCATTTTATATGGGGTCATTGGTCGTATTCCTGTGATGTCTTGTTCCTCAATAGACGACCATCAATGACAATCAAGCCCAACATTTCGCTGTTATGGCTCTGTTTATGGCGTGCGCAAGGTGCGGGAAGGGGCTCGATCAATTAGTTTGAGGGTTCGAAGGTGTTTGAGAACGCTGGCCGCATAATTTTACAATCGGCATCATTCGCAAATTTTGTAAGGGTTCTTTTTGCCTTTGGACCGGCCCAGGTCGAAGTGAAAATGGGTGGCGTGGGCTGCATTGGCGCCGGGCCCCAGAACGGTTGTGAAAGATCCGCAGGATGCCGTGCGCACGTTTTGCAGGAAAGCTGCGTCCTTTGGTTTCATTCCGCTAGTATCCTTAATTGACAGTCGACTGCCATCCCCAAATCTAAAGCCCACCCAGTCGGTTGCGTTGCCGAATGCGTGTTCAGACAATTTTCCGGTTCTGGCATTGTTGCGGCGGCGGCAGACAAATCCTTCGCCGGAAAGAATTTTTACAATCGGCGTGCCCCGGTGATAGCGCGCCAGCGCCTGAACTGTGCCTTCTGCAAATTTGGCCAATGTGAGTGCAAAGGGGCAGTCCAAGGTGAGACCCCTGGTGAACTGAATGGGAAATTCAGACCGTGTCGCGATCAGTTCAACCGGTTGCGGAATGGAGCACGCAGCATCATTGCTGTCGGGCGAGGAAACAATTCTGGCATTTGCGATCTTGGACAAGGCCTGCAAACAGGCAAGAGCGGCTGGATCTGGGACAGGCTCGGCGTCTGTCATCACCGGCTCGGGGTTCTCAATTTCTTCTTTCGGTGTCTCGACCTTTTTGAGATTTGGTTGCGGTGCAGGATCGGCATTTGCATCGCCGGGTCTGTCTGCCCGCTCAGCGGGTTGGGTGGGGATTTGCACCAGGGGAAGATCAGGGTCCTCACCAGAGGCAGATACGGGTTGGTCAGCAGCAATTTGCGGCTTGTTCAGTCGTTCGCTTTGCTGAAGAAAGAAATCCTGCTGTTTTGGGCGCTGTTTTGGGACACCGACGTCGTCGCCGCGGTCTTCCAGTTCCCGCGAAACGGGACCTGCATTTACGGCCTGAATCATCATGCTGGCCATTGCCAGGACCAACAACACCCGCTTCGCGACTATGGACATTCGCAATCAACCTCTAGCCCTCGATCGCGCTGTTTCTAGCACAGTTTGGCAGGCATGTTCGACCCATTTTTGTTGGAGGCCGTGCAACATCTTTTTTGGCGACGGACATTGCGGTAAAATTTTTCAAAGGGGGTCGAAAACTTGGAGAAAGTCCCCATGTGTGAGATTGGAAATCGTTAAGCTTGTACGCATGGGATGGGAATTGTGCACAATCGCAAATTTGGCAAAGTTTTTCACGTGCCCCATGGGCTGCTGACGGCTATCAGGAGGTATGCGTGAGCGATTGCGTTTTGATTATTGGCAGTGCGCCGGATGCTGTTCGCGCACAACAGTTTAACGGTGATGTATTTTCATCAATTGTTGCTCTCAACAACGCATGGCGGATTCGCGACGACTGGACCCACATCGTCTTTCCAGAGGATTTTGCAGCCGACCGGCGGCCCCCGAAACAGACCGGGAAAACGGTTGTCGAATACGATCAGTTCGTTCCGGCAAACAACGCTTTTGGCGGAACTGTTTATGCTGGGGGCACGATGGCCTTTACCGGCGCATATTGGGCGCTGCATGCCCTGAAGCCAAAAATCATGGCGTTCATCGGCTGCGACATGATTTACGATGGCGATCCGGCAAACTCCCACTTTTATGGTCAGGGGGAAGCAGACCCATTGCGTGACGATCCGACATTACAGGATCTCGAAGCGAAAGCCGATCGCCTGATGTGGATGAGCTATGAGAGCCAGTGCCTCTGCATCAATCTGTCTGAGCAGCCACGATCTCGTCTGACATTTGAACGACTTGTCATGGAAAAACTAAGTGCCAGTCCACAGGAGGTGTTCGAGCAGGGCATGGATCGCCTGCGACGGATTGCCGATAAAGGCGCGGCTGATCAGGCGCTGCAGATGGAACGGGACGTGGGCGCATTTGTGGAAAGTGGCGACTATTGGAATGACCAGAAACCTTTGGACCCACAGAAACTAAGTGCGATCGATGGTTTGTGGAACACAGTCTTCAAGTCAGAAGCGGAAGCCTGATTTCAATTGTAGTGCCATGGGCACCCGTGTCGGCGATTGATACAACTCCGTGGTGAGCCTCAGCGATTTGTTTGACCAGAGAAAGCCCCAGCCCGTAGCCGTCGATATTTTGCCTGTCTGGTGCTCGATAGAAGGGCTGGAACACCTGATCACGCTGGGCCACATCAATTCCTGAACCCTCGTCATGAACCTGGATCACCGCTGATTGCCCCTGCCTTTCAATGCTGATCTGTACCGGTGGCATACCGTGCTTATGGGCGTTGTCGAGCAGGTTGCGCAGCGCCCGACGCAGCAGCTTTGTATTGCCGCGTACTTCGCAGATTTCCCCGGAAAGCGTGCATTTTTCATAGCGGTTGGACTCTTCGGCCGCCAACGCGAGCAGATCAACATTCTCCGTCATTTGCGGTTTTGAATTGGTGTCGAGACGGCTCATCAGCAGAATCTCGTCGATCAGCTGATCCAGTTCAGAAATATCGTTTTCCAGCGCCGCCTGTCGCTTGGCGTCCGGTTTCTGCTTTAGCATTTCAACCCCGAGCCGGACGCGTGCCAGCGGTGTGCGCAATTCGTGGGAAGCGTTGGCGAGCAATTGCCGGTTGGTGTTGACCAGCTTTTCGATTTTTTCAGTTGAATCATTGAAGCTGGTTGCCAGTTGGGCGACTTCATCCTTGCCTTCAACATCAACACGGGTTGCCAGGTCACCGGCACCGACCTTTTCCACGCCGGATTGCAATCTCTCCAGTCGACCGGTCAATCGACGAACAAACGGATAGGCTGCCGCGCCGATCACCAGAGTTACAATCGCCAGAAGAACGATGAGACCGATGATGGGGTGATTGCCCCGTCGATCACGCAAATCAACGGCAAACCAGCGTCCATCGGGAAATTGAGTGAGCCAGACAGGTCCCCAACCGCGCACGGCGCGGTGGCGGTGCCATCCATCGCCATCTGCATTTCTTTTCGGTCTCGGCAAGGGAGGTCCCCAGGACGCGATGAGGTGCTTGTTGGCGTCATAGAGCGACGCTTTCATATTGAACTGGCTGACCAGTTTGCGCAGCCCTTCGGCCTGTATATCAAGCGGTGCGGTGGCGGGGGGCAGGGCCTGCCAGGTCAGATGGGCGCTTATATCAGAAATTCGTTCCTCAAATTTTTCGCTGCCGAAAATGGCAAATACAGCACCAGTGACCATAACAACCAGCAAAAGGCTGGCGATAATCGTAAAGTAGATCTGCAGGTAAAGGCGGCGCTTGAAAATCATGGTTTAATCTTGCTGACGTGCAAACACATAGCCAGCGCCCCGAACCGTAATAATGCGTTTGGGATTTTTGGGGTCGTCTTCGATTTGCGACCGGATACGCGAGATGTGCACATCAATCGATCGATCAAAGGCGTCGAGATCCTCGCCCTTCAACTGGTCCATTAAGCCATCACGGCTCAAAACACGCCCGGCAGACTGTGCCATGATCAACAGCAGATTGAACTGATGGGCCGTCAATTCGCAGGGCCGTTCACCGAGTAGGGCATGCATGGATCCGGGATCGATCTGCAACCTGCCAAACTGCAGAACTTCGGTTGCTGGATCGGCACCGTTTGCGCCAGAGCCCGCACGTGACGCGTTGCCACCCCTGCGCATGATGGCACGCAGGCGAGCCAACAGTTCCCGTGGTTCAAATGGTTTGGGGAGGTAGTCGTCTGCGCCAATCTCAAGTCCGATGATACGGTCCATCGGGTCGCCTTTGGCCGTCAGCATGATGATTGGCACACTATCATGCGCCTTGATCGTACGGCAGACTTCCAGACCATCGATATCAGGAAGCATCAGGTCAAGAATTATCGCGTCAAATCCGCGGGCCGTCTGTAGATCAATTGCCTCGACCCCGGTGGGAGCGTGGGCGACTTCATAACCGTTATCGCCGAGATAGTCACAGACCATCCCGGCGAGGCGGTTATCATCTTCGACAAGGAGAATGGTGTCGGTCATTGATGATAATCTAGCGTGTGATTAGCCGCGGTGCCAGCGGCCACGCATGGATTTGAACTGTTCAATGCGTTGATTGAGCACTTCGCGCTGTTCGGGTGAAAGGATTTCCGCAACGTCCGCGATGGCCGTTGTCAGTTCCTTGCTGACGCGGTCTGCTTCAGCGATGCGTTCGGCACGGATCCTTTCGATTGCAACCCGATCGATTTTGTCGGCAACAAGCAATTTGTGAAGCTGTTCGCCAGCGGCTTTAAATTCACCGTGCAAGGGTTTCATATCCTTGGCCAGGGCCGTGACAAGAGCCGTAATTTTCTGCTCCTGTTCCGCGGTCGCATCGATTTCGATGGATACATGCTTCACGGCACGGGTGATTTTCTTTTCGATTTCCGCGTCGCTCATCTCCGCAAGACGCATGTGGCGTCCTTTGTGACGCTTGCCCCAGCTGGCCTTTTGAAAATACGATTGATCTTCACCGGCTGTGGTGTCGCTGACATAGAGTTTTGCATGCTGGTACATTTTGCTTTCGGCAACGGCCTGGACGCCAAAGGATGCACCGATCAACATGGTTGTCGCGGTTACGATGGCGGCGATCTTGACCACTCCGGCGCGGGCGGTTTTATCAGCTTTGTTGTTTGGGTTGTTTTCGGTGGACATGGCGGTTCTCCGTTTTCCTGGTTCGGACCTCCCTGTTGGGAGAGGCGGTTGGGGGAGACGACACCGTTAAATTTTGGGAGGATGGTGCCGTCCCACGCTGAAAATCTATTCGGCAACCGTTTCTGTGGTTCGTCTGCAATGTAAAGTTTTGTAAAGTTAATTTCCGCGCAGCAACATTTCACCGATAACAATTCAAGGAGCGGACGCGGCTTGTGGTTGTTTGCGACGGCACATTCGGTACAACTGGTGGGGTGAGAATCAGCCCAGACAGGAAGTCCGGTTGCAAGCAAGAACCCCTTTGACCATGCGCTTAGTGTTTATCGGTCTTGTGTTCAGTGTTCTGGCCGGATCCCTTTATTGGTACTTAACCCGGCCGGACCCGTTCGCATCACCTGACGTTTTGGTGGTTGGAGATTCACAGATTTCCTATGGTGCCGGTAAAGTCTATCTGGAGTTCTTCGACGGCCTGAAATCGCGTTGCCTGAAAACTGCCGACGCAACGGCTATGCCCGAAAAACTGGATTCTTGGACGATTGGCACAATCGGCGTCCGCTCCAGCGCCCTTCATTCCTGGGTTGCACGCAGCGAGGGTGAAAAGGCAGTTATTTGCGAAGTTGATAAAAAATGGGGCGTCAATGCCGGCGTCTATGGAATTGGTGGTGAGCCGGCACGGCGTTATGTACAGATTGGCCAAGGACCGAATTATCAGTTTTGCAAAGCAGGACAGTCGCCATTGGAAACGATGCTGGCCCCGGGTCACTATCAGCCGAAACTGCTGATCATGGCGTTTCTGGGCAATGCGGCAGACCGATGGGCGGCGGGAACCGAATTGGCCCGGTCCGATGTACAACATGCGATGCAGCAGATCCCGGCGGATCTTCCCTGTATCTTTATGACAACGGCGCCAACTTACTCGCTGGAGATCAATGAACTGCGTCAGCGTGCCCAGGCCAACATCAAGGCTGCATTTGAACACAACAACAGCCGCTGCAGTTTCGTTGAGGGAATTACCCCGTTAACCCGAAATGCCAATACTGGTAATTCAGACTTTTTTACCAAAAACAAACTCGGTATTGTGACAGACCTACACCATCCGAATGTGAAAGCAGCCCGGCGATTTTTTGAAATAAAAGCCGCAGACATTTGCCAGGCGATCAAATACCAAACCCGTGCCAAGTCCTGATAGTGGTCCAGATTTAGAATTCCCATGATCAACAATCTACATCCCATCGCCCAATTCGCCCGGATCTTTCACCGGGCCACACTGATGATTGTTGTCCTGTCTGCGGTGCTTTTTGCCACCGCATCGGATCTGCGGGCCAACGGATTCAGGTCGCCAGATATTCTCGTGCTGGGCGATTCTCAGCTGAGTTTTGGTTCGGGCCCGGCGTTCCTCGATTTCTTTCAGGACATCAAATCGCACTGCATGCCTAAAGTTCATCAGGTGCAGAAACTCAAAAAGCTGGGTTCCATGTCGGTTGGAGTGATCGGTGTTCGATCGACGTCCCTGGCGTCCTGGGTGGCACGCAAGGGACGTTTGAAAGACAAAGTCTGTAAGGTCGACCGCCGATGGAAGTCCAATGCCGGAACATTCGGCGTCGTGAATTCCACCCGTAATAAATATGTCCAGATTGGCAAAGGCGTGGAATATCAGTTTTGCAAATCCGGGAAGTCGCCGTTCGAGGCAATGTTCGCACGGGGATATTACAACCCGAAATTGCTGATCATGTCCTTTCTGGGAAACTCTGCCCATCGCTGGGCAGGCAACAAAAAAGCCGCCCTGCGTGACGTCGAAAAAACGATGATGCAATTGCCGAGCGATGTGCCCTGCATCTTCATGACAACGGCGCCGCCGTATAAGAAACGGACTGTGGACCTTCGGTTGAAAGCTCAAAAAAACGTCAAATACGCATTTATGAAAAGTGGCAGCCGTTGCAGCTTTGTTGAAGGCTTTACGCCTGAAACCGTCGCGGCGAATCTCGGCAATAAAGGGTATTTCAGGTTGAAGCGATCGGGGGCTGTAAAGGATCCCTACCACCCCAATTTGCGTGCGGCGAAGAAGTTTTTCGATGTCGAGATGGACAATATTTGCCAGGCAATATTCGAACAATTGGGAGACGACCAACTCACGGGCCTGGATATTTCAAGGGGTCCACGGTAACCCCAAATACACCAAACTGTGACCCGGGGTGTAAGGTTAGTGGTTTGTGTTTTTTGACCGTTTTGCCATTGTTACAACAGTTGAACTGAAATTCTGGTACGAATGATTGATGTCTGATCTGATCTACCGCCCGCGATTTTCTGGCCCGGCACCTGTAGGCGTCGTTATGGGTATTATTGCGGTGCTTATGTTGTTTGCTGGCATTTTCATTTCCAGCGGGACTGTATGGGCCGCAGATGGCGCGCTGAATGGCCGCGCGAGCGCTCCCCAAGTCTATTCGATGATGCGCAACAGCCGCATTGAATTGGTCGATATCCGCCGTCCGCAGGAATGGCAGCAAACCGGTGTTGGTTCCGGTGCCCATCGCATCAGCATGCATCAAAGTGGATTTGTTAAGCGCATCGATACGTTGCTTGGCGGGGATCGCAGTCGCCCGGTGGCACTGATTTGTGCACGCGGGGTTCGGTCGGCACATATGAAAGCCCAACTCAATGCACTGGGGTTTACAAATGTCACCAATGTTTCTGAAGGCATGCTGGGATCCCAAGCCGGGCCCGGTTGGCTGAAACGCAAACTGCCAACCCGCAAATGATCTTACTTCTCAGGAAAAAATAGGTTGAAACGTATGCCGCAAAATTTCTCCCATCCAGCAGGCGTGTTGCCCGTGCCTTCTTCGTTCCTTTCACCCGTGACTCGTTTGGGTCTAGCCCTGTTGGTCGCCCTGGTGCTGGTGAGCGGCGCATTTGCAAAATCACCAATTCCATCGCTCAACCTGTCCAATGCCGGTCTGGCATTGCGGGGATATGACCCTGTGGCCTATTTCGAAGTTGGCAAACCTGTACGAGGAAAACGCGACATTTCGGTTTCCAACGGCGGTGCACGCTACCTGTTCTCTTCCACAGCCAACAAAGAACAATTCCTGCTCGATCCAGACAAATATCTGCCGGAATATGGTGGTTATTGTGCCTACGGCACTGCGGTTAACAATAAGGTGGATGGCGACCCCAAGGTTTGGAGAATCGTCGGTGGCAAACTTTATCTCAATATCAATCGCTCGGTAGAGCGGACCTGGCGCAAAGACCCAAAGGGTTATATCCGCAAAGCCAATCGCAATTGGCCGCGCCTTCGCGATCGCTAGGCAGTCGGAAACTTCGGTGACGGCCAGGCTAGGGAAGTCTATTCAGCTGCCAATAAACTGGGCTTGAGTTCGATCTCGACAGAATCGTATCCGCTGCGTGTTTGCGGGGTTTTCATGTCCAAAACCTGGCCTGCAATCTGGGTGCGCAGTATCTGTGCGGTGCCACCACCAATCGTGAACATGCGGACATCGCGATACATGCGTTCCAGCGGCTCCTGATCACCAAATCCCCGTGCCCCGAACATCTGAAGGGCGTCGTTGACAACCTTTATTGCTGTTTCCGATGCAAACAGCTTGGCCCGCGCGGCGGCCGTCTTGTCTGGAAAAATACGGCCATCGCGACCGGCGGTGCGGGCGGCATCGTGCAGCAGCAGACGGGCAGCGTGAAGGCCAGTATCCATGTCAGCCAACATCCACTGCAGGCCCTGGAATTCTGCCAATGGCCGTCCAAATTGTTGTCGTTGTTTCAGATATCTGCGGGCGTGATCAAATGCGCCAGCGGCCACGCCGAGAGCAATCGTGCCCGCGCCGATGCGTTGACTGTTATAGGCGTCCATCAATTCGGCAAATCCGCGTTTCAACCCGGAAGGCGGGATGACGGCCATCGCTGCATCCACTTTCAGGTCTTTAAAATGCAGTTCGGTTTCGGGCATGCCACACAGGCCCATGGTGCGTTCGCGGCGGCCGATTTCAAAGCCCGCTGGCTCAATACCGCTGGTTGGGTCGCGATGAACAATAAACCCGCCAATGCCCAATGCTGAACCGACTTCGTCAAACACGCGGGCGAAAACCAGATGCAATTTGCTCACTCCACCTCCCGTTATCCAGTGTTTGGTGCCGTTGAGAATGTAGTGATCACCGTTCCGACGGGCCGATGTCTGCATTTCTGTTGCTGCACTACCCGCATCGGGTTCGGTAATGCAGATTGCCGGCTTGTCTCCGGCCAGAACGATGGGCGCGCAATATGCCCGCTGTTCGTCGGTCCCATAGGCCATAATGGCGCTGATGCCACCCATATTGGATTCAACGATTATGCGCGCTGAAAGCGTGCAGGCCTTGGCTATTTCTTCGACCACCCTGACGGTGTCTAAAAAACTCACCCCTTGTCCGCCCCACTTTGAGGGAATCGTCATGCCCATCAATCCGGCATCGGCCATCTGTTGAACATTTTCCCAGCAATAGCTGCGCGACTGATCAAACTGAGCGGCCCTGCCAGCGAAGGATTCAGCCAAAGCTTTAGCGGTGCTCAACAAATTTTCGGGGTGCGTAGAACGGGTCAAAAGGGTCGAATCCAAAGGGGTTTTCACAAGGATGCCCATTGCGTATATTCATTACAATCAAATAAGAATGTACACGAAATACAGAGTTTTTGAATATATGCAAACTTTGCCTCTCAAAACCTTGCTCAAAATCAAACAGGTTCAATCCTTTGCCATGACCGCAGAGCATTTGAACATGACGTTGTCAGCTGTATCGATGCAGATGAAGACCCTTGAACAACAACTTGGAGTTTCATTATTTGACCGGCAGTTTCGCCCCCCCAAACTGACTCCAATGGGCGTATCGGTCGCCGAACGGGCGCAGGCCATCGTGGATGCAGAGCAGGGGTTGCTTGATGTCTGCCTGCCCGGAGACAAGTTGGTGGGACGGTTTCGCATTGGCTTTGTTTCCACCGCCAGTGCACGTCTGCTGCCCGGTTTCTTGTCCAATGTGCTGCAACATGCGGCGGATGCCCGTTTTGACTTTGAAACCGGGCTTTCTGAAGTGTTGGAAATGAAGGTATTGAGCGGTCAGCTGGATGCCGCAGTCGTGACCATTTCCGGTGATACAGACGACCGGCTCAACACATCAGTGCTGAAAGAGGAGCGGTTGATCTATGCCGTGCCAAAAAAATTCGGACCTGTTGGGCTGAAAGAGTTGAAGCCGCTCCTGCCGTTTTTGCATTTCTTACCGAGCACTGGCATTGGAAAACTCATTGCCCGGGAAATATCGCGCAGCGATGACGACGTGATGCATTCCAAACTTGTTCTCGACAATGTCGAAACAATCATGGAATGCGTTAAGAGCGGTGTTGGGTTCACCCTGCTTCCCGAGCCTGACGTGTTTCGCATGGCCGACGAACGCATTCGGACCATCCCACTGGACGAACCGGGCCTGTATCGACATTTGGCCCTTGTTACATTGCCCCACGGGCCAATGGCACCCAACTCAGCAATCCTTGAAAAACTGCTGCAGCAGTGATCTGAACAACCGGGGTCGTTCAGACCCCAATCGTCAGGTCAACACACTCAATACAAGCCACCGGCTGCCGGTGTTGTGACAATCACCGCCTCGCCCGCGACCACTTCGGTCTGGTCACAGTGGTTCAGCAGTTCGATTTCGCCGGATAAACGACGAATTTCAGTCTTGCCGCACTCGCCATCGCCACCGCCATGCAGTCCTTTGGGCGGATTGTAGCGGCTGGAGCCGATAATGGCGCAGGTCATGTCTTCCAGAAACCGCATGCGGCGGGTGGTTGCATCGCCACCATTGTATTTTCCGCGTCCACCGGAACCCTTGCGGATGGAAAACTCTTCCAGCACCACCGGATACCGCATTTCAAGAATTTCCGGGTCGGTCATGCGGGTGTTTGTCATGTGGACATGTACACCGCTGGTGCCGGCAAAAGCCCTGCCAGAGTTGTCGATGCCTGCGGGCGAACCACCACAGATGGTTTCGTAATTCTGATAGCGGTCATTGCCATAGGTGAGATTATTCATCGTGCCCGGTCCGTTGGCCAG
>CAJQPW010000242.1 GCA_905480295.1 uncultured Rhizobiaceae group bacterium | reverse complement strand
GCCGGATCATAGATCAGCTCGTCGAGAATCATGCGGGCATCCGCCGACATCGAAAACACGGTTTCGTCGACAAAACTGATGCCCAGCGTAGAATCAGGACCGGTTTGAATGACGTCGCCCTGATAGACGGGAGACCCAACTTTCAGGTCAATAGCCTGGCCACCTTCAGATGTGCCCGACGCCGTCCCTTCCAGTTTTACCACCTTACCGATTTCAAGCGGTCCTGCAGCACCGCCCGCCTGGGCATATTGTCCCGCAGTCGGGTCGCCAGCCAACGCACTCACCACTTTCGCGGTCAAAATTGCGCCGTTGGTCGATTCCAGATGAGCTGGTTTACTGGTGCCGAAATATCCAATCACCAGCTGACTTTCACCACCATGACTGATCAGCAGATCGCTGCCCTGCCGCTCATAGTCACCGTGAAACAGAAGTTCGGAGTTCTCAATCAGAATCCGACCATCATCTGGAGTTACAACAGAAATGTTGGAACCAGAGTCGCCTTCTGATAAAAGATCAATCCCGACGGATTGAATATCGTTGCCTTTGGCCATATTACTAGCTTCTCGCCTGAAGAAGACTTAATCTTAGTTATGGCGCTGCCCCAACATGCCAACCACAATGATAAGCTGAATCTCTATTGTTGTCCAGATTTCATGGACATAGCGGCAAATGTTTCTTAGCGAGGATCTCGAAGCGCTCGGTCCTTCAAGACCAATATTGGCTTCATCAAATATTCAAGTACGGATCGTTTACCTGTAGCGATGTCTACGGTCGCGATCATCCCAGGAATTATTTCCAATTGTTCAGAACTGTCTGTGACGCTTTCATTCAGATCTGTACTAACGACAACCTGGTAAAAAGTCTCACGATTCTCATTAGTTATGGTATCCGCGCCAATCCTTTGCACAATCCCGGTCATGGTGCCATATCTTGTATAATCGAAGGCTGAGACGCGGATTGTTGCGGTCAATCCGGCACGAATAAAAGCAATATCTTCGGGTCTAATCTGCGTTTCGACCAACAACGTGTCATCCACAGGAACGATTTCAACGACAGAATCCCCCGCCCTGACAACCTCATTTACGGCCGCCACGTTTACCTTGTTTACAACTCCTTTTACGGGAGAACGCAAAACTGCGCGCCGAACGGTATCGCTTGCGGCCGTCAATGTCTGCCTCACAACAGCAAGATCAGCATTGATTTTTGACAGCCGAGTGGTGGCTTCCGACAGGAAGGCAGTCTCTTCTGAACCAATCAACGCTTCAGCTTCATCAACCTCCGCCTGCAACCTGGCCTTTGTGGCTTCCATAACATTCAAATCACCGGCCAAACGCAGCGATTCGCGCTGGACCCGGATAAAATCAATTTCCGGAACGGCCTGTCGTTGGTACAGCCGTTCGATCAGAGCCTCCTCTTTTTGTGCCAGATCGAGCAAAACGCGCGTTTTTTCCGCGCTGGCGACGTTTTCTGCCAGGCTCTGCCGCTTTTGCTCAAACTGGTGACGTCGTGTTGAAGCCTGCTCATCGAGAATTTTTCGATTGGCCGTAAAAACAGCTCGCTGGTCGAGATAAAAATCTCGTATCGACGCATCGGGTGTTTCCAAAATTTCAAATGTGCTCTCACCGTTCAGCTGAGCCCTGATACGAAGTTTTTCAGCCGTCAGGGAGGCCTGACGCTGACGCAGTTCACCTAATTTTGATGCCGCCCCCGTATCATCTATTCGAATGAGTTCCTGGCCTTTTGCAACGCGGTCGCCTTCACGGATCAGAATTTCCGCAACAATTCCGGGCTCTAGACTTTCCACCACCTGAATTTGGCTCGACGGTATTACCTTGCCTTGGCCGGAGGTAACCTGTTCCACCTCGGCCCAGTCGGCCCACATGATCGCTGCACCAACGGCACAACCGATGGTCAATACCACCCGCCACGCCGGAGATGTGCCCGTAGACGCCACTGCGCCAAGCGGGTCATTGGCAAATTCCAGTTCCTCATTTGCCATCCGAACTCACCCGTGCTCGAGTTTTCTTTTTGACGCCGTTGCGTTGCAGAGACGCCAAAACTTCAGCTTTGGGGCCATCGCCGACGATACGTCCCTGATCAATGACAATCACGCGGTCCACTAGTTCCAGCAGAGAGGATCGATGGGTCGCAATAATCAGCGTATTTTGCGACGGTCCCATGGCAGCCATATTGTTGACAAAGGCAGATTCCGTGGTCGTGTCCATTGCTGCCGTTGGTTCGTCAAGAAACAGAATGGGAGATTCGTTTACCAGCGCCCGCGCCAGCGCCACGGCCTGTCGCTGCCCGCCGGAAAGATTCCTGCCACGTTCGCCAACCGGCATTTCGTAACCAAGGGGATGCTGTTGCACCAAAAGCGCAACACCCGAGACATGACAGGCCCGTTCAAATACGTCCGGCTTAACCGGACCATTGAAACAGACGTTGTCGCGGATGGAACCTGAGAAAAGATCGGCATCCTGTGGCACATAATAAACTGCCGTCCGCAGGTCCGCCATCTGGCGGTGTTTGATATCCACTTCATCCAAAAGGATGGCACCCTGTGTGGTTTCATGGAGACCGCACAATAGTTTTCCAAGGGTCGACTTGCCGGATCCCACTTTACCGATAATGCCAACGCGCTCGCCCCGTTTGATGCGGGCAGAAACCTGCTGCAACACCAAATTGCTGTTACCTGGATAGTTAAAACCGGCTTCGCGAAATTCGATTTCACCAACCCGTACGAGTTCCATGTGCTCCTTGTCGTGTCCGTGATCGCGCTCTGCCCGCATCAATTTATTCAGATTGCGCAGCGCGTTGGTCGACTGCTTCATGCGGGAAAGAGTCATGGTGATACCGCCCAACGGCGCCAGCACCCGCCCGGCCAGGATATTGGACGCGATCAGGGCACCGATGGATATTTCGCCCTCAGCCACGAGGAAAACCCCCCACACAATAATCACGACGCTCACCGACTGTTGCACCATCATGGAGAAAAATATCGCCAGCGACGACCAGAACCGTGTTTTTGACGTCGCCCGAACGGTGTCGGCAACGGCGGATTCCCAACGCCGCTGGAACGGCCCTTCAGCAGATGCTGCCTTGACGGTTTCCACTCCAACCAGGGATTCCACCAACACGGAGTGACGGTTGTTTGACGAGACCTGCCCTGTCACCACAGACTTGTTCATGGGGATCTGTATCAACAAAGTAGCGATCAGAACCAACGGCACTGCGGCAAGCGGAACCAAGACCAGCGGACCTACAATAATCCACAATACCCCAAGGAAAACGCCGATGAACAAAAGGTCAATTACGGATGTGAGGCTGGCGGAGGTAAAAAAGTCGCGCACGGATTCAAACTCCCGCACCGTGCTCGCCATATCCCCCGCGCTCGCTGCCCGATCTGACATCTTGGTGTCCAACACATGACGAAAGACATCGGACGACACTTTCATGTCGATTCGCCTGCCGGCATTGTCAATCACGGAAGCCCTCAACACCCTGAGGATAAAATCAAAGCCAATGGCAATCACAACGCCCAGGGCCAAGGCCCACAGTGTTGGAATGGCATTATAAGGTATGACCCGGTCGTACACGTTCATCACGAAAAGCGGCAGCGCCAGGCCCAGCAGATTGACGATGAATGCAACCAGAACCACAAGTGTCCAGGCTCCCCAGAACCGGCGAACACTTGACCACAGCCAATGTCCCTTGGCGAGTTCGCGGCTGTTGTCTTCACTTGAAAATATGTCGATCGACGGGCTCACATAAACAACACGGTCCACGGTCTCACGGTTGAGGATGCGCTGTCTTATGCGCCGCTTGCCCTTGTGACCGGCAATCTGAACCAGATATTTGCCGCGCTTTCCCCTGCGCCCATAGACCACGCCAATGTCGCCACCCTTGAAGAATACCAGGAACGGACAGACTATGAGCGGGACTTCAGATGGGGATTTGCTGATAATGCGTGCAGAAAGTCCGACATTTTCAAAGGCCGCTTCGACATGGGAGAGATTCAGGCGCCCATCGTTGTGAGGCAAACCGTTCATCACCACGGACTCGCTGAATTGCATACCATGATGATCGGCTATCAGTGCAATTGCATCGAGCAGAGAATCCGTAAATGCGTCACGCCCCCCTGCTGCCTGTTCAGTGAGGTTGTCATCCAACTCGGCCAAAATTGCTCCACGCTCTCAAAGATTGACGGATGGTCGCCCTCTCAATGGATTACTCCTGTTTGAGAGGTGGGATAATAAACGCGGACTTTGCACTGCTGGCGGGACGCAGCATGGAAATGTCAGGCTCGTACTGAGCGCCCGCAGGTCTCGCAACATTGAGAGTTTTCAGCAGGTCTCCGGTGTGGGCCATCAGCTGGTAGGCGGCAAAACGCCTGATAGATATTGCGTTGGAAAGGTCAAATTCGATTCCAAACCGCGTGTTTTCTGCATCAAGCACATCAAGCAGGCTTCGCTTATCTGCCTCATATTCCTTGCGGTAAGAGGCGACAACTTTTTGCGTTTCCTTCAACTGACTGCGTTTGGCAGCAACCTGCTTTCCACCTTCCATCAGACGAGACCAGGAAATTTCGATCTCCTGGCGAACATCTCGGATCATGGAATCATATTCCGCAATCTTGACAAACTCACGTTCTGTTAACTCGTGGATCCGATTGCGGCGAACCCCACCATCAATCAGTTTCCAGCGCAGCATCACCATGGCTTTAAGATCATCAGCAAGGTCGTCTGACCCACCGAGATCTTCACCACGAGTTGCGCTGCCCTCCACAGAGATCACCGGAAACAGCGATGCACGGAACTGTTCGGTTTTGAACCCGGTTGCATCAATTTCATGGCGCAATGCTGCGAGCTTGAAATTACCCTCGATTGCGGCGGCGACGGCTTCGTTCGAATGAAGGAACTTGTTCTTTGGAAATTTGGTGGATTGAAGCCTGCCGGGGCCGACACCAACCGCATTCTTGAATTTTGCCGCAGCCACATCACGGGCAATTTTGATCTGAGAGACCAGAGCAATTGCGGCCTGCAAGCGCTCTTTTGTCTGGTCTCTCAGATCAAAATTGCCCGTGATGTGGCTGCGGCAAAATTCAAGAATGCGGTTGGTGT
>CAJQPW010000241.1 GCA_905480295.1 uncultured Rhizobiaceae group bacterium | reverse complement strand
TTCATCTTTAGTGCACCTTCAAGAGCTACAGCGTAAAGGACATTTCGTCCTAAGAAGAAAATATGATTGCCTTGGCAAAATTCATGGGCAAGCTCTCGAATAGAATCAGCACGCCTAAGTACATCTCGAACCATATTTGGTATCTGTGATAGGCCAGTCACAAGTTCTTGGCCTTGAATATTAGATATGCGGCGCATTCGGCCGAGTAAAATACCCATCATAGAAAGAACTGCAACCTGAGATGTAAAAGCCTTGGTTGAGGCAACACCAATTTCGGGGCCCGCGAGCGTCGGGAATACACTCTGGCAAGAACGCGCAATCGTGCTTTCACGCACATTGACGATGGCCGCCAGTTGCTGGCCGGCTGCTTCACAATATTTGAGGCCAGCCAGCGTATCGGCGGTTTCTCCCGACTGGGAAATAAACAGGGAAAGACCGTTGTCGCTCAGCGGCACTTCGCGGTAACGAAACTCGGATGCAACATCGATGTCCACAGGCAGGCGGGCGTGGCGTTCGAACCAGTATTTGGACAGATATCCTGCCAGATAGGCAGTTCCACAGGCGGTGATATTCAACCGGTCGAGATCGGCAAAATTGAGAGGGTCTTTGCGATCACCCATATCACGCAGGGCGACCTTTTCGCTGTTGAAATCAACATAATTGGCCAATGTATGACCGATGACTTCGGGCTGTTCGTAGATTTCCTTGATCATGAAATGGCGGTGATTGCCCTTATCCACCATCAATGCGGAGCCGACAGAGGTTTGCTGGGCTCGTTGGATTGGATTGCCATCAGCGTCATAGATAGCGATTGAATCCCTGCGAACGACGGCCAGATCTCCATCTTCAAGATAAGTAATTCGATTGGTAAAGGGAGCGAGGGCGACAGCATCGGACCCCAGATACATTTCCCCTTCTCCGTGGCCGATCGCCAAAGGTGGTCCGTAGCGAGCGGCGATGATCAGGTTTTCATCGCTGCCAAACATCACGGCTAAGGCAAATGCCCCATGGAGTCGTCGAATTGCGGCCTGAGCAGCTGCCTCTGGCTCAAGGCCATTGCGCAATTCTCGAGCCACCAGATGAGCAACAACCTCGGTATCGGTCTGCGACGTGAACGTGAAACCGTCGGATTCAAGATCTGCTTTCAGGTCACGGAAATTTTCGATTATACCGTTGTGAACCACAGCGACATCAGAAGAAAAATGCGGGTGAGCGTTGATTTCAATCGGAGCACCATGGGTCGCCCAGCGGGTGTGGCCTATGCCAATAGTTCCTGAAAGCGGTGAATCTGTCAGCCGTTCCTGCAGATTGACCAGCTTGCCCTCTGCACGGCGACGGTCCAAATGCCCGTCCTCAAGCGTTGCAACGCCAGCCGAGTCGTAACCGCGATATTCAAGCCGCTTCAGGGCATCAACAATCAGCGGCGCAACAGGCCGAGTTCCCACAATTCCAACAATTCCGCACATAGTCAGCCCCTAAGGAAAGATCCAGTTTTCTTTGGTGTTATCAACACCGGATACCAGACCAAAAAATTCAACGGCAGATCACCTTCCGCCCACCTGCCATATCACCGATTGCCGCCTTGGATAGTCAAAAATGATTTCAATCCTGCAAAGATTTAAATCTATTTTTTCTTCTCAGCCTTGATCCGCGCATATTTTTCACGAAGCGTTTTCGCTTTTCCCAACAGGTTCACCTGTTTGGCGCGGCTGATCGCCAGGGCATCGCCTGGAATATCCTTAGAAATCGTACTGCCAGCGGCCGTGTTTGCATAGGCTCCAACGACAACCGGTGAGATCAAAGCGGTGTTCGACCCGATAAAGGCGCCCTCACCAATGACGGTGTGATATTTGTTGAAGCCGTCATAATTGCAGGTGATCGATCCTGCGCCGATATTGGCACGCGCACCGACAGTGGTGTTGCCGACATAGGAAAGATGGTTGATCTTGGCTCCCTCCCCGACGCTGGTGGCTTTGATTTCGACAAAGTTGCCAATTTTTGACATGGCGGCGAGTTCTGTACCCGGACGCAGACGTGCAAAGGGTCCGACCTGGGCATCACTTCCGATATCGGCCCCTTCGATATGGGAGAATGCACGAATAATGGCCCGTTCCCGCACAGTCACGCCGGCAGCAAAGACGACATTAGGTTCCAGCACCGCATCTTTTTCGATTACGGTGTCGTGGTGCAGGTATACGGTTGATGGCGCGGCCATGGTCACACCCGCAGCCATCAGACTGTTGCGTCTGTTGGTTTGCCAGATTTCTTCAATTTCAGCCAGTTGCAACCGGTCATTGACGCCCATGGTTTCTTCATAGGGCACATCCAGCGCTGTCACAGCCAACCCGTTTGCCCGACCGACTTCGACTGCGTCAGTCAGGTAATATTCACCCTGACTGTTGTCGTTCTTAATCGCATCCAGCACCGTCAGCATGTGACGGGCACGAAACATCATTATGCCGCTGTTGCAAAACGTGATCTTCTTTTCAGCCGCACTGGCATCACGATGTTCTCGGATGGCCGCTAACTGCCCATCTTCCACCAGCAGACGGCCGTAACCAGTCGGATCATCAGTATGAAAACCCAGAACGACGATATCCGTGCCCCGTGCCAATTCTTCGCGGGACGCGATGATCGTCTCTGCCTTGATCAGCGGGACATCACCATAGAGAACGACCACGTCGTCGTGGCTTTCCTCAACCGCATCTCGTGCCGCCAAAACAGCATGGGCAGTGCCGTTTCGTTCGGCCTGCAAGTGAATTGTCGCACCTTCACTGTGCTCCTGCACCACGTCGCAGACCCGTTGCGACTGGCTCCCTACCACGACCGCACAATCGTTACTTCCCGCCTCTTGGGCAGCATCCAGAACATGACAAACCATTGGCAGACCGGCCACAGCGTGGAGAACCTTGGGCAGGGATGAACTCATGCGTTTGCCGTCTCCGGCGGCCAGAATGATCGTCAAACAAGATCGGGTGGAAATATCGACCATCGGGTCCTCGTAATTCGTTTTGCACCCTTGCCCGGCAACGAACCGTTCTATGCCGACACAGGAAAAACCCAGCTGGGCTGCAATGCTGCCCCATGAATGGTAGATTGAAGTGATTCGATCAACGCTTTCTTTCCTTTGGCGGGGGAAGTTGGCGTAATTTTGGGGGTGGGAGCAGCAATTTGCGGGAATCACGCAGCACAGAGGACACGGCCGTACGCATTGCCGCGATGAAAGCGGCAAAGGATGCTGCCGAAGATATGGTGCGAAAAACGGCCAGGTCCAGACGCAATTCTGCAGGAGTCTTTGCTTTATATACCTGGGGCTCTCTGGCCCTGATCTGCACTGTTTTTGCAGTAGTGCTTGGCGTCTTTCCCGACAGCTATCAATTTATTCCGACCACCATTGCCGAGAATCAGGAACCAAAAATCATCTCCCGCGCAAACCCGCCCATGAACGCGGTCAAGCCCGCAAATGATGAACCCGAGACAGAACTGGTAACGCACGACCGTGCCGCTGAGACAGAAGTTGCAGAAACAAAACTCGATGATGCCAAGAAAACAAAAACAGATCCAAATGGGGATTTGGTGGTCAATCTTGAGGATCAACCAACACCGAACGAACAGCCACAGCAGGGAAATCTGGAGGCCAACCTGTCACCCCAGCCGCCACTCACACCCCCATTGCCACAAACGCTGCCAGTGCCGCAACCACTCGATGTTATTCAGACCGGCGCCATCAGCCCTGATGAATCCAGCACGCCTAACGAAGAATCGAAATCTAAGACGCCCAAAACCTTCCTTGGTGTAAACATAGGCAGTGACCAGAATGTTGAATTGTTGGTCAACCGATATGCCGCGCTCAAGCGCCGGGCGCCGGATCTGTTTTCAAACCTGGAACCGCGCATTCAACCCGGCCCTGTAGACGCGGGAGAAAGCGGGGCAATGTCCCTGTTGATTGCCGGTCCCTTTGCGTCCCAATCGGACGTTGCCGACTTTTGCCGTTCCCTTCGTCTTCGGCTGACGGTCGACTGCACGAAAGCCCATTTTGGCGGTGAAAGATTCCAATAAACCTTATGGCAAATGCGTGTTCGGCTGGCTCATCCCCTTGCGCCAGTGCCGATTGCCTGTCATGAGCCGTCTTTATCGACAATTGCGCGGATCACACGTCCCTGTCTGCTTCACCTCAATCACCGGCCTCTACCTCTGACAACAGGCGCGCGTTTGCCATTTTGTGCATCATGCCGCTGTTGTTTTCATCAAACATTATTTTTGGCCGCGCGGCGGTTGAAGACGTGGAACCGTTCACGCTGGCATTCCTGCGCTGGTTTCTTACTGCCATCATCCTGATGCCCTTTGTCTATCCGATTCTGAAGCGCCATCGCGGTCAATTGCTCAACATGACTCCACAACTGGCGCTCATGGGATTTCTCGGCATGTGGATTTGTGGTGCCATGGTCTATCTGGCGTTGAAATACACAACCGCGACCAATGGCACGCTGATCTATTCGGCCTCGCCCGTCCTGATCATATTGATTGAATGGATGTACCGCGGACGCAAGGTGGGACCGCGGGAAGCTGCCGGTGTGTCTCTCGCGCTGGCAGGTGTTGTCGTGATCGTTGCGAAAGCCTCCGTTGAACGACTGATCTCGCTGCAATTCAACCTTGGCGACGTGCTTTTTATCGGGTCCGCTATCAGCTGGTCGATCTATTCGGTCGGCCTGCGTTCAGAGCGCTTTATGCCGCTCCAGACCTTTCCCCTTTTTGCTCTCATTGCGAGTGCTGGAGCCGTTCTTCTGGCTCCCTTTGCGATCATCGAAGCAACACTGTTGTGGACATTCCCCAATACGCTCAGCGCCTGGACCAACATTGCCGGTATTGTTGTTCTCGCGTCTCTGCTTGCGTTTTCCTCTTATCAATACGGAGTCAAAACCATCGGGCCATCCTTAACAGGAATCTTCATGTATCTGATGCCGGTGTATGGCGTGGGCATGGCCATCGTGTTTCTGGGAGAAACGCTCGCCAACTTCCACATCTGGGGCATTTTGCTGGTTTTGAGCGGCGTTGTTCTTGGGATTGCCAGTGCCCGGGACACGGTCGGTGAGGGAGCGTTCATGCTTGGCATCTATTCACTCGGTCTGGGTGTGCCCTTCGTCCTGGCTGCCTTGTTTGCCGGCCCTTTCATGAATTTTCTGTCGCGGTTCCGAAAACACCTGGGGTCGGTTGAAAAACTCATGGGCGGATTGCTCGTGGTTGCGGGCGTCCTTTTTCTGACGGGGGGGATGCAAACCTTCGCCTTCTATCTTCTGGAAACATTTCCCGTATTGCAGACATTCGGCTGACGGCAGACGGCAGTCGCTCGGCAAACGTGAAGGACAGGCGCTTATTTTGTACGGATCC
>CAJQPW010000240.1 GCA_905480295.1 uncultured Rhizobiaceae group bacterium | reverse complement strand
GAGCGGACACGTGCATCGAGGGATTCCAGTTGGGAGGGTGGGCGGTCAGCCGCCACGACGACCTGTTTGGCACTGTCGATCAGCGCATTCAACAGATGGCAGAATTCCTGCTGGATGGATTTGCCCTGCAAGAACTGCATGTCGTCGATCAACAGCAAATCGATGTCCCGCAGGCTTTCCTTGAAAGACAGGGCATTTGAATCGCGAATGGCAGACGCAAAGCGCCACATGAAATATTCAGCCGTCAGGTAAAGGATCTTGGTGCCGCTGTTGCGCGCGCTCGCGCCCCAGGCAATCGCCTGCAGAAGATGGGTTTTACCCAATCCCACATTGGCGTGAATGAACAGCGGATTGAAGCGCGCAGCCGCGCCATCTGCTTCCGCCACGGAACGGGCCGCTGCACACGCCATGCGATTGGAACTGCCTTCGACAAATGTCGAAAATGTAAAATTCGGATCAAGCGGTGAACCGGAAAATCCAACAGATGCCTCGCGACCAGCCAGACGCCGAACACCAGGTGCACCTGCTGCGGTGGCAGCTGATGCGCTTGCAGCCATGGGCACGAATCCGTCTCGGTGCATGGCCGGGTGAGTGCCAGCACCGCCTTTTGACAGGGCGGGATTTGCCTCTGACTGTCCGGATGTATCTGCGGCATTTACCTGTGCGACAGCTTCCCCGTTTTCTGAATTTGCTGAACGAACTGCACTGCGCACAACAATGTCGATGCGCAAAATGTCATTGGCCTGTTTCTGCCAAAGCTCAAGCAACAGGTCGCTGTAATGGGTTTTGATCCAGCTTTTCAGAAAGGTGGTGGGTACGGAGATGGTCAGCTGGCTTTTGGAAATGGTTTCCAGGCGGCAGCGGCCGAACCAGCTTGCAAAGGCTTCCGGTCCTAACCGGGCTTTCAACTGGGCCAGAACGCGATCCCATTTCTGCAATTCACGAGCAGCAACAGTCGGGCCGCTTCTGTTGGTAACCGTCGAACCAACAGTGGAGACTTTTTGACTTGTTGGTTTGATCTGAGTTTTGCTGGCCGCTGTCCCGGCTGGAAGAGCAGGATTTTTCAGAGATCGCTGCGCGTCCTCGGCGATTTGGCTTCGGTCGACCCGCCGGTCGGTATTTTCATTTTCGCGTTTGCCGCTGGGTATTGACATAAGATATCCGTAATTCGTTGCTTGCGGTCCAGTGCAGGTCGAGAATGAGACCCGCACACCAAATCTCACTGCACCAAAACCACCCCTAGTTTGGCCGTGAGAGTGAGCCCCGAATTATTCGTGCAGGGGAGCGTGAAAAACCTCTGCCATCTGTGTTGCAATCATTTGGTGCATATTCCCCAATTCGTTCATTTCTTTCGCCTCCAAGTTGGCCTTTGGCCTGTTTGTTAAGCTGCAGTCCGCTTGCGGCTGCGCCTTATTGTTTTATTTGTTCAACGCTGCCGCCACGGCAGCCCCTCGGCTTTCCAGCCATTTATTCTTCCCCTGTGCCCGCCGTCGTCTAAATCACCTTCAAAACCGCTGGTGATGTTATAGGTGTTGGGATAACCAATCGCCGTCATCGCCCGGGCAGCGGCCAAGCTCCTGACGCCGGACCGGCAGAGAAAACACAGCTTGGTATTCTCGTCTGCGCCCAGTTTTGCCAGTTGCTGCTGCAGGTGGGTGGAAAAATCACCATCCACTGCCATGTCAGGAAATGCCTGCCACTCCTGCAAAACAATTGGTTGCATGCCGTCACTCATTTGCGGAAGCCCGACAAAAGCCCACTCAGCCCGCGTGCGTACATCTACCAAAACTGAATCTTTATCGGAGGTTAGTAGTTCCCAACATTCACCAACCGACAGGTCGCCGCCATAGTCCATCAATACACTCTCCCAGAGACCCATCCAATAAATGCGCCCCGGTTACTCAGCCGATATTACAAGTCCCCACCGTCCCGACACGGTATAATTTTTAGAAAAGTCAATAGAACAGAAAAAAGTCCCAATATTGCAAATAGAAATTAGACTAATTCTTGTCTTAAATCTCGAACTTGTTTTCTTTTTCTCAGGTAATTTTTTTGCTGCTTATCCACTCTCTGAAGCCAGCATATACACGGGTTTTTGGTGGTTCAAGCTGACTCTTAAATGATTCGGAACCCGTCCCGATTGACAATAATGAATTTACAATGTTGGAAAATTTGCCAGTCTGAAAAAGGCTTATGAATCAAGAAGTCTTTCATGCCCACGGTTGAGAAATTTCTAACAACTGCATTTTTATTTTTTCTTTTCGATTCCCCCCCTTGACTCCTAAATAGTGCTTTTATCGGGCTGGTTACGTTGGGTTCGATTTTCTAACCTTCTGTAACAGCATGATTTAAAAGAAAATTATTGGATGTAAAAATTTGATACACGTTGTTGCAATTGAACTCGGGCAGCGGCTTTTTTGCCTTCACCTTTCCACGCAGGTCAGGTTTCAGGGCGTGCCGAATGCCGGGAAATTCACCAGACAATGAGTGCGAGCACCACGCAAAAAAGCCCGCTTTGAGGCAAAGCGGGCCAAAATACGCGGCAGACGCCGCAATTTGTATTCTCCGACTATATCCGAAGAATATATACTTTTTTAAATTACGCGCTTATTGCTTTGACGCGAGCAGAAAGGCGTGAAATCTTGCGCGATGCAGTGTTTTTATGAATGATGCCTTTAGAAGCAGATTTCATAACTACAGGCTGTACGAGCTTCAACTGTTCCTGAGCTGCACTCTTGTCGCCAGCCGCGATGGCTTCTTCCATCTTACGCAATTCACCGCGCATGTTGGTGCGGCGGGATTTGTTCACCGCAGTCTTGCGGGCTATTTTGCGTGTGGCTTTCTTTGCCGAAGTCGTGTTGGCCATGAAAAGCCCTTTCCGTATCGAATTTTCGTGCTGTGCCCCGTCGCGCCGAGTTGCTCAGACGGAAGCGTTGGCTCTCAATAGAGGCCAAGGTTTGCGGTGGTATAGTGCCCCGCGTTTAGAGCGTCAACACCTTCTTATTTGTTTCTGAACTGTGGTTGACGTTTCTCGATGAACGCGTTCATGCCCTCGTCCTGGTCGTCGGTGGCAAACAGGGAGTGGAACAGCCGTCGTTCAAACAACACACCCTCGGCCAACGTGGCTTCATAGGACCGGTTTACACTTGCTTTTGTCATGGCCACGGAGGGCTGAGAAAACTCTGCAATCTTGGAGGCGACTTCCAGTGACACTTCAAGCAGGTCGTTCGCAGCCACCACGCGGGAAACCAATCCGCTGCGTTCAGCTTCTTCAGCATCCATCATCCGACCGGTCAGACACATGTCCATGCTCTTTGATTTGCCGACAAACCGTGTGAGCCGCTGAGACCCGCCCATGCCAGGCATAACACCCAGTGAAATTTCCGGCTGCCCGAATTTTGCAGTATCGGCTGCAATTATAAAGTCACAGATCATGGCGAGTTCGCAGCCGCCGCCCAGTGTATAGCCAGCCACTGCAGCAATGATCGGTTTACGGACGCGGACAAGCGCATCCCAACCCGCAAAAAAGTCCTGTTCGAAGGCTTCGACATAAGAAAGCGGCTGCATCTCCTTAATATCAGCACCGGCAGCAAACGCCTTTTCCGAACCGGTCAGCACGATGCAGCCGATTTTTGAACTGGCATCGAACGCCTGTGCGGCGGCGATCACTTCATTCATCAGTTCGGTATTGAGCGCGTTCAGCGCCTTCGGACGGTTGAGCGTTATGACACCCACTTTGCCGTGGGTCTCTACTTTGATGGTGCCATAGGCCATTGATCAACTCCCGTTTGTCTTATCTTGATCGATGTTGAACCATGCAACATTCTGCATGGCATCGCGTTTCGCTTCTTCAAGCTGGGTGAAAACCCGGGCGCTGTGGAACCCGATTGGAAACCAGCCTTCTGCTGTTTCAACATCCCGTCGATATTCTTCATACCCGTAGCTCTTATCAGGTCGCTGAAAAAAATCGACACATAATGGGTCATCAATCGCGTTGAAAGATGCGATCACAGGGCCCAGCGTGCGGGATCGACGAAAGATTACCATGTTACTTCTGGCATCGGGGACAATAAAATGTGCTGCGCCCGGACTGTACGATACGCTGAATGGTGCCGGAGCAATCATCTTTGCGGCACTTTTTGTCTTCCTGATCATAAACGGCGAAAGAATGCTGAAAATAACCCAGACTGCCATCCGTCTGGGCATGGTCGCGCAGGGAGGATCCGCCCGCTTCAATGGCTTCCGCAATCACCTGCTTTATTGTTTCTGTCAGCCGTTCGGCGCGTTGGCTTGGCTTTCCCGATTTCAAAACAAGTGTTTTGGCCATCCGACGCGGTGAAAGGTCTGCGCGCCACAGTGCCTCGCACACATATATATTTCCCAGACCGGCGATAACTTTCTGATCCAGCAATGCCGCCTTGAGATTGGTTTGACGGCCGCTTAATCCTGTCGCCAGTTCCTGGGCATCCAACGCATTGCCGACCGGTTCTACTCCCATGTCTTTGAAACTGGGGTGCTCGTCCAGCTGATTGCGTTGGGACATGAGCATGAAACCGAATCGTCGAGGGTCGTTGTAAATCACTTTCGCCGTTTGTCCGTCGGCACAGCGCAGGTGAAATATGACGTGATCATGGGTTTCGTGACGGGTCCGGGCATGGTGAAAGTCCCCTGGCATATCGCCGCTCAAAGTTCGAAAGGAACCGGACATGCCCAGATGCATGATAATGACTTCGCCGCATTGCAGGTCGACAAGAAGGTATTTTGCCCGGCGACCAAGAGAAACAATGCGTTCTCCTTCCACCCGTTTGGAAAAGTGTTCTGGAAAGGGGAAACGAAGATCGGCCCGGTTCAATTGCAACCGGGTCACAATGGCGTCCTCCATCACGGGCGCGAGGCCAAGCCGGACAGTTTCGACTTCGGGGAGTTCAGGCATCAGACGTGCTGACCACCATTGACGTGCACTTCCGCGCCATTGACGTAGCTGGCCGCCTCCGAACAAAGATAGAAAATGGTGTCGGCGACTTCGGTTGTTTCACCCAGACGGCGCAACGGAATGTCTTTGATCATTCCTTCGGTGCCCGGCGACAGAATGCTGGTATCGATCTCACCGGGTGCAATGGCATTGACCCGAATGCCATGGGGTCCAAAATCTGCCGCCATTTCCCGGGTCAGCGAAGCCAGCGCGGCTTTCGATGTTGCGTAGGCACTGCCGGCAAAAGGATGCACCCGTCCACCGGCAATCGAGGTCACGTTGACGATTGCGCCCTGGGCTGCCTTCAATTCGTCAATCAGGCCACGAGCGAGCAGAATCGGGGCAAAGAAATTCACCTGGAACACCTGCCGCCAAACCTGCATTGGCGTATCCAGCGAGTTTGGTCTGCTGCCTTCCGTCAGTTTTGGCGATATGCCTGCATTGTTTACCAGCGCATGCAGTTGGCCACCTTCTTCTTCAAGCCGGCTTCGGATATCTGCAACAGCCAGACCCAGACTGTCGGCATCGGCAAGATCAACCTGGACGTGATTTGCAGCCCCTTCAGGCCAGGGGCAATTGTCGTCGAATGGCTGGCGCGAAAGGGTCAGCACCCGCCATCCATTTTGAGAAAAGCGCCTGACGGTGGCGTGGCCTATGCCGCGGCTGGCACCGGTCAGAACGATGGTTTTCCGACGATCATCTTCTTTTTGTTTTTCCATATCCGATATCTAGTCGAATGAATCAGCTTTGCCTATGGTGCGGTTCAACAAAGGGAGCACCGAATGGCGATTAGTAAATCCAACGGCAGCGGCGTTGTGCTGGCAATCGATCAGGGAACCACGTCATCGCGTGCGATTCTGTTTGGACCCGAACAGTCGATTATGGCCGTTGCGCAACGGGAATTTACCCAGCATTTTCCAAAATCCGGCTGGGTAGAGCACGAGTGTGAAGAGATTTGGGAAAGTGTTGTGTCGGTATGCCGCGATGCGATCGCCAAGGCCGGTTTGTCGGCAAGTGATATCGCTGCGATCGGCATCACCAATCAGCGGGAAACGACGGTGGTCTGGGACCGGGCCAGCGGTAAACCCGTGCACAACGCGATTGTCTGGCAAGACCGTCGGACCGCCGATTTCTGCGCCGAACTGAAGAAGGCGGGTGAAGAAGAAGAAGTAACCGCCCGATCAGGTCTTTTACTTGATCCCTATTTTTCCGGCACCAAGCTGCGCTGGCTGCTGAACAATGTGGAGGGCGTGCGTGAACGCGCCGAACGCGGAGAGCTCGCGTTTGGCACCATTGACAGTTTTCTGATTTGGCGGCTGACAGAAGGTAAGCGTCATGTCACTGATGCCACCAATGCTGCCCGCACGCTGATGTATAACATTGGTGCAAATGAGTGGGACGACCACCTTTTGAAACTGTTGGACATCCCCTCTAACATGTTGCCAGAAGTTCTTGACTGCGCGGCAGATTTCGGTGTTGCAGAATCCTCGATATTGGGTGCGGCCATTCCGATTTGTGGTGTCGCCGGCGATCAGCAGGCGGCAACCATCGGCAATGCCTGTTTTGAACCGGGCATGTTTAAATCGACATACGGAACCGGCTGTTTTGCCCTGCTCAACACCGGTGCAGATCAGATTGCTTCAAAAAACCGGATGCTGACGACGATTGCCTATCGACTGAATGGTGAAACCACCTATGCGCTGGAAGGTTCAATTTTCATGGCGGGCGCCACCGTTCAGTGGTTGCGAGATGGATTGAAGATCATTGATGATGCCGCGCAGACCGGCGCGATGGCCGATCTGGCAGATGATGAGCAGGAAATTTACCTGGTTCCGGCATTTACCGGTTTGGGCGCGCCGTATTGGGATGCCGACGCTCGGGGGGCTATATTTGGCATGACGCGGGCTACCGGCCCCAATGAATTTGCCCGTGCCGCCCTGCAGGCCGTTTGCTATCAGACGCGGGATCTGCTGGACGCCATGCATGCCGACTGGCCGGCAGCAAAGAGTGGTGAAAGCGATACCGTGTTGCGGGTTGACGGAGGCATGGTGGCTTCCGATTGGACCATGCAATATCTGGCCGATACATTGGACGCGCCAGTAGATCGTCCAACGATACTTGAAACGACGGCTCTCGGTGCTGCATGGCTTGCGGGAAATCACGTGGGTGCATGGCCGGACCAAACCGGATTTGCACAGACCTGGGCGCGAGACCGTCGCTTTGAACCGGCAATGGATGGTACGCTGCGTGAGCGTCGCTACGAGGGCTGGAAAGATGCCGTTCAACGGACGTTGTCCGGCCGCTGAGCGCTCGGCAATCCGCCACATTCAGCGCCCAGACAAACAATTGTGACAGAGGTACGGTTGCGCTCGAAGCTGGCTGCCCATAAGGGACACAAAACAAAGCAATACCAGTGATACTGGTTAGCGTGGTGGGAGAACTTTCATGAACCATATCCGTAAAATTCTGGCGGCAGGCCTGGGCGCCGGACTCGCGGCTATAACAGCGGCATCTGCAGCCGATCCCAATCCTAAAGATTGGAATGCGGTGAAACAGGAAGCGCGGGGACAGGCGGTGTTTTTTAATGCCTGGGGTGGTTCGCAGAACATCAATGAATACATTGCCTGGGCAGGCTCGCAGCTGAAGACGCGTTACGGCGTTACCGTCAACCACGTCAAACTGGATGATACGGCCAATGCCGTATCCACTGTGGTGGCCGAAAAGACGGCAGGAAAAGACACCGACGGACGTATTGATCTGATCTGGATCAATGGTGAGAATTTTGCCTCAATGAAACGCCAGGGTTTGTTGTTCTCCCCCGGTTGGGCGGATCAGATGCCCAACTGGCGATATATCGATGTCGAAAACAAACCTACCATCACCGTGGACTTCACCATCCCAACCGATGGGATGGAATCCCCCTGGGGTGGCGCAAAACTGGTATTTTTCCACGATTCAGCGCGCGAAAAGACAGGAGAACTCCCGGATTCCTTTCGCCAGCTGGTAAAATGGACCGCCAACAATAAGGGTCGTTTTTCCTATCCGGCACCGCCCGACTTCATCGGTTCCAGCTTCCTCAAACAGGCGCTTTCGGAAGTGATCGAGGATCCGACACTCTTGCAGAAGCCGGTGAATGCCCAGACGTTCCTGGAAACCACCGGTCCGCTGTTTGAACAACTTGATCAGCTTCACCCCAATATGTGGCGCTCTGGACGCGCCTTCCCGAAGAACTATCCAGCGATGGCCCAGCTTCTGGGCGATGGGGAACTGGATATTATTTTTGCATTCAATCCGGCTGAAGCATCCAGTGCGATTGCTCAAAACCGGCTTCCCGATACCGTGCGTTCGTTCACATTTTCTGGCGGAACGCTCGGCAATACCCACTTTGTGGCGATTCCGTACAACGCAACGTCAAAGGCAGGCGCGCTGGTTCTGGCAAATTTCCTGATTTCACCAGAGGCGCAGGCCCGCAAACAGGACCCGCAGATATGGGGTGATCCCACCGTCTTGAACATCAATAAGATCGACAAGGAGGATCGTGCCCGGTTTGAGGCCCTTGATCTGGGCATTGCCACCCTGAAGCCTGATGAACTGGGGCCTATGTTACCGGAACCGCATCCAAGTTGGATGACGGAGATCGAAAAGGAATGGACGAGACGCTATGGTGCCGGGAATTAGAGTCGCCACCAGGTCGCTTTATTTTTCCGAAGTGACGGGCGCAGTTTAGTCATGTTGCGCCTGGCACCAATCCTCGCCATTGCCGTACTTTTGGGGCCCGTGGCCTTTGGCATCCTGGCCACGGTTCTGCCCGCCTTTGGTTTTCTGCCATCGCTGCAGGGTACTGAATTCACAACTCGCCATTTCGTCGAATTGTTCGAATATCCCGGACTCATCCGGTCTGTGGTGCTTTCCCTGACAACGGGTTTGGTGACGACTGGCATCGCTTTCGCCATCGTTTTTGTTTTCGTTAGTGGCTGGTATGGATCCCGCACCTTTGCCCGCGTTCAACACATCATTTCTCCGCTGCTTTCCGTACCCCACGCAGCAGCGGCATTTGGCCTGGCATTTTTGATCGCTCCTTCAGGGTTTCTGTTTCGACTGGCGTCGCCCGAGCTGACAGGCAGTGCGCGTCCGCCCGATCTGCTGATCCTCAACGACCCCATGGGCCTGACGATGATCGCTGGTCTGGTTGCCAAGGAAATACCGTTCATTTTGCTGGTCTGCCTGGCTGCCTTGCCGCAGACAACGGCGCGCCGGTCCGGACAGATTGCGCAGGCAATCGGCTACGGACGCATGAGCGGTTTTGCTTTCACAACATGGCCGCTGGTATATCGGCAAATCCGGCTGGCTGTTTTCGCTGTGATTGCTTACGCAACCTCTGTTGTCGATGTTGCGGTGATTTTGGGTCCCTCGTCGCCCCCAGTGCTGTCGGTTCGTCTGACCCAATGGATGAGCGATCCGGATATTTCGCTGCGCTTCATGGCTTCGGCCGGGGCATTGCTGCAACTTGCTATTACTGTGACGGCCATTTTGATCTGGATTTTGGCAGAGCGTGTTGTCGGTTGGTATGCAAAGCGACTCTACCTGACCGGCAGACGAATGTCAGGCGACGCCTGGGCACGGTGGACCGGCCTGGTGACTGTGCAGGCCGTCGCGGTCATTATTTTCCTGGGGCTCGGCATTCTGGCACTTTGGTCGGTCGCCGGTTTCTGGGCCTTTCCCGACAATCTGCCGCGCGGTTTTACACTCAGCAACTGGACGCGGGTTTTGCCGTCCCTGTCGTCATCACTGTCAACAACTCTGACCGTAGGTCTGGTCGCTACTCTGCTCGCCGTTGTTTTAACGCTTGCTTGTCTTGAACGGGAGGCCCGAACCCATCGCACAGGAGGGTCCCGGGCGCTTTGGTTTTTGTATTTGCCGTTGATTGTGCCGCAGGTGAGTTTCGTATTTGGATTGCAGATATTTTTTCTTGGAATTGGTGCCGATGCCAGCTGGGGAGCGTTGGTATTTGTCCACCTGGTTTTTGTTTTACCCTATGTCTTTTTGTCCTTATCCGATCCCTGGCGGGCATGGGATAAACGATATGCTTCGATTGCCCACGGTCTGGGCGCCAGCCCCAACAGAACATTTTGGAACGTGCGTTTCCCGATGTTGTTGAAGCCGGCGCTTGTGGCCAGTGCGGTTGGCTTTGCGGTGTCGGTCGGGCAGTATCTGCCAACCGTGTTGATTGGAGCAGGCCGGTGGCCCACCGTTACAACCGAAGCAGTGGCTCTGGCCTCGGGGGGAAACCGCCGAATAATCGGCGTATTTGCCTTCGTGCAACTGCTGCTGCCCTTCATTGGATTTGCCATGGCAACCCTTGTCCCCAGCTATTTATTTCGTAATCGAAATGATATGAAGGCAACCGCATGAACCCGTTAATTTTGAAAGATGTGACGATCAGCCTTAACGGTCGGGTGCTGCTGGATATATCGGCAACAGTCAGCCCGGGTGAAACCCTGACGGTGATGGGTGAATCCGGGTCGGGAAAATCATCCCTGCTGGCCTATATCTGTGGATTTCTGGATAGAAATTTTGACGCCAGTGGGGATGTCTATCTTGGTGAATTGAACCTGACCACCCTGCCTTCGCATCAACGTCATACCGGCATACTGTTTCAGGATCCGTTGCTGTTTCCCCACATGTCGGTTGGCGAAAATCTGTTATTCGCTGTTCCAGCGTCGATCACAGGTCAAGAACGTGTCGAGCAGGCAGAAGCAGCATTGCTGGAGGCTGGTCTGGAAGGATTCTTTGACCGCGACCCGGCGACCCTTTCGGGTGGTCAAAAGGCCCGCGTCGCGTTGATGCGGGTATTGCTGTCCCAGCCCTCCGCACTGTTGTTGGATGAACCATTTTCCAAACTGGATTCGGGCCGCAGAGATCGCATTCGCAAATTCGTTTTTGAAGAAGCCAGACGTCAAAATCTACCAACGCTTTTGGTAACCCATGATGAGGCAGATGCGCAGGCTGCCGAGGGAAAAATCGTTCGGCTGGATGATCTGTCGCCTTCCAATGGCTGAGGTAAAGTCGTTTAGGATAGACCCATGACTTTGCCAAACCTGCCCAACCTGCCCGAATTGCCGATCACGGAAGTAATCGATGCATTGCGTTCTGCATTGCTTGAGAACTGCAATCTGGTTTTGGTGGCACCACCGGGCGCTGGTAAAACCACGCTGGTTCCCCTCGCCCTGCTGGACGCACCATGGCGCAATGGACGAAAAATCATCGTATTGGAACCAAGACGCCTGGCGGCGCGGGCGGCGGCAACACGCATGGCATCCCTGTTGTTGGAACAGGTGGGTGGCACGGTTGGATATCGTATCCGCTTTGATGCTCGGGTGGGCAAGGATACGCAGATCGAAGTCGTTACCGGAGGTGTGTTTACCCGCATGCTGGCCGATGATCCCGGTCTGGAAAATGTCGCCGCTGTCCTTTTCGATGAATTCCATGAGCGCAGTCTGGAAGGCGACCTGTCGCTTGCCTTGTGTCTGGATGTGCAATCGGCCTTGCGGGAAGATCTGCGTTTGCTTCCCATGTCGGCGACACTCGATGGGGCAGCGATTGCCGAGCTGATGGGTGCCCGGGTGCTGGAAAGCAAAGGGCGCAGCTACCCAGTGGAAGTGATCTATCGGGAGCGGCCCCCGGATGTCAGAATAGAAAATGCCGTGGCCGAGCAGGTGATGAACGAGCTTCAACATGGGCCAGATGGTGCTGCAGTCGGTGGAATATTGGTGTTTTTGCCGGGACAAAGGGAAATCGAGCGTACTGCAGAACTTCTGGAAAGCCGTCTTTCAGCTGATTTGCCCGTGCACCGACTTTACGGCGCATTGCCGCAAAGGCTTCAGGACCTGGCGATTGAGAAGCCGGGGCCTGGCCAGCGAAAACTCGTGCTCGCCAGCGCAATTGCTGAAACGTCTCTGACCATTGAAGGCATCACCACAGTCATTGACAGCGGACTGGCGCGTCAGCCGGTATTTGAACCCGCCACCGGTCTGACCCGGTTGCAGACCGTGCGTGCGTCGCAGGATTCGATAACCCAAAGAACCGGTCGTGCGGGCCGTCTTGGACCTGGACGATCAATTCGGCTTTGGCGCGCGGAGCAAACGGCAGCATTGCCGTCTCACGCGCCACCGGAAATCCTCAATGCAGACCTGTCTGCAATGCTCTTGAATCTGGCCGAATGGGGGGTCAGCGATTCCGCGCAGCTCAATTGGCTGGACCCGCCGCCATTGCCAGCTTTGCAGGAGGCGCAGACGCTGTTGCAGGAGCTTAAGGCAGTATCTGCAGACGGTAAAATCACGACCCATGGTCGCGCCATAGCCGGTTTGGCCCTGCCACCTCGTTACGCGCACATGGTGTTAAGTGCTGCAGAACATTCCCGGCAATGGGCATATCATGCAGCAATAATGTCTCTGCTCCTGCAGGAGCGGGGTGTGGGCGGCCCCCACGTTGATCTTGAAGAACGCCTGCAAAATGCGCTGCGGTCGAAAGGGGGACGAGCGGCCAATGTGTTGAAACTGGCGCAATCGATCGCAAGACGCGCGGTCAGTTTTGTTGGTCTGCCAGACGATGTGGCTGATTCTGGACCTGCCCTGTCGTGCGGCATGGTGCTTGCGTTTGGTTTTCCCGACCGCGTTGCCCAACGCACATCCACGACTTCCGGTGGAACGGTGCGTTTCCGTTTGGCAAATGGCCGCGGAGCGGAACTGGACGCCACCGAGTCCTTGTCCAATTCAGGATTTATCGTTGTGATTGATATGGCCGGACGGGCCGGTGCTGCGCGGATATTGTCAGCTGCGGCGATTGAAAAAGCGCAATTGCTTGAGCAGTTCGGTGACCGGATAGAAGTGACCCACCAATCCGAATTGAATTTAAATTCCGGTCAGATTGAGTCCCATGAGAGCAAAAAACTGGGGGCACTGGTGCTGGCCAAACCAAAGTCGGTAAAATTGCCACCGCTGGAAATTGAAGCCGCTCTGCTGGCGGGAATAGCCAAACACGGAACCGGTATTCTGCCCTGGAGAGATGAAGATCAGCAGCTGCGCAACCGTTTGGCATTGCTGCATCAAGAGGATGCAGACATTTGGCCTGACGTTTCCGATGCAGCGCTGTTGGAGTGCCTTGATCAGTGGCTGACGCCATTTATGTCGGAACACGCTGCGCTTGCCAAACTGAACCGCGGGCAGTTGAGTGATGGGCTGCTGTTGTTGGCCGGGCATCCGTCAAAGGGCGTGCTCGATGCTCTGGTACCAACCCATTTCGATGCGCCCAGTGGAACCAGAATACGGTTGGAGTATGAAGCCGAGCGGGTTCGGCTCGCTGTGCGACCACAGGAATTGTTTGGCATGGATCAACATCCCACTATCCTTGACGGCCAGGTTTCCGTCGAAGTCGAACTGTTGTCTCCTGCGGGACGGCCGATACAGATAACGCGGGATCTGCCGGGTTTCTGGCGCGGCAGCTGGCGCGACGTTCGTGCCGATCTGCGCGGGCGCTACCCCAAACATCCCTGGCCGGAAGACCCGCTGAACGCGTCGCCAACCCGGCGGGTGAAACCCCGCAAGAGCTGATGTCTGCGGCCTACAGTCAGGCAGGTGAATTGGGCGTTCGCTGCGTCAATATTTCCCGAGCGTTGTTAGACAATTAAGTTTATTGTTCCGGTTCAAACAAAGGTCAGGCGATGTCCGAAGAATCCTATCAAACACCCCAACGCGATCAGGTTCTGATCAGGCTGGATACATTTATCCGTTTGCGCTGGTACGCCATTACCGGGCAGGCGGGTGCTATTTTGCTGATCGCATTTGGTTTTCAATATGCGATTTACTGGAAAATCTGTCTTGCGCTGATCGTGGTGTCAGCCGGGCTCAATATCGTGCTAACCCGCATTTACCAGGCCAACCATCGGTTGCCCGGTCGAGGCGCGCTGGCACTGTTGTTGTTTGATGTGCTGCAACTGGGGCTGCTGCTGTTCCTCACAGGTGGCTTGCAAAATCCGTTTGCCATCCTGCTGCTGGCGCCCGTTGTGGTTGCCGCAACATCATTGCACCACTACCACATTTTGCTCCTCGGGGCCGTAACAATTGCCGTCATCACCGTGCTGGCCTATGTGCATCTGCCTCTGCCGTGGGACAGTTCCGACCCCCTGCGTATCCCGTTTCTCTACAATGTAGGCGTGTTGGTGGCCCTCGTCTGTACTTTGGCCTTCACGGCGATCTATGCCTATCGCGTTGCGGTAGAATCAAGAAAACTTGCAGATGCGCTTTCCGCGACCGAATTGGTGCTGCAGCGTGAACAGCACCTGTCTGCGCTTGATGGCCTGGCGGCAGCAGCAGCCCATGAACTGGGTACGCCGCTGGCGACAATCGCGCTTGTATCAAAGGAGATGGCGCACTCACTGCCGAAGGACAATCCCCTCCATGATGATGCGCTGTTGTTGCGCTCTCAGGCTCAAAGGTGCCGGGAAATCTTACAAAAGCTGACGTCGCTGACCAATGAAGAAGAGACCATTTTAGACACCCAGAGCCTTGCCGCGCTGATCGAGGAAGAAGTTGCTCCTCTTCGAGAATTCGGTGTCTTAATCGAGGTACACAATCAGGGTTCAATGGATGACATGCCGGTCGTTTCTCGCAGTCCCGGCATTCACTATGGCCTGGGCAATCTGCTGGACAACGCCGTCGATTTTGCCCGCGAAAAAGTGGTTGTGGTGCTCAGCTGGGACAGTGAGATGGTGCGTGTCCAGATCAGTGACGACGGTCCGGGCTTTCCGCCGTCCTTGATCGGCCGGTTGGGAGAACCCTTCGTCACCGCGCGGCCAATTGCAAAGTCGGGAGAACAACGGGGAATGGGCCTCGGCCTGTTCATTGCAAAAACATTGCTGGAGCGCAGTGACGCGACCCTGCTCTTTGCGAATGACAACAAGCACGCACCGCACGGCTCGGGTGCATTCATAGAAATACGATGGCAACGGGATCACTTGATTTCCAAACGGGGAATGAGCACACCGTGACTTCGGGGGTGCGACATTTGGACCAATAGATGGTCGGCAGTTTTGTGACTAAGTGTTAGGTTGCAGAAAGGACGACGTGTTATGGAACTGATCATGGAAAAGTCTGGCGCGGTTGGTTTTACCGGCGATGAGCAGCCCCATTTGCTCTTGGTTGATGATGATCGACCATTCCTGCACCGTTTGGCGCGGGCGATGGAAACCCGCGGGTTTTCAGTCTCCACTGCCGAAACAGTGCGGGAAGGCTTAGACTATGTGAAGCAGTCAAACCCGGACTATTGCGTCGTCGATATGCGACTGGAAGATGGAAACGGTCTTGAAGTTGTCAGCCTGCTGCAGGAAAAAGAGGCTGATGCACGGGTCGTTGTCCTGACAGGGTATGGCAATATCGCATCTGCCGTGACCGCTGTGAAACTCGGCGCCATCGATTATCTGGCCAAGCCAGCCGACGCTGATGATATTTTTGCCGCCTTGATGCAAAGCCCGGAAGACAAGGCTGATCCGCCAGAAAATCCAATGTCGGCCGATCGTGTTCGCTGGGAGCATATTCAGCGGGTTTACGAGTTATGTGATCGCAATGTTTCTGAGACGGCGCGACGTTTGAGCATGCACAGGCGCACCTTGCAGCGAATTTTGGCAAAACGCGCGCCACGCTAAAGTGCCGCGGCTGATGGACTGGTCGTTACTCAATCTTCGTTAAACAGGGTGCTGTCGACACCGGCGTGAGCGCAGCACCGGGCAAGACGCTGCGCACTGGCGCGGGCAAAAGCGAGATGAACGGCCTTGCGTCGCACGGCGATCAGCTTCTCTTCAGGTGCTGGGCGCATGATCTCAGCGCCATGGGCATCGGCGACGATGAATCCAGCATCCTCGGGAAATATGTCAGGGGGAACATCAGACAGTGTGGCAAAGAACAGGGCATCGCAATACTCGCGATAGTCCGGCCATTTATTGTCTGCTTTCAGATCGGCGATCGATGATTTGATCTCGACAATCGTGACAAGACCCTTTGGGGAAAGGGCGACCACATCTGCCCGTCTGCCGGTGGGCAGGCTCAATTCCGGTAAGGTTACGCACCCGGCTTCGCCAAAATACCGTTCGACCCCGACGCGTACGGAAAGCGCCCGTTCAGACTGTCGCCCGTCGACAAAGGGGTTATCTGCGTTGATTGATACGATGGGCATGGTTCTGCCGGTTGGAAGTTCATGTTTTGTTTCCTGAAAAGACCATCTCATCCCGGTGCTGTCAAATGATGTATTTTTGCCGCAGTCGCCACAAAATTGCCGATCAAGGAGATGTGATGCCCCAATGCCGTTGAGACCGCACCAAGGTACTGATACAGCGTGGTTAACATTATTTGAAGCGCGGCAAATTGTTGATGGATGAAACTCCATTAACCTTCACGAAAAACCCTTATTGCCGCTACGCCTGACCGGATTACCGAAACGATGCAGCACAATTCCTCCGTCATTCCATCCCTTTTGAACAGGTTCGTCACGTTGGCTGTGGTGGTTCTGGCGCTGTTTTTGTCAGGCTGTGTTTCTTCTGGCAGCTCCAGCAGTTCCAGCACATCGGCTTATTTCGGCCCTTCGGTGTCTTCAGCCAAGTCCAAGGCTAAGGTTGCGCAAAAGAACACCCGGGCTGCAAAAAAGAAATATGACGCGCTGCGCAAGGAAATTCGCACGCTTGATCGCCAGATTGCCCGCGATGCCAAGCGTTTGAAACGCAAAAAATTGTCTTCGCGTTCGAAATCCAAATTGAACGCGCGCATTAAGAAAAATACCAAAGCTCTGCGTGTGGCCAAACGGAACCTGCGCAAGGTACAGCGTGCCTATACCCGTGCGGCAGCAACTGAACGTCGCGCGCGGCGCGCCATCTCAACGGCGCAAAGACGCAAAAACGCTTCTGACCGTCGTCAGGCATTGTTGAAAAAGCGCAAGGCTGACCGGCTTGCACGCGCCAAGGCTTCGAGCTCCAGCAGCCGTGCCTCTTTCGGCTTGTTTTCACGGTCCGACCCGTCCCTGAAGAACATCAAGGACTACGGTGCCCGGACCGATGGTGGGTTCAACATTGCCGCGATCCCGGTCAAGAAGCTCAACAAACGCCTGCTGCGCCAACAGGTTCGCTACAGTTCCAAACATAAAGTCGGAACGCTGGTAGTGGATCCCAACTCCAAATATCTGTATTTGATTCAGTCCGGTGGCAAAGCCATGCGGTATGGCATCGGAGTCGGCAAGGCCGGGTTCGAGTGGTCCGGTTCGGCCCATATCGGCTGGAAACAGGAATGGCCAAAATGGACACCGCCGGAAGAAATGATTGAGCGCCGGCCCGATCTGCGTAAATGGAGCGCTGATAATGGTGGCATGCCGGGTGGCCCGACCAACCCGCTGGGTGCACGGGCGTTGTATCTCATGCAGGGAGGGGTCGACACTTTGTACCGCCTGCATGGCACACCGGAATGGGACTCTATCGGCACAGCGGCATCCTCTGGTTGCATTCGCTTGATGAACCAGGACGTTATCGATCTGTATAAGCGGGTTCCACACGGTGCCAAAGTGGTTGTCCTTTAGCAACCGAACTAATTTTTGGTACAGGAACAATTGTTGGCGAATTTGGGTGAAACCAGCTTGCATTTGTTTGGTCAACTCTTTACGACAGCGCTGTTGCAGCCTGTCTCAGGTTGTTGACCATCGCACCCGTAGCTCAGCTGGATAGAGCACCAGACTACGAATCTGGGGGTCGGGCGTTCGAATCGCTCCGGGTGCACCATTCTTTTCAATTACTTATCGGTCGTGATGCTTTGAATTATCGGGCTGTGGTCACACTGTGGTCACAAATCTTCACAAATTTGCTTCATTTTGCTTCTTTTTGGTTCGATTGTATTGCTTCCTGCAATTGTCCGAACAGCAACGGGTACCCTTCTTGGCCTTTGCCTTGGGTAGAAAAATTCTTGCACAATCTGAATTGGCGCAAACTTTGAAAGATTGGCCGAGTTGCCCAAACCATGCAATCTCAAGAATGGAAAACGTAACTAGATCCCTGACGTAAAGACGCGGCTCCATAATTCTGCTCTCTTTATTGGCAACCAATTCGATCCAGGTCTGATCGTTTGACTTAAGAACTGCCCCGATAGTCTCGGAAGTTGCGATGCCACGAGATTTATCGCCATCGCTCACATCATGACAAAATTCCCTAAACTCCCGGAGCAAAGTGATCCAATCCATCAATAGGTCTATTTCGAGCGTATTGATCGGTTTCGATCTGGAAAAATTTTTGAGGGAATACTTTGGATGAGAACGCCGGAGCAATAATCCACCAATGAATCGGCGATTTTGTTTCGCTGAGGCCGGAGTAAAACTCCGCCACTGATAGGCTCTCCGTTTTACCGGAGTTGTTGGTGAAGAGTGTGGATTTGTATGGTCGCGTACGC
>CAJQPW010000239.1 GCA_905480295.1 uncultured Rhizobiaceae group bacterium | reverse complement strand
GCAAAGCAATCGGTCATACGCTGGGTCATGGGCTTAAATCTCCATTCCGAGCTGTTCACTGACGGTGTGAACATCTTTGTCACCGCGCCCGCACAGGTTCATGATGATGATCTGATCCTTGTCCATTTGCGGGGCACGTTTAACCACTTCTGCCAGGGCGTGACTGGGTTCAAGGGCCGGAATTATGCCCTCAAGTCGACACAGGAGCTGAAACGCATCCAGCGCCTCGGTATCCATGATCGGCACGTATTCGCAGCGGCCGGTATCCTTCAGCCAGGAATGTTCAGGTCCAATTCCGGGATAATCCAGCCCGGCGGAAATCGAAGCTCCCTCTTCAATCTGTCCCTCGGCATCTTGCAGCAGATAGGTGCGGTTGCCGTGCAGAACCCCGGGGCGCCCTGCCGTCAGCGAGGCACAATGCTCGTCGCCCTGCAGTCCCTTGCCCCCGGCCTCCACGCCGACAATCTGTACATTGTCATCATCAAGGAAGGGGTGGAACAGGCCAATGGCATTTGAGCCACCGCCGACAGAAGCAATCAACAGGTCGGGCAGACGGCCTTCCATCTCCTGAATCTGTTCACGTGCTTCCTTGCCGATGACCGACTGAAAGTCGCGAACAAGCTCCGGATAGGGGTGGGGGCCAGCGGCGGTGCCGATCAGATAATAGGTGTCTTCCACATTTGTGACCCAGTCGCGCAACGCTTCGTTCATGGCGTCTTTCAGTGTTCCGGCACCGGCGGTGACCGATTCAATTTCGGCGCCCAGCAATTTCATGCGAAACACATTAGGAGACTGTCGGTGCACGTCCTTTGCACCCATGTAGACCAAACAGGGATAACCAAAACGGGCGGCAACCGTTGCCGCTGCCACACCGTGCTGACCGGCGCCGGTCTCGGCGATCAACCGGGTTTTGCCCATGCGTTTGGCCAGCAGGATCTGGCCCAGGCAATTGTTGATCTTGTGACTGCCGGTATGGTTCAACTCGTCGCGTTTGAAATAGACTTTCGCCCCACCCAGATGCTCGGTCAGCCGTTCAGCAAAATAAAGCGGGCTCGGGCGACCGGTATAGTGCTTGTTCAGATATTCCAGTTCAGACAGAAACTCCGGATCCTTCTTGGCTGCAGCATAAGCCGCGTCCAGTTCCAGAATATTGGGCATCAGGGTTTCCGCGACAAATCTGCCACCATAAATGCCAAATTGTCCCTGATCGTCCGGGCCCATCTTAAAGGAGTTGGGAGCTTGCGCGGTCATGGCAGCGATACTTTCCTGGTTTCGGTGTAATTTATTGGCAGGCGGCCAAAAACATCTCGATTTTCGAGATATCCTTAGCACCGGGTGCGCTTTCAACGCCAGATGAAACATCCAGTCCGATGACGGAATTTTCGCCACTTCCAACATAGTCCATGGCTTCGTTGACGTTGTTCAGATCAATGCCGCCAGACAGCAGAATTGGTGTCTTGCTTTTCAGCGTCTTTAAGACGCTCCAGTCAAACCGAACACCGTTCCCGCCCGGCAGTTCAGAACCTTTCGGCGGTTTGGCATCCAGCAACAGCAGGTCGCTTGCTTCATCATAGGTCCTGACCTTTTCAAGGTCAGCCGGCTCACGGATGGCGAGTGCCTTGATGACCGGCAACTGGTGACGGGCTTTCAGCTCGATGATGCGCTGCACGCTTTCACTGCCGTGCAGTTGCAGCATATCGGGACGCATGTGCTCCACGATATGATCAAGATCCTGGTCACTGGCATCGACGGTAACAGCAACGGTCTGGACCGCTCGGGACGACGGGTTCTGTGAATGCAATGAACCGGTCAAAATACCGGCTGTTTGGGCCGACACATTGCGTGGACTCTTTTCAAAGAAGATGAAGCCGAGATGTGTCGCGCCGCCGGACACAGCCGCCTCAACGGCTTCCGGGGTTGAAAGACCACAAATTTTGATTTTCTGCTTCATGGGGAGGCGATGCCAGAAATTGGATCAGGAGTCTATGCGGTTGCGATCGCGTGCAGCTTGGCGCCGTGGTTTCGCAACCATGTTTTGTGAATCTCCATGTCGGGAGACACCTGTTCAACCAGCTGCCAGAACCGGTCAGAATGGTTCATTTCACGAAGATGGGCGACTTCGTGGGCCGCGAGATAGTTCAGCACTTCCGGGGGGGCCAGGATGATTCGCCAGCTGAAATTGAGCGCGCCGGACGAGGAACAGGACCCCCAGCGCGACGTCGTGTCACGCAGCGTGATGGACTTGGCTTTGACATCCAGCGCGGTGCAATAGTGTTCAACAGCCCGCGTCAGGTCCTGTTTGGCCTGGCGCTTGAGAAAATCCGTTACCTTGCGCGGTGTAAATTTTGCATCACCGAATACGCGTATCACCGGGCCGTCGTCCTCCATGCCCACAGACACCACGCCCCGCCCGGTTCCCGCATGGTGAATGCGGTGCGGCTGATCGCGCAGGGGAATGATTGCGCCGTCACAAATTCTGGTCACCTCTGGAAGCCGGGACAACCGTGCCGCCGCCCAGTTTTTATTGCGCATCAAAAAGGCATCTACTTCCCCTTCCGGCGTGCCGGGTGGAACTGTGAGTTTGAGGCTTTCCTGGGCTTTTGTGGCGGGAACCAGACGCAGGGTCAGTCGGCTTGTGCGTGGGTTTTCCACGATGCGAACATCGACCTGCCGTCCATCTACTTCCAGCAATGTCCAGCGCTCGACTCGACCGTCACGGGGCGGGGGGCGTTTTTTCAGCAAAGACAACATTCTTTCACCCTAGCCGATTCGCGTTGCAACGGCGAAGTAAAAAGGCCCGCACGGGGCGCGGGCCTGGTGTTGAGATCGTGATTTTGGTGACTGGTATCAGACGCCTGGTACCGTTTTGCCGCCGGATTTCTTGACCTTCTTGGGTTTGGCGACCTTTTTGGTCGCAGGTTCATCCGTCTCACCGTCTACCTGGGCAGACCGGTTGGCCATGAAGGACTTGAATTCAGCTTCGTCCTTGGCACGGCGCAGTTCGCGTGCGTATTCGTCAAATTCAGCCCGCATGGCATCAAGCTTCAAGCGCTCTTCGTGAAGGCGCTTCAGCTCTGATTCGCGCCAGTCGTCAAAGGCAACATTGCCTGTCGGGCCGTTGGAGCGGAAGGAGGTATTGCGCTTCGTGAATGCACAGGATGCCCGGTCGGTGGCTTTGTTGATGTCCGATTTGAACTGGTCAAGCCGGTCGCCCCAAAGGATGTAGGCCAGCATGGCCAGGCCGAGTGGCCAGAATAGCATGAAGCCGATAATCATCATGGCGATGGTTACAGGCGTCCAGGCGGGACGGATGAAGGCATTTGTCATAGGAAGAATCCCCTCTGATGGTTATGCGGGGTACATTGGAACGCTGACCGCCGCTCACACCTTACGTAGGGGCAGTTGGCCAAATTTCAAGAAATTGGGGGCAACTTTACACTTCTTTACAGATTGCCCGGCTTTCCGGTCTGGCTAGCACCCTTCAACAATGATCAGCTCGGACTGGGCAACTGACTGGCGAATTTTGACCGCAGCCTGATATTCCGGCGAATTGTAACAGTCCAGCGCGTCCTGGACGGATGGGAACTCGATGACCACATTGCGCGCCCGGTTAACCCCTTCCAGCGAATGCAACTCACCACCGCGGGCCAGAAATTTGGCGTTATGGCGTTCGAAAGCGGGTTTGGCGGTGTTCACGTAGTTTGGATATCCATCCGCATCTTCAATATCCACGCGGGCGATCCAGTATCCTTTTGCCATCGATTGGCCTCCTTCAGACGTTTGACATTTCTTCAACAATGGCCAGCGCGGCCTGCCGTGGATTGGACGCTGCCACGATCGGACGGGCAATCACAAGATGTGATGCACCGGCCTGCAGCGCATCAGATGGTGTCATAACCCGTTTCTGATCGCCATGATCGGCGCCCGTTGGCCGTATTCCTGGTGTCACGACGGACATCGCGCTGCCAACAATATTGCGGATTGCCTGAGCTTCCAGCGCAGAAGCAACAATGCCGCCCATGCCAGCGTCACGCGCTTGTTTGGCGCGCAGGTGAACAAGCGCTTCGGCAGAGAGACTGTAACCAGCCTGTTTCAAGTCTTCATCATCCATTGACGTGAGAACCGTTACACCCAGCAGGCACAAGTCGGTGCCCTGTGCCGCTTTCACCGCAGCCTGCATGGCCTTGGGATAGGCGTGAATGGTCAGCATGGTGACACCCATGGCGGACACGCTTTTCACACCGCTTGCCACGGTGTTGTCGATATCCAGAAGTTTCAGATCAAGGAATACCTGTTTGCCTTCGGCAATCAGTTGTTTGGCCAGATGCAGTCCGTTTTCACGCTCCGGTGCAAATGCAAGCTGATGACCAATCTTGTAGAAGGAGACCGCATCTCCCAGTTCGTCGATGATTTTGCGGGCCTCGGTGACGGACGGTAAATCCAGTCCAACAATCAGTCGCGGGTCGCTCATGCAGGCTCCTGTCTGGTATAGTCCTTTGCCCTGTGTATCAGCGTTTCGCACAGGCTTTGCAAGAGGCCTGCCGCGCGTTCATTGGTCAATGAATGATCATCGGCAAATGCATTATTGGCACCACCAACAGCCAGTTGTGGCGTGATCATATCGGCTCCAACACTGACAAGGTTGTCCCGTGCATGGGCCAGGACACGTATGCCACCCAGGGCACCTGGAGAACAGGCGGCCAGAGCAAACACACGGTTCTTAAATACTTTCAAACCCACATCGCGCGACAGCCAGTCCAGGGTGTTTTTCATCAACCCGGAAAAGGATCCGTTATATTCGGGGTTGATCAATACCACCCCCTGATGTTCGGCGATCAGGCTGGCCAGCACCTTAGCGTTTTCAGGCACGCCGTGTTCGGCTTCATCATCCTGATTGAGGATGGGCATCGGATAGTCCGCCAGCGATATCAGAGTCGGCTCGGCCCCCAAGGTGCGCAGGGCGGCTTCCACGGATTTTCCAAGCCGGGCATTGTGGGACGCTGCACGGGAGGACCCGGGTATGATGATGATTTTGATTTTTGCCATTGAAGCGCCCCTTAGTCGGCAAGGCCGTCAAAAAAACCCTTCATGCGGGAGAAGAAACCGGTAGATTCCGGTGAATTTTCCTCGGAACTCAACTGTTCGAACTCGCTCAGCAATTCCCTTTGACGTTTGGAGAGGTTGGACGGCGTTTCGATGGCGACCTGAATGTACATGTCGCCCAATTGACTGGAGCGCATGACGGGCATGCCCTTTGACCGCAGTCTGAACTGTTTGCCATTCTGGGTGCCTTCGGGGACCTTTACCCGCGTTTTGCCACCATCAACGGTTCCCACTTCAAATTGCCCGCCCAGGGCGGCAGTGGTCATGGATATGGGGACCCGGCAATAGATGTCGGCGCCATCGCGCTGAAAAAATTCATGCGGGCGGATCGACAGGAAAATATACAAATCGCCTTGCGGCCCACCCCGTGTTCCGGCCTCGCCCTCGCCCGCAAGACGAATCCTGGTTCCGTCTTCAATACCGGCAGGCACGTTGACGGAAAGGGTTTTGTTTTCGGTCGTATTGCCCGAGCCTGAACAGGACGAACAGGGGTCGGTAATGACTTCGCCGCGGCCTTGGCAGGAGGGGCAGGTGCGTTGAATGGAGAAAAATCCCTGGCTGGCCCGAACCTGTCCGGCACCACCACAGGTGTTGCAGGTACTGGGGCTGGTGCCCGGTTTGGCGCCGGAGCCTTCACATTTTTCACAGGTTACCGAAGCTGGAATTTCGATCTCGGCAGTTTTTCCGGCAAAGGCATCTTCCAGCGAGATTTCCATATTGTAGCGCAGGTCGGCGCCGCGGGAGCGTCCTCCGGAGGAACGGCGTCCACCGCCCATCATCTCGCCAAATATGTCTTCAAATATATCGCCCATGCCACCGCCGCCAAACGGGCTTTGACCGCCACCACCACCATTTTCAAATGCGGCGTGGCCAAATCGATCATAGGCGGCCCGCTTCTGTGGGTCTTTCAACGCCTCATAGGCTTCACCCAGCTCTTTGAACTTGGCTTCCGCTTCTGAGTCGTTTGGATTGCGGTCGGGATGATATTTCATCGCCTTCTTGCGGAAAGCACTTTTCAGTGCCTTTTCATCAGCATCCCGGGAGACACCCAATGTGTCGTAATAATCCGCTTTGCTCATCGTTCTTTTCCCGTCCGTTCAGGTCTGTTTTTCCTGAACTTCAAATTGGCATTCACATCACGGCGATCCGTTTCGGGAATTGCGTGGTGTGGTTGGTGATCACCCCTTGAGACCAAGGAGGGTGTTTCAAAAGGCGTTCCAGATGAAACAGGGCAATCACACATTCGGTGCTGACTGGCAGTGCCTTAAAAAAATCCCCGCCCGCGGTCTGAGACGGCAGGCGAGGATCCAATTCTAATCATGCCACAGCGAGACTACGCCGAGCGTTTTTCGTCTTCGTCGTCGATTTCTTCAAAGTCGGCATCCACAACATTTTCATCAGCAGCGGCGTGGGCAGCGGCATCAGCGGCAGCGGAAGCTTCTTCTTCAGACTGCTGGGCCTCGTAGATGGCCTGACCCATTTTCATGGATGCTTCAGCCAAAGCCTGCGACTTTTCTTTGATTTCTTCGGCGTTGTCGGTTTCCAAAGCCGCTTTCAGATCGCCCATGGCGTTCTCAATAGCTTCCTTGTCTTCGGCGCTGACCTTGTCCTTGTGCTCTTCCAGCGATTTCTCGGTGGAATCAAGCAGGGTTTCAGCCGAGTTCTTCGCTTCGACTGCTTCCCGGCGGGCCTTATCGGATTCAGCATTGGCCTCGGCGTCTTTGACCATCTGGTCGATATCCGCATCGGAAAGACCACCAGAAGCCTGGATGCGAATTTCCTGCGATTTGCCGGTGCCTTTGTCTTTGGCCGAAACGTTGACGATACCATTGGCATCAATGTCGAAAGTAACTTCAACCTGCGGAACACCCCGTGGTGCGGGCGGAATACCAACCAGGTCAAACTGGCCGAGCATCTTGTTGTCAGCAGCCATTTCGCGTTCCCCCTGAGAGACACAAATGGTCACGGCATTCTGATTGTCTTCAGCGGTGGAGAACGTCTGGGACTTTTTGGTTGGGATTGTCGTGTTGCGGTCGATGAGACGGGTAAACACGCCACCCAGGGTTTCGATACCCAGCGACAGCGGGGTAACGTCCAGCAGCAGCACATCGGTTACATCGCCCTGCAGCACGCCCGCCTGAATGGCAGCGCCCATGGCAACAACTTCGTCCGGATTCACACCCTTGTTGGGTTCCTTTCCGAAAAAGTCTTTCACGGTTTCCTGAATTTTAGGCATCCGTGTCATGCCGCCAACCAGCAATACTTCATCGATCTCACCAGCAGACATGCCAGCGTCTTTCAATGCGTCCTGCATCGGTTTGACGGTGCGTTTGACCAGAGCAGACACGAGGGATTCGAACTTCGCCCGGGTCAGTTTCATTGTCAGGTGCTTGGGCCCGGAGGCGTCAGCCGTGATGAAAGGCAGGTTCACTTCGGTCTGTGCCGAAGAGGACAATTCAATCTTGGCTTTTTCAGCGGCTTCTTTCAGACGCTGCAGCGCAAGCTTGTCGTTTTTCAGATCGACGCCCTGATCTTTTTTGAACTCTTCAGCGAGGTAATCGACCAGCAGCATGTCAAAGTCTTCACCACCAAGGAATGTATCACCATTGGTCGATTTCACTTCGAAGACGCCGTCGCCGATTTCAAGAATGGACACGTCAAACGTACCGCCACCCAGGTCATAGACAGCGATGGTTTTGCCATCATTTTTTTCCATGCCGTAGGAGAGTGCGGCCGCAGTTGGCTCGTTGATGATCCGCAGCACTTCCAGACCGGCGATCTTGCCGGCATCCTTGGTGGCCTGACGCTGTGCATCATTAAAGTAGGCGGGCACGGTGATGACGGCCTGTTCGACAGTCTCACCGAGATAGGATTCTGCAGTTTCCTTCATTTTCTGAAGGATCATGGCTGAAATCTGAGATGGGGAATATTTGTCTTCGTTGACCTGAACCCAGGCGTCGCCATTGTCACCGTTGACAATTTCAAACGGCACCAGTTTCTGGTCTTTTTTAACGGCCTTGTCTTCAAACCGACGCCCGATAAGACGTTTGACGGCAAACAGGGTGTTTTCCGGGTTGGTTACGGCCTGACGCTTGGCAGGCTGGCCGACAAGACGTTCACCGTCTTCGGTGAAGGCAACCATGGAAGGTGTGGTCCGAGCGCCTTCGGCGTTTTCGATGACCTTTGCAGTTTTTCCGTCCATGACGGCTACGCAGGAGTTTGTTGTACCGAGATCGATACCGATTACTTTAGCCATTTCTTCTCTCCAAGTTATGCGAACCAGCCGAACCCATCCGATTGCGGACTATTGGCGTTCCGGTCAATGGCAATTGGGAGGCAGACACCTCCATTCCCATTTTCCCCGCTGATCCCACTAAGGACTCATTACAAAACGAAAAACCGACGCGCTTGCGATGGTTATCGCGTTGGTCGCTATATAAGAAGGAGGTATAAAAGCTGCAAGAGGCGATTGGATCGTATTTATCGGTTAAACAGGCTAATTTTGGCTAAAAAACCGATGAAAAACGCGTTCCGGGGAAGAGGTGCGGTCTGATGTTAGGCTCTGCTGGTGAAAAAGCTGCTGAATTGCCGTCTGGCGTGCGCCATTGGCCAGGCTATTTTGATGCGTCCGAGCAAGAGCAGCTGGTGGCCCTGATCAGACAGAAGCTTGCAGATGCTCCCCTGTTCACACCGGCAATGCCCCGCACCGGTAAGCCGATGAGCGTGCGCATGACGAATTTTGGCAGTCTGGGCTGGGTAACCGACAAGGAAAGGGGCTATCGTTACCAGTCGGAACACCCTGATACGGGGCAGGCATGGCCTTCAATTCCGAAAATCCTGCTGGATCTGTGGTCAGAAGTCGTGAGCCCGGATTATGAGCCGGAAGCGTGTCTGGTCAATTATTATGAAGATGGTGCAAAAATGGGCCAGCATCAGGACCGGGATGAAGAAGTGTTTGACGCGCCCGTGCTGTCTGTTTCTCTCGGCAACGCCTGCCTGTTCAGGGTCGGGGGCACAAAGCGGGGTGGCAAGACGTCCTCACTCAGGCTGGAAAGCGGTGATGTGATGATGTTGAGCGGCGATTCGCGTCTCGCCTATCACGGTGTCGACAGGATTTATAAGGACACCAGTGATCTGCTTAAAAATGGCGGACGTCTCAATTTAACCCTGCGGCGCGTTACCGCCCGCGGCTGAATCAGGCCAGCTGATCCATACTGCCGATAACCCGATCCCAATTGCCGGTGGCGCTCAGGTCGCGGCTTTGCCCGGGCCCCCGCTCGGTTGGTCGCGCAATGAAGGCGGTTTTCAGTCCGGCCGCTTGTGCAGCTTCCAGATCATCATTGTGGGCGGCAACCATCATCACCTGATCCGGTGACAGGCGCAGGGCGTTACAGCATGCGTGATAGACCACGGCTTCCGGTTTGTAATTTTGCGCAATTTCCGCTCCCAAAATGCAGTCCCAGGGCAGGCCGCCATAGCGGGCCAGTCGGGTCATGAGCGCAATTGATCCGTTCGAGCAGGGTGCAATGATCGCTTGTTTTTTGAGTGCATGCAGACCGGGTACACAGTCCGGCCAGGGGTCGAGATTTTCCCAGGCAGCGTTGAGTGCCCAACATTCTTCTTCAGTCAGTTCCGATTGCAGGCCAAAATTTTCAAGGCATTCCAGCAAATTTTCAAAATGCAGCTGGTCGAGCGGAACATAACCACGATTTCCCGAGCGAATGCGGGCCATCGCCGGGACATACAGACCGCGCCAGAAGTCTGCAAAAGCCGGGCCGTCAATGGTGATGTCCCGGGCTGCAAAAAACGCGGTGGCAAATCGCGCAACCGACGACCGCCAGTCCACAACCGTGCCAAAAACATCGAAAATGTAAGCTGCGGGTCGAATTGCCTTGTCATTCATTTGAATTTCGCCTTGGTTGGTATACTTGGAATTGGCTGGGTCAAATCATGTTTGACCCGGATTGAGGGGCTTATAGCGGATGGTTTCGATACGCATATTAAGCCCATCGACCATCAGCAGGCGGCCGATCAGACATTCGCCGATTCCGGTAATGACCTTGATAGCTTCCAAAGCCTGGAACGTGCCCATCAGACCTGTCATTGCCCCAAGGACACCGGCTTCGGAACAACTGGGTAACAGGCCATCATCTGGTTGATTGGGAAACAGATCCCGATAGCCGGGATTGTCGTCAATCCAAGGTTTGAGTGTCGTGATCGACCCGTCAAACCGGTTGACTGCCGCTGTGACCAGGGGAACCTGGGCGGTTTCGCAGCAATCGGCCAGCAGGTATCTGGTTTGAAAATTGTCGCTTCCGTCCAGAGCCACCGTGTGTCCGGCAATCAGATCCGCAGCATTATCAAACGTCAATCGTTCGTTGTGCTCAATGGTCTGCACATGCGGATTGATCTCTTTGACACTGGCGGCGGCACTGCTGACCTTGGCGCGACCAACATCTCCGCTGCCGTGGATCACCTGACGTTGCAGATTGGACAGACTGACTTCATCATCATCGACCAGCGTAATGCTGCCCACACCGGATGCAGCAAGATATTGCAGAGCCGGTGCGCCCAGGCCTCCAGCTCCCACAACTGCCACCCGCGCTGCCTTGAGCTTCTGCTGACCCGGACCACCGATTTCGGGCAGCACGAGATGGCGCGCATAGCGCTCGGTTTCTTCCGGGGAAAAACTCATCGACATGCGCTACACTGACTCGACTACGCTGCCAGATGCAACGGTGAAGAATTTCGCGCGTTCTCCAAGCGCATTAAACATCGGCTGGTCGGTTCCGGTCATCCAGGCCTGGCATCCAATCGTATCGATCAGATCAAACAGCGCCGCGCGACGGCCTTCATCCAGATGAGCCGCGATTTCGTCCAGCAACAGGATCGGTGTCATTGCAGATACATTGCTCACCAATTGCGCATGGGCCAGGACAATTCCGGTGAGCAATGCCTTTTGTTCTCCGGTCGAGCACTGCGCGGCTTCCATGTTCTTCGGCCCGTGGCGCACGGAAAGATTGCTTCTATGGGGGCCTTCCAGGGTGCGCCCGGCGGCCCGGTCGCGAGGCCGGTTGCGGGCAAGATGTGCTCTGAAATTGTCTTCAAGATCGACAGCTGCCCCTTCGACGAGAAGGTCCTCAAGGGTCCCTTGAAGGGAAAGATCGGCATTGGGAAACACGGCATTGGGACCGCTTGGTCCGCGGGCAATGATGCCGCGCAGCAATGAGATCAATTCACCGCGGGCAAAGGCGATTGCGACCCCAAATTCGGCCATCTGGGCTTCGATGGCGCTTAACCAGGTGTCGTCGGCAGACCCACTTTCCAGCAATTTGTTACGTCCGCGCATCGCCTTTTCAAATTCGGCGACACGACGGCCGTGGCCGGGATCTATGGCCAGCACCATCCGATCGAGAAAACGGCGACGATCGGCTGCCGGGCCGGTAAACAACCCATCCATATTGGGCGTCAGCCACAGGATGCGGGCATGTTCCAGCAAGGCATCTGCGGACCGACTGGCGGCTCCGTTGATGTGCACTTTGCGTTGGGGTTCGACGCCATTTGGTCCGGCCTGCAGACCCGTTCCGATATCAACGGGTCCTTCGGCCCCCTGCATCGATACATGAACGGCCCATGTGCCAGCCTGCGGATCACTGTTTGGCAATGCTTCCTGGGACAATTGCTGCGCAACCTTGTCATAGGCTGCCCGGCGCAGACCACGACCAGGTGACAGGAAGGAAATGGCTTCCAGCAGATTGGTCTTGCCAGCACCGTTTTCACCGGTCAGCACCACGTGACGCTGATCGAGTTCCAGCTTCAGGCCGGAATAATTCCGGTAGTGATTGAGTTTGAGACTTTCAACCCAAACGGGTGTCGCCGGGCGATCGCCGAATGGTGACTCCTTGCCCTCCAACGGCCGTATCAGACGCGCATCGGCATCAGCACATACAAGGCGCCGGCCTGACCCTGTTCCCTGATCAGCGTTGGCGAACCGGGATCGGCAAGCATGAATGTGGTTTCATCGGCCGAAAGCTGGTTGGTGATGTCCAGCAGATAGCGAGAGTTGAATCCGATATCGAGCGGATCGGAACCATATCCGACGGCAATTTCTTCTTCTGCCGAACCGGAATCAGGGTTGTTGACTGACAACACAAGCTGGCCCTCGGTCAGCGACAGTTTTACGGCCCGGCCCCGGTCTGACGATATCGTGGAGACCCGATCTACGGCTGCGGCAAACGTTGCCCTATCAAGCACCAGCTCCTTGTCATTGGCTGCAGGAATGACACGGTTGTAGTCAGGGAACGTGCCATCGATCAGTTTGGACGTCATGATAATCTGACCAACGGTGAACCGAATCTTAGTGTCCGACAATTCGATGGTCACTGAAGCATCCGGGTCTTCCAGCAATTTCTGTACTTCCCCCACCGCTTTGCGCGGTACGATAATGCCTGGCATGCCCTGCGACCCATCGGGAGCCTCCGTCTGCGCCTGTGCCAGTCGGTGACCATCGGTGGCAACAGCGCGCAGCATGGTCGTGCCGTTGTCATCGGTGGTGTGAAAATAGATTCCGTTGAGATAGTAACGGGTCTCTTCCGTGGAAATGGCAAACTGGGTCCGGTCGATCAGGTTCTTGAAATCCGTGCAGGCCATCCGGAAAGTGTGGCTGAACTCACCGGCCGTCAGATCTGGAAAATCGCTTTCAGGCAACATTTGCAGACGAAACTGGGAACGCCCGGAAATCAACGAAAGACCATTGTCACCGGTTACGGCCATCATGACTTCAGCGCCATCCGGCAATTTACGCACAATGTCGTATAGCATATGGGCCGGAACGGTTGTTGCTCCCGACTGTTCCACCGCCGCCGGAGTCGTTTCGGTCACTTCAAGATCAAGATCCGTTGCCTTCAGGGTCAAGACATCCCCGTCGGCCTTCAACAGAACATTTGATAAAATGGGGATTGTATTGCGGCGCTCAACAACACGCTGAACGTGGTTGAGAGATTTCAGAAGATTGGATCGTTCAAGTGTAACCCGCATGGCCTCGGTTTCCGATATTATTCACCGGTTTAACGCGTTGGACGGTCCGGCTGAGTAGAGTAGAAAAGACGTGCAATTAGGCCACATCAAAGGGCGGCCTTGCAAGTCCCGTCGGCCATTCAAAATGGCGGAAGTGCAGCTAGGATTCAAGGCCGGGGGAGCCGTGACCCACAAATTTTGAAACTGAAAGAGAAAGTTGCAATAAGCTACTGACCCATTTCGTGAATCAAACGTTTCAACAGCTCGATTTCGTGGGCCAGTTTATCATCTTCCTTCAACAGGCTCTCAATCTTTCGCACCGCATGCAACACCGTTGTATGATCCCGTCCACCAAAGCGGCGACCAATCTCGGGAAGCGACCGCGGGGTCAGTATTTTTGACAGATACATGGCAATCTGCCGTGGACGGACGATCACACGGGTCCGGCGATTGGACAGCAGATCGTTCTTTGAAACATTGTAATGGCGTGCTGCCACTTTCTGAATGTCTTCGATGCGAACGCGCTTTTGTTCCCCGGACTGGACCAGATGACCGAGCATTTTTTCAATGGCTTCGATGTCAACGGGACCTTCGGAGAAGCGATGCTGAATCAGCAGCTGATTAAACGCACCTTCCAGATCACGGCCAGAAGACGCGACCTTGCCAGCCACAAAACTGAGAATGTCGGCGGGGATATCCAGTTTGGGGTCGTCCTGCTGGGCATATCTGTAACGCAGATCCAGCATGGTCTGGCGCATTTCAAGATCGGGCGATTTTACCTCAAGGGCCACGCCGCCTTGCAGCCGTGAGCGGACACGTGCATCGAGGGATTCCAGTTGGGAGGGTGGGCGGTCAGCCGCCACGACGACCTGTTTGGCACTGTCGATCAGCGCATTCAACAGATGGCAGAATTCCTGCTGGATGGATTTGCCCTGCAAGAACTGCATG
>CAJQPW010000238.1 GCA_905480295.1 uncultured Rhizobiaceae group bacterium | reverse complement strand
CATCGCCGTAATTGCGATCTTGTCTTCAACCGAGAAATCGATGCCCGGTGTCTGGGCACCGTCACGTAAAGTGGTGTCGAAAAGAGTGATGCGTTGTTTGCTCATTTTGATTTCTCATTGGGCCAGGAATCAGTGTCGTGGTCAGGGTGTTGATAGGTTTCTATCGAAGCAATAAAGGCTGCTGCCGTGGCTGCGTTTTCGCGCACGGGCAGCTGATGCAAATGATCCACGTAGTCAATCTTGTCAGCCACGTTGACATGCACCAGCGGAGGAAGCGCAGACGGATCATCAAGCGTCGCAATGGCGATTTCAATATTGCTGCCATAGTCATAGGTCAGAGGCGTTCCGCAATCACCGCAAAACCCTCGTCTTACCTTGTTGGAACTGTCGAACCATTTTGGCGCGCCGCGGGTCCATTCCAGACCATGGGTTGTCGCCAATGGCGCGAAGAAGTTGCCAAAGGCTTTCTGACACATCCGGCAATGGCAGACCGACGGCTTATCGATCCGTTCCGCCCGGTAACGCACGGCACCGCACTGACATCCACCACTGGTCATCGGACAATCTCCCATGTGGTCACTCTTTCGCCGGATTGTGAATCCTTTGAATCCTTTAGCTGGATGCCTTCATCAAGAAGGTCATCACGAATTCGGTCAGCCTCGGCCCAGTTCTTTGCAGCGATAAAGGCCAATCGTTCTTTGATTGCGGATTCGACGTCAGTTTCAGAAACCGATGACGATTGGCTATCGGGAACAGCAAAACCGATAAGGTCCATGCCTGCCAGATAGTCGGCTGCAGCGTCTGAATTCGAACCTATCGCCCCCCCCAGTCTTTGCAGTTCCTGAATGGCCAGAGGCGTATTGAGGTCATCCAATAGCGCAGCCAATACCGGACTTTGTGCAGCGTCTACCGCAGATGCATGTGTCTGGTTGGCGACAGCCGCTGCCGATGCGGCCTCGCTGGCAAGCCGGGACAGTTTTCGATAAATATTTTCGGCCTGTTCCAGTCGACTGACAGAAAAGTCTATCGGCTCTCGGTAGTGAGTCATCAGCATCGCCACACGGACTACAGCACCGGGCCAGGATCGACCGCCAACCTTATCAGTTTCCAAAACCTCATTGACAGTGTGAAAATTGCCGACACTCTTCGACATTTTCTGGCCTTCGACCTGCAGAAACCCATTATGCATCCAGATGTTCGCCATCCGATCATTGCCGTGGCAGCAACGGGACTGGGCAATTTCATTTTCGTGGTGGGGGAAAATCAGATCCAGTCCTCCGCCATGAATATCAAAAACTTCACCAAGATAGGCCTTGGCCATGGCGGAGCACTCGATATGCCAGCCCGGTCTGCCGTGAATGACCTGACCGTGAAACTTGCCGTCCCAGCCCGGCTCGCTGGCATTGCTTTCTTTCCAGAGCACAAAGTCACCTGGATTTTCCTTATGATCTTCGACCGCGACCCGGGCACCAGCCTGCTGGTCGGCCAGATTGCGATTGGAAAGCGCGCCATAGTCGGGCATTGAATCAACACGAAACAGGATTTCCCTGCCCTGTGTGCCCGTCGCGACATAGGCGTGTTGCTTGTCCATCAGCACTTCGATCATCGATACCATTTCAGTAATGAACTCGGTGGCACGCGGTTGATGATCCGGCTCAAGGCAGCCCAGTTCCTTCATATCTGACTGGAACTGATTGGCCGTCTTTTCGGTCACTTTTCTGATCGCTTCGTTCAGCGGCAACCCTGGAAAGTCCCGGTTGGCGCGGGCATTAATCTTGTCATCAACATCGGTGATATTGCGCGCATAGGTGACATGATCAGTGCCGTAGATGAGCTGCAGCAGACGGTATAGCACATCAAACACGATGACCGGTCGGGCATTGCCGATATGGGCAAAGTCATAGACCGTCGGACCGCAAACATACATGCGCACATTATCAGCATCGATCGGTTCAAACGCCTGCTTGGAACGGCTCAGCGTGTTGTAGAGTTCGGGTTGGGTCACCGGTTTTCATCCATTCAAATTCACGTCGTTCAAACAGCGTTGCGCCCTGCTGGCTTGAACGTTCGTAAACTTGATGAAGAGACGGGAACGGCCAGGCCAGCGGTGTGCGCTAGCTACAAATAATCGGGCAAATGCAAATCGCTGGTGCGATGGCAGGAACCGAAATGGCGTTAGAATTTCTCATGCCCGCGTTATCACCGCATATTAAGCGCCGGTCAAGGGCGTCATGCAAATGCGCGCAAAAGCAGCGAAATTGACAGCACCGCCATGATAACGGCTATCAAGCCGTCGAGGGCACGCCATGCCGCCGGTTTGGCAAAAAATGGTGCCAGTCGTTGCGCGCCATATCCCAGCAGGAAAAACCAGACAAAGGATGCACTGGACGCGCCCAACGCGAATATCACCCGCTGCATGCCCGAATATTGACCGGAAATTCCACCCAGCAGCACAATCGTATCGAGATAGACATGGGGATTGAGGAAAGTGAAGGCCAGCAGTATGGACAAGGCGCGTCGCAAATCACCTACACCGTTTTTGGTCGGTTTCAAGCCTTGGGCGCGTATCGCTCGATGCGCGGCCAACACCGCGTAGACAAACAGGAAAGCTGCCCCAAACAAGGTTACATAAAACAGCACGTCCGGGTGGCTCTGGACCAGGCGTCCCATGCCCGCAACCCCAAGCACAATCAACGCTGCATCTGACACCGAAGCAATCAGACACAGGATGAACACATGCTGACGCAACAAGCCTTGCCGCAGGATAAATGCGTTTTGCGCACCGATCGCGATGATCAGGCCGCCGCCAAGCAAAAAGCCTTCAAGTGCCGGGAAATATGTCATCCCGCACTAAAACATAGAATATTGTTCATTTTCACGTGGCTTTGTCTTCGCAGGACTTTTGATTTCGATAGCATTTTGAAGGTAACGTCCCGTATTTGCAACTTTATTTACATCAGTACTCACCGGAATGCATTCAAAATATTCATCGTCGACGGGAGTCATCAGATCCACCAAATCTCGCGGCTCCTGAGTCCGACAGTCCAGCCAGCGATCAAAGTCATCCGGCTGGATGACCAGGGGCAGTCGATGATGGATAGGGGCAAAACTCTCGTTTGCCGCGGTTGAAATGATGCAGCCGGTGTCGATCTCGCTGCCGTTGGGGTCGCACCAGGTTTCCACCAATCCGCCAAAGCAAACCATTCCACCGTCTCGTGGCCGCACCCAATAGGGTTGGCTTGGCTCCCCCTTGCCATATCGCTGCCATTCGTAAAATCCGCTGGCCGGGATCAGCACCCGGCGATGCCGCATGGCATTTCGAAACGTTGGCTTATCAATGGCAGTTTCAGCGCGAGCATTAACAAGCAGCGAGAAGTCTTTGGGATCTTTGACCCAGGACGGCACCAGTCCCCAGCGAACAAGCTGCCCTTCGCGAGAACCTCCAACTCCAATGCTCACCGTCACAATGGGTTGGGTCGGCGCAATGTTGTAGCGCGGTGGCATCGATTCACCGAGTTGCCTGGATCCAACCAGATCGAAGTAGTCAAACAATTCCTGCCAGGACGCTTCCAACCCAAAACGGCCGCACATTTCTGGAATTCTCCCTACCACACACCTTGGATTACCGCGTTTTGCACGTTATGCGGAGACATGTCTACTCGTCACTATCCAGCCTCGCCCCTGTTGGGCGCCTGCACAGCCATCTGGCGCGATGATCGGATTCTGCTGGCCAAACGCAGCGCTTCGCCCTTTCAGGGAACGTGGGCGATGCCCGGCGGCATGGTCGAAGTTGGCGAATCGCTTACAGATGCA
>CAJQPW010000237.1 GCA_905480295.1 uncultured Rhizobiaceae group bacterium | reverse complement strand
TTGTCGGAGACGGTCAACGAAATCGGCAGGGAAATCCGTTCACGCGATCCCTGTGCCGCGACGCTCATACCGGGACGGTAAGCCGTTTTCAGCGTAACCTGCGCGTCGGGTCGATCACCCAGAGCTTCACAGGCATTTTTGATCAGGTTCAGAAAAACCTGCACCAGCTGATCCCGGTTCCCCAGCACGGGGGGCAGTGAGGGGTCGTATTGTTCGATGATTTTTACATTCTGGGCAAATCCAGAACGGGCAACGTTTTTGACATGCTCAAGAACGGCATGAACATTGACCGGATCCCGTTCAATCGGCCGTTCGTCGGAAAACACTTCCATACGGTCGACCAGTCTGACAATCCGGTCTGTTTCGTCGGTGATCAGACGGGTCAGCGTCCGGTCATCCTCATCCCCATTGGCTTCAAGCAACTGCGCTGCACCACGAATGCCCGAAAGCGGGTTCTTGATTTCATGGGCGAGCATCGAGGCCAGGCCGGTAACCGTTCGTGCTGCGCCCCGGTGGGTCAGTTGCTTGTCCAAAGTGTCCGCCATTGAACGAACCTGCAACAACACCACAACGCTTTCCGGGTATTCGAGCACCGGCGCGACATACACATCGACCCAGCGTTCCTCCCCCAAACGGGGTGATGATACATCGACCTTGTATTCGCTGATTGGTGATCCGCTGATCTGGACCTGTTCGACCAATGTTCGCATCGGGCTGCCATCGGGCAAAAACCAGCTGAAATGCCGGTTTTTGAGAACCGTAAAGCTGGATTGAAAAAAGGCTTCAGCCGCCGCGTTGACAAAGCTGAACTTGCCATCGGGCGCGATCATGAACACCGGGTGCGGCAGGGCGTTAAGAGCAAATACCGGCAATCCGGCAACCGCCTTTTGTTCCTGCGTCACCATCACGCTGCAACCTTTGACGCAGATTCCCGCCCGTAAACAGACGGGATCAATGAAAGAACAGCCTTTGGATCGCGGCTCGTCAACATGCTGCGTCGCAGCGCGGCCAGATCGGTTGTCTGTGCGAGATGGCCGCAATACCAGTCAAGATGTTTGCGCGCGTTGCGCATGCCAAGCTCAACACCATAAAAGGATAGGATTTTCTCATAATGGCGTGAAACGAGCTCTACAAGCGCATCAGCAACCGGCGTTGCAGGAACCTCATCCCCGGCCAAAGCCGCACCGATCTGGCCCGGCAACCACGGGGCACCATAGCTGGCGCGGCCAATCATGACACCATCAGCACCACAGGCCTGTTGCGCAGCAAGAGCTGAAGTGAGATCGGCAATATCCCCGTTCACGATCAGGGGAATCGACAATTCTTCACGAACCGGCGCGACCTTCGTCCAATCGGCCTCACCCTTGTAAAACTGATTTCGGGTTCGTGCATGCACCGTTACCATCGAAACTCCGGCGCGTTGGGCCCGTTGGGCCAGTTCCGGCGCATTCAATGAATTTTCGTCCCAACCCAGCCGCATTTTGAGGGTTACCGGCAGATGCGTTGCCTCCAGCACCGCATCGATCAGGGTCATGGCGTGATCAATATCCCGCATCAGAGCCGAGCCTGAATAGCCCGATGTCACGCGTTTTGCCGGACACCCCATATTGATATCGATAACACTCGCGCCGGCCTGTTCCGCCAGGCGGGTGGCTTCAGCCATCCATTGGGGCTGACGGCCGGCCAGTTGCACGATGTGTACCGGCAATCCCGCAGCTTCCGCTTTCAACTGCATTTCGGTTTGACCGGTGGTCAAGGCTTCGCTGGCAACCATTTCCGATACCACCATGCCGGCCCCAAATTCCCAGGCCAATTGCCGAAAGGGAACATCCGACACGCCGGACATCGGGGCCAGAAAAGCGCGGTTGCGCAAACCCAGATCGCCGATCGAAAGCGATGAATGCGTATTATTTGGGCAATCTTTGGACATGGCGCTTTTCTAAGCACACACACAGAAAAGCGCAAGGCCGACTATTGCGACAATCCAACCGTCGTGCGAAATCCAGACGATGAAAAATCACAAATCCAACATCTGCGCCATAATCGTAGCAGCAGGTCGCGGCGAGCGGGCGGGACTGGCCGATGGCCCCAAACAATATCGAATCCTGGAGGGTCGTGCGGTGCTGGCGCGGGCCCTGCAACCGTTTTGTGACCACCCTGAAATTGCAACAGTACTGGTGGTCATTCACGCCGATGATCGACCGCTTTACGATGCCCTGGGTTTATCTGAGGAAAAACTGCTCACACCTGTAATCGGCGGAGCAACCCGCCAACAGTCGGTGCTGGCCGGTCTGCGGGCGCTGCAGGGTGAGCGGCCCGACAAGGTGCTGATCCACGACGCGGCGCGCCCATTCGTCAGCCAGAACCTGATTTCACGGGTCATTGATGGCCTGGACAATAATGCCGCTGTGATCCCCGCTCTGGCACTTGCCGACACGCTGAAGCGTGCGGACGCTGAGGGAAACGTGGAAGAAACCGTTCCGCGGCGAAACCTGTTTACCGCTCAAACGCCACAGGGCTTTGCCTATGACGCCATCAGCAGCGCACATCTGGCTGTGGAGCAGCACGCCGAAGCTTCTGCGCTGGAATTTACCGACGATGCATCCATTGCCGAATGGGCGGACATCAATCCGGTTCTGGTTGAAGGCACACCACACAACACCAAATTGACAACAAGGGCCGATTTTCAGCAGGCCAGAGAGAAACTGGCGATGATGGTTCCGGATGTTCGCGTGGGCCATGGTTACGACACGCACCAACTGGTTGCGGGAAACCAAATCTGGCTGTGTGGGGTTGAACTGCCCCATGACCGGTCTCTCAGCGGTCATTCAGACGCCGATGTGGGGCTGCACGCGCTGACGGATGCCCTGCTGGCCACAATTGCTGACGGGGATATCGGCTCCCATTTCCCACCCAGCGACGAGGCATGGCGGGATGCCCGGTCCGATCAATTTCTGCACCATGCAGTATCTCGGGTTCGCGATGCGGGAGGAACAATCACACATATGGATGTCACGCTGGTATGCGAAGCACCAAAGATTGCACCGCACCGCGACGCCATGCGTCAGGCCATCAGCACCATTTCGGGTGTCGATATCGGCCGCATCAGCATCAAGGCCACCACCAATGAACGCATTGGATTTGTTGGCCGAAACGAGGGTATGGTAGCGCTTTCGACGGCCACCGTGGTTATGAGGACACCAGAATGAGTATCGAATTGGCATCGCAGGTTGTTGCGCGGGGAACCGAACTCAACTTGAAAGTGACAACAGCTGAGTCCTGCACCGGAGGCCTGATCTCCGCAGCACTGACGGATGTTGCAGGCTCATCGGCGGTGGTTGATCGTGGCTTTGTCACCTATTCCAACGAAGCCAAAGCGGAAATGCTGCAGGTTCCCGCCGAAATGATAGAGGCCAAGGGCGCCGTATCTGCAACAGTCGCCCGGGCCATGGTGGCCGGTGCGCTGGCCAATTCCCGCTCCCAATGTGCCGTCGCGGTCACCGGGGTCGCCGGTCCTGGCGGAGGCACAGTCGAAAAGCCGGTTGGCCTGGTCTATATCGCTGCGCAGTCCCTTGACGGGCTTGCAACGGTCAAAGAATGCAGCTTTGCCGACGAAGGCATTACAGGGCGCGACCAGATCCGTCGGCGTACGGTAGAAGTTGCGCTGCAAATGCTGCTGGACCAAATGAGTTAAACGCTGTCGGTCCGGCAAACGGACCCGACTGTATCAATACAATCATTTTTTCCCATACAGTGCGTCTGCACGCTCTTCAAAAGCCTGGGTGAAGTGGGCAAAGGCGCGGTCAAACATCGACCCCATCAGCAAGGCCAGAGCCCGGCTCTTGAATTCATAGTCCAGCACAAAATGCACGTTGCTGGCCTCGGCACTGACCGCTTCGAAAAACCACTTGTTTTCCAGATACTTAAAGGGGCCATCAATGTAGCTGGCGAGGATCTTGTTTTCTGCCGGCGTTAGAACAACCTGGCAGGTGAAGCTTTCACGAATGGATTTGTAACCTGCCGTCATATCCGCGATCTTGATTTCCCGATTGGCCTTCTCCCGAACGGAGCGAATGGTCAGGGCCTGACAGAGGGGCACAAATTCCGGATAGGCCTCGATGTCTGCCACGAGGTCAAACATGTCGGTGGCGGCATGCCGCACCGGATGAATTTTTTCAAAATGCGGCACGTCAAACCATCATCAATGGGTGGCCAGCTGCTGCTCACGCGCCTTCCGCAGGCGGGCAAAGTCCTCATCAGCATGGTATGAAGACCGGGTCAGCGGACTGGATGACACCAGCAGGAAGCCCTTCGAATAGGCCGCCGTTTCATAGGACTTGAACGTGTCAGGGGTGATAAATTCTTCAATACGGTGATGTTTCTTCGTTGGCTGCAAATATTGGCCGATGGTTAGAAAATCTACGTTGGCCATCCGCAAATCATCCATCAGTTGCAACACTTCATTGCGGCTTTCGCCAAAACCGACCATCAAGCCGGACTTGGTGAACATGGTTGGATCAAGTTCCTTGACCCGTTCGAGCAGGCGCAGAGAATGATAATAACGGGCGCCGGGGCGAACCGTCAGATAACGGCCGGGAACCGTTTCAATATTGTGATTGAAAACATCAGGTTTTGCTTCAACAACAATCTCTAACGCACCGTTTTTACGCAAAAAATCCGGTGTCAAAACTTCGATCGTCGTGCGCGGTGATTCAGCACGGATTGCCAGGATCGTATCAGCGATATGACGCGCGCCACCATCATCGAGATCGTCCCGGTCAACCGACGTGATGACAACATGATTGAGGTCAAGCTTGGCCACTGCGTTCGCCACATTGCGGGGTTCATCACCATCCAGTGCGTCAGGCTTGCCGGTGCGCACATTACAAAAGGCGCAGGCACGGGTGCAGGTGTCGCCCATGATCATCATTGTCGCGTGTTTTTTTGACCAGCATTCACCAATGTTTGGGCAACCTGCCTCTTCACACACCGTGACGAGGTTGTTTTCCTTCACAATGTTCCGGGTTTCGTTGAAAACCGGCGATGAAGACGCGCGCACGCGAATCCAATCCGGTTTTTTCAAAACGGGCTGATCCGGACGATGCTGTTTCTCCGGGTGGCGTGGTCGCTGGTCTTTCAGCGTATCGAGAAGCGTGACCATGGGGCTCAATTCATCCCTGTAAAATCGTCGTTATTGTCGCGACGTGGTGGCATGATCGGGTCAACAGGACGTCCCTGTTCCTTGTTGCGGATCGCGCGATAGATCCAAATGATGATGCAGGCACCGGCAGCGGCGGTAATCAGCGAACCGAGGAACCCGCCATGCAGCGCCAATCCGAGTGCACCAAAAACCCAGCCGCCAACAACAGCGCCGAGCATGCCTATGAATATATTGGTAAAAATTCCATGATCGGCCTGCATGATCCGCTCAGCGACCCATCCCGCCAATCCGCCGATGATGATCCAGCCTATGAAAGCCATCGACCCGGCCTCAGCCCTCAGGCGTTTTCTAGGGACGCAGGAGAAGCGGGCACCAGCGTAACGCTTTCGCCGCAGCCGCAGGCGGAGGTCTGATTGGGATTGTTGAAGACAAACCCGGTACGCAGCTTGGTCACTTCATAGTCCATCTGGGTACCCAACAGGAACAATACGGCCTCTGGTGCGATAAACACGGCATGATCACCGGCTTCGACCCGGTCGTCTGCTGCATTGGCTTCGGTGACCAGATCAACGGTATATTCCATGCCCGCACAGCCGCCATTTTTAACGCCGACACGAATGCCCAATGCATCCGAATCCGCATTGGAAACGATGTCGGAAACCCGCTCGACAGCGGCATCTGTAAGCGTAACGATGGCAAAGCGGCTCATGATTCACTCCAATTTGACTGCACTGAAGATAGGCGTGCAGGACTGTGTTTACAATCTACCTATCTATGAACCCTAAACATACCAGCCAAGCGCGATTTGCGCCTCTTCGCTCAGCCGCTCGGGCGTCCAGGGCGGATCAAACACCATATTGACGGTCACGCCGGAGACACCCTCCACGGTTGAAACGGCATTTTCCACCCAGATCGGCATTTCACCTGCTACCGGGCAACCCGGTGCGGTCAGCGTCATATCGATGTCGACCAAACGGTTGTCGTCCATGTCGATGCGATAGATCAGGCCGATTTCATAGATATCGGAAGGAATCTCCGGATCATAAACGGTTTTCAACGCCGCGATTATGTCCGTGGTCAGCCGGTCCAGCTCTTCGGGAGCAATTGAACTGGGCGTATTTTCGCCAATCGCGGCCGCATTAGGCCCGGTTTCCATATCAGCTGCAGACAGGTTCTGTTCAGTCATGAGAAAAACTTTCTTGCTTTTTCAAGCGCTTCCACCAGCACATCGACTTCAGCACGTGTATTATATAGGCCAAAACTCGCCCGGCAGGTAGAGGTAACACCAAATCGGGTCAACAATGGTTGCGCACAATGGGTACCGGCCCGGACAGCGACACCAGAACGATCGATCACCATCGATACGTCATGGGCGTGAATGCCTTCAAGCTCAAAGGAGAAAATCGCGCCTTTGTCCTGGGTATCACCAATGATCCGCAGAGCGTTGATTTCCCTTAACCGCTGACGGGCATAGTCGCGCAGGTCGGCTTCGTGATCGGCAATGTTACCGCGGCCAATGGCTTCCATATAGTCCAGCGCAGCCCCCAGTCCGATCGCCTGCACGATGGGCGGTGTACCCGCCTCGAAGCGATGGGGTGGCTCGTTGTAGGTGACATCATCGAGGGTCACATCGAGAATCATCTCGCCACCACCCTGAAACGGCTGCATCGCGTCCAACGCCTCTTTTGTGCCGTACAGCACGCCGATGCCGGAAGGGCCGTAGAGTTTGTGACCGGTGATGCAGTAGAAGTCACACCCGATATCCTGCACATCAACGGGCATGTGCACCGCACCCTGTGATCCGTCAATCATCACCTTGATGCCGCGCGCATGGGCCATGGTGCAGATGTCTTTGACCGGCAGAACCGTGCCCGTAACGTTTGACATATGGGTGATGGCAATCAGCTTGGTGCGCTCGGTGCAGGCAGCTTCCACCGCCTCCAGCGACAGTCCGCCGTCTTCATCACAATCCACCCAGACCAGTTTAACACCCTGCCGCTCACGCAAAAAATGCCAGGGCACGATGTTGGAATGATGCTCCATGATCGACAGCACGATTTCATCACCTTCACCGAGATTGGGCATGGCATGACCATAGGCTACCAGGTTGATGGCCTCGGTGGTTCCACCGGTAAATACAATCGTGTCATCGCTGGGCGCATTGAGAAAACGACGCACCTTTCCCCGCGCAGCTTCATAGGCATCGGTCGCCGCATTGGACAGATAGTGCAGCCCGCGGTGAACATTGGCATATTCATTGCTGTAAGCGAGGCTGACGGAATCGATCACCGCCTGTGGTTTCTGGGCCGATGCACCATTGTCGAGATAAACCAGCGGTTTGCCGTGTACCTCACGATGGAGAATGGGAAAATCAGCCCGTATGGCGTCAATATTATACGTGTCAGTCGTCATAACCAATGAACTCCATCAGCGATCCGTCGGGATCGCGAAAATATAAGCTGGTGCCAACCCCCTGCCCGCCAAAACGCTGGACCGGGCCCATTTCGATCTCAATTCCCTGCTCGGAAAGGTGACGTTGCGCATCGGCAATCGGGCCCTTCCAGCAGAAACACAAATCACTGTTGCCCGGTTGCACGGGGAGCCTGGCCTTTGGTTCGGCAAATTTGTCTGGTCCGTGGCAGTTCAACTGCCGGTCCTGCCACCTGAACACGTAGCCCGCATCCACCGGCACGGCTTCGGCACCCATGACACGGGTGTAGAAATCCCGCGCCGTTTCCCAGTCAGAAACATGGATTACACAGTGATCCAGGCTCACCGGCAGATCAGACATGGGTCTCCATCCACGCGTCGATGCGCGCTTCAAGGGACTCAACAAGATCATCATCGTCCAGTTCTTCAACAATCTCGGCCACAAAGGCCTTGATCAACATCTGCCGCGCTCTGGTTTCAGATATGCCCCGCGCCATCAGGTAGAACATATAGCTGTCTTCCAGATCGGTGACGGTGGCCCCGTGGGCGCACTGCACGTCATCGGCAAAGATTTCCAGCTCCGGCTTGGCGGAGAAATCACAATCGTCCGACAGCAAGAGCGTATTGCAGGCCATGCGGGCATCGGTGAGCTGCGCCGCCTGACGCACATTGATCTGCCCCTGAAACACACCGCGACCCCGGCCTGTCGCCACGTTGCGGAAGGTTTCGGTCGCGTCTGTGTGGGCCACGTGATGGGTGATGGTCGATGTCACATCGATATGGGCTTCACCACCAATCAGGTTGACACCGGATATGTTCAGCGATGCACCTTCGCCGCGAACCTGGAAATCAATTTCCTGCCGCACCAGTTTACCGCCGACATTGAGGATAAACAGATTAAGCACCGCGTCCTTGCCGAGGTTCACCGCAAGACGGGCCAGACGCTGTGCTGCATCACCTTCTTCGATCGACAGCACATAATCGACTTTCGCACCGTCTTCGATTGTCAGATCAACCATAGAAGAATGAAGATAATTGACGCCGTCGCGACCCATGGCACGGTCAATCAACCGGCTTGAGGAACCAGCACCGGCAACGATGTTGCACCGCATGGCGGCAATCGTATTTTCAGCACCGGTATGGGCATGGGCGATGCCAACGGTTTGCTCGACCTGAGCACCCGGTTCAATCGAGATCTGTGCCCCGCTTTGGGCAAAGGCAACATTGATCCACTCTACAGCCTGATCCGGCTCTGTTGAAACGGTGTACGCGGGAAGATCCGCGACCACGTCAACGCCGGCCGGCATCGGCTCCTGCCGGTCAAAATGGTGACCATCGTAAAAATGCAGCACTGCCGCATCCTTGACCAGTCTTGGAAAGGCCCCGCCAGCCTGCTTGGTCGCGGCATCATCTGGCCGCCCGGCCAGCCGGGGCTTGCCCTTAATCAGCGCGCGCAGGTCGGTGTAATGAAACGCCTCAACCCGACGGGTCGGCAGACCGTTTGTCCGCAAAGCATCAACGGCAGCCTGCCGCTGGTCGTCAGACCCTGTGGCTGCGGTTTCAAACGCGTCAACCAGCGCCGATTCGCCATCGGTGAGGATTCGGGGAGTATGAGCTGTCATGGTTGCTACCTATGCCGCCGCCGCAATAATGTCGGCATAGCCTTTTTCTTCCAGTTCCAGAGCCAGAGACTTGTCGCCCGATTTGACGATTTTGCCCTTTGACAAAACATGCACGGTGTCAGGGACAATATGCTCCAGCAGTCTTTGATAATGGGTGATGACGATCACGGCGCGGTTTGGATCACGCAGGTGATTAACACCATCAGAAACCACTTTCAGCGCATCGATATCGAGGCCGGAATCGGTTTCGTCCAGAACACACAATTTAGGCTCAAGCAGTGACATCTGCAGAATTTCTGCCCGCTTCTTCTCACCACCAGAGAATCCAACATTGACCGGCCGTTTCAGCATGTTGAAGTCGATTTTCAAATCGCCGGCCGCTGCCCGCACGCGTTTGATGAATTCCGGTGTGGTCAGTTCGACCTCATCGCGCTGTTTGCGCTGCGCGTTCATCGCTTCCTTCAGGAATGTCATGGTCGGCACACCGGGAATTTCCACCGGGTACTGGAAGGCGAGAAATACACCGGCAGCAGCCCGTTCCGAAACATCCATTTCCAACAGGTCCTGGCCGTTATAGGTGATCGAACCCTGGGTGACTTCATAGTCTTCCTTGCCCGACAGAACGTAGGAAAGTGTTGACTTTCCCGATCCGTTGGGTCCCATGATGGCCGCCACTTCTCCAGCAGCAGCACTCAGGTTCAGGCCACGGATGATTTCAGTTTCGTCTTCCGCAATGCGCACGTGAAGGTCTTTGATTTCTAACATTTCAATCTTTCTGTCACCCAAATGGGCATCTAACGTTCAGTTCATTGGTTGCGCTGACTGCCACCGCCCCAGTTTTTCATCACAATCGCCACGACAAGTGGTGCAGCGATCCAAATTGCGAATGCCCAAAGTGGCATCAGTTCAAATTCCCGTTCTCCCAGCAAGATCTCAACCGTGGGAATTGCCACGAAAACAATTGGAAATACAATCATCCAGATAAAGATGAGAATTCGCATCCAAACCGAAGAAAAGATCGAGCGCTTGCTCATTATCCAACAGAGCCTTCCAGTGAAATTCCAATCAGTTTTTGCGCTTCCACCGCAAATTCCATCGGCAGTTCCTGAATCACTTCTTTAACGAAGCCGTTGACGATCAGGGCAATCGCTTCCTCTTCCGGGATGCCGCGCTGCAGACAATAGAACAACTGGTCGTCGGAAATTTTCGACGTGGTTGCCTCGTGCTCCAGTTGGGCGTCTTTGTTTTTAGCCTCGATATACGGCACCGTATGCGCGCCGCACTGATCCCCGATCAACAGGCTGTCACATTGGGTGAAATTGCGCGCCGTATCGGCCTTGCGGCCAACACTCACCTGCCCGCGATAGGTATTGGAAGAGCGTCCGGCACTGATGCCCTTGGAAATGATGCGACTGGTGGTGTTCTTTCCCAGATGCAGCATCTTCGTGCCACTGTCGACCTGCTGCATGCCGTTGGACACCGCGATCGAATAGAACTCCCCACGCGATCCGTCACCACGAAGGATACAGCTTGGGTACTTCCATGTTACCGCGGAACCGGTTTCCACCTGGGTCCAGGAAATCTTGGAATTCTTGCCGCGGCAATCACCACGC
>CAJQPW010000236.1 GCA_905480295.1 uncultured Rhizobiaceae group bacterium | reverse complement strand
CGAATGTTTCCTGCCAATCCAAAATGGCCTGATGGCGATCCGGGTTCGGATTAGGCACTGGTCTTGGCCTGTGTCCGGGCTGGTTCGGTGCCCTGGGGGATTGCTGTGATCCTGTATCGCGTGGGCTTGTTATTTGCTTTCTTCATGGTCAGCAGTTGATAATCGGCCTTGCGCAGTTTCGTCAGTGCTGCGCGGGTCGTGTGCTTCTGCCAGTCCAGTTTCTGGCTTATCGAGCTGACGTCCACACCTGACTTGGCGCGCAACAGTTTTATCAATTTTTCTTTCTTGGTGAAGCGTTTGGGCGGTGCAGCATGCCTAGCCGGCTTTGCCCGTGTTTTGGATTGTGTTTGTTTGATTTTCTGGGTGGTCGTCATTTCGGTCTCCTGTTGCGATGGCCAAGGCAAAAATGCCCGTGCTATCACGCAAAGCCCGAAACTGCGGGCGGAAGGATCAATTCAGATCAAAACTCAACTTCACTACCGCTCGTTCATGACAAGAAGTCCAGTCGCAATTCAATTTGAAAATGGCAGAAACCGCCTATAGCCGCCGTTCGCATCAACTTCCAGAATGCAGTCAGTTTTCCGACAAGCTGTAATTATTACTAACTGATTTCAGTGCCCCGTCTGCCAATCCACTTCACGGCGGACCCAACCGTCACAATTGCTCATCCCTAAACGACTAAACGGAAGACCAACGATAAACGTCCCATTTGAGCAAAAGTTCTTATGCTAATTCCGGTGTCTTGGCTTTATTAGAATTTCCTTTGCTGGCCGCGTCGTCAATCGCGCTACCGGTTGCACCTTATCTGGTTCTAAAATTTTAAACTCGTAGCTCTTGATAAAGCGAGCGAGGATCAAGGTTGCCTCGATCGTAGCAAAATTTGCACCAACACAAATGCGCGGACCTAAACCAAAGGGAAGATAGGCATCGTCTATGATTTCGTTGTCACGTTCAGGCATAAAACGGTCGGGATCAAAACAATCGGGATCACGCCAATAATCGTGATGACGATGAATGACCCACGGTGCAATCATGATCATTGCACCCTTTTTGACCTTGCGTTTTCCAATCTTTATAGCCTCTGCTGCGACCCTTGGAATAAAGGTTATCGGAGGATATAATCGCAGTGCTTCCTTGAAAATCGCCCTGGAAAAATTCAGCTTTCGAATATGTTCAAAACCAATTGGGTTCCCTTCGGTGATTTGATCGACCTCCGCGCGTACACGAGCCACGATCTCTGGCCGCATTGCGACAATGTAAAACGCCCATGTTAATGCACTAGCGGTTGTTTCATGGCCTGCCAGAAAAAAGACACCCAACTGATCGATCAGCTCTTCACGCGAAAACCCTTCGTCAGTCTTGCTGTCGCGCGCCAAAATGATGTCCATGGCGATGTCGTCAAAGTCCGCACCGTCCTCCAGGTGACCATCAACCAGCCTGCCCAATTCAGAGCGAATACTTTGACAGGCATCCAAGACATGGTCGTGTTGAGGAATATCTGTCCAAGCCGGGTCCATGATCAGGCGACGAATCTCCACATGGGCAACGCTCCGTTCGAAGATGGTGAAAGCATCAAAAACGTTGCGGGCGGCATCGCTCTCAAGCGGCGTTGAGAACACAGTGCGGCAGATAATATCAGCAGTTAGACTGCTCATGGCGAAGTCAAGAGAAATGGTCTGTTCCGCCTCAACGTACTTGTCCATTTTGACCTGAAAATCATCGACAGCTGCCAGCATCGAATCAAAAGCCAACGACAATTTCATATGGGAAAATGCTGGAGCGACCATCGACCGCTGGCGCCGCCAGGTGTCACCGCTGGATACAAAGATTGAATCACCAACCAGCGGCGCCAAAGCACCAACCATTAAATCATTCTTCGGGTAGATATCCGTCGGATCTGTCAATATCGATCTGATGGTGCTGACATCATTGATAATCAAAATCGATCGGCGCGAATATCCAAGATTGCCGATTTTCATTTTGTAGGCCTGTTTAGGCAAAAGTCCGATCAGATTGCCATCACCTGTGAAGCCTGCCCTGAGCAACGCTGCCAGAGGTCCAAGCGACTTTGGACGGGGGGGAATAAACAAGGATGCAGAAGTCATCGAAGAGGGTGCCATTGCGGACGCACAAAAGAAAAAATAATTACCGTCAATCTAGCCTTACATAATAATTTGTCCAATCTATTGACTATCGATCCTGTTTTACCGAACAATCCCCTGTGGAATTTTTGCTTCGTGTGAGGTGCAAATACCGTGGTTGTCAATGCGTTTCATTTTCTTGTCGCCTGTCATATCGTGACCGGCGCTATAGGCCTTCTGGCATTTTGGATTCCCGTGTTTGCCCAAAAGGGTGGCTCCCGGCACATGTTTTTTGGACGGGTCTTTACCATTTGTATGTTGCTCACCGGAACAATCGCTGTGGGCATTTCCAGCTCCACCCTGATGGCACCTCTACCGACCCATCCAGCAATCAACGACGTGGCTTTGGTTGAATCGATTTTTGGATGGATGATGCTTTATCTCGCGCTGCTGACCATCAATCTTGCCTGGTTTGGATGGCTTGCAGCAATTAACAAGCGTGATCATAGCAAAAACTGGGAATGGCGCAATTTAGTGCTTCAAGTGCTTGTCTTGGTCACCGCCGTTAATTGTTTGGTGCGCGGCATCATCATCGATCAGTTTTTAATGATCGGCATTTCTTTTGTCGGCTTTGCAACCGTCGCCACAAATATGCGGTTTCTAATGAGAGACAAACCTGGGGCCGTTGATTGGTTGATGGAGCACATCAAGGCTTTGGTGGGGGCCGGCATATCCGTTTATACGGCCTTCCTCGCTTTTGGCGCTGTACGCTTTATGCCAGAGGCCGCACTTAGTCCCGTCCTATGGTCCATCCCATTGCTCACAGGCGTGTCAATCATCGTCTATCAACAAGGCAAACTCAAACGACGCGGCAGGGAAAGGCGCGGCTCGGTGAGTGAACGGAGCCAGTCTGGAACGGGCAAATCCCCAACAATGGCACGCGAAGCCGCTAAACATGGTGCGGGAATTACATCCTGAAGGCGCTCGCTACGGATTGGACCTTTGCTCTTGACGAAAACTGCTCTTCTCACCCTGGGACGCCTTCCAAAGGCCCTGGATATTGCACGCGCCTTGCATCAAGTGGGATGGCGGGTTGTCATTGCCGAACCCGCAAGATGGCATCTCTCACGGGTCTCCAATAGCGTTGCCAAATGTGTGGCTGTTACTGCGCCAAACGATGACCAATCTCAATACCTGGCAGACCTGCTGCAAGTCATCGAGCGGGAGAATGTCAGCCTGGTGGTTCCCATATCTGAAGAGGCGTTGCATGCGACTTTGATTGAGGCCAATCTGCCTGAGCATGTAAAACTCTATTCGATGCCGCATCAGCAAATTCGCCTGCTACACGACAAAATGCGTTTTATCGATCTGGCGCAGTCTATGGGACTACCAGTGCCACAGACCCATCGACTTGGCAGCGAGGCCGCAACGAGGCTGGCTGCAGATAAGGACTACATCATCAAGCCGATATGCACATGTTCCGGGCAAGGGTTGGAAATCCGACAAAAAGGAGACAAACTGCCCCCAGCTCATCTCCGCATCAAAAGTGTTGTGCAAGCCAAGCTAAACGGAGCGCACAAAAGCACCTTTTCAATGACGCATGAGGGGCGCACTATTGGAACCGTGGTTTATCAGGCCACTGTTTTGTCCGGGACTGTAGCAGTTGCATTTGAATATTTGCCGCATGAGCAAGCAATCGAACAATGGGTTAGTCGATTTGTTGCTGAAACCCAGCATACAGGCTTTATTTCATTTGACTTCATTGAAGACGAAGCCGGCGTCCCAAGGGCTATTGAATGTAACCCACGCGTCACCAGCGGTGTCCATTTTGTTGAACCCAAGGCAATCGCGACAGCCATCACCAATTCTTCACAGCAGAACCACTTACAACTCAGACCCCAACAAAGGCTGAAGCAGTTTTATCCCTGCTTAACCGAGACTCAGATGGCTGTATTCAGCGGTAATGATTTTCCAAAGAAGTTGAAGGTGATGTTGCGTGATGCGGACGTCAATTTTGCCTGGAGCGACCCCCTGCCCCTCTGGCTGATGCCATTTACTGCTTGGAGCATTATGAAAAGATCCTTTTTGAATGGTGAAAGCTTTGGTGAGGCATCCACCTTCGACATCGCGTGGTTCGAATAAACAGCCTCGGTTTCCCAATGACATAAATGTCTAAATTTTATTACAATGGGTTGCGATATTTATTTTGACACTTCATACTGTGTCGCTATGAATACGCACACTCCACCAATCCAATTGGCCGATGCCGTTCCGGCAAAACAACCGCAAGCGGTGGTGATTGGGTCCGGGTTTGGGGGACTGGCTGCGGCCATTCGCCTGGGTGCCAAGGGATATCGGGTAACGGTGCTTGAAAAATTAGACCGACCTGGAGGTCGGGCACGGGTGTTCAAGCAGGATGGGTTCGTTTTTGACGCAGGCCCTACCATAATAACGGCACCATTCGTTCTGGAAGAGTTATGGGCCCTTTGCGGCAAAAAGCTGGAAGACGATGTCCAGCTGAAAGCGATGAATCCATTCTATCGAATATTGTTTGATGATGGCAGCTACTTCACATGCAATGACAACTCGGATGAAATGAGGGCGGAAGTAGCAAAATTCAGCCCATCTGACGTCGCCGGTTACGAACGTTTTATGCAAGACAGCAAGGCCAACTACGAAATTGGTTTTGAACAATTGGGTGTCAAACCGTTCCATAGGTTCTGGACCATGATCAAAGCGCTGCCCTGGCTTGCCAAACGGCGAGCTGACCGGTCAGTTTATGCTCACGTGGCGAAGTTCATCAAAAATGAGAAATTGCGAATTGCATTGAGCTTCCATCCGCTTTTTGTTGGTGGCAATCCGATGCGCGTCACCTCCATCTATAGCTTAATTGCCTATATGGAGCGCCAATTCGGTGTCCACTACGCCTGGGGTGGAACCGGAGCATTGATGAACGGCATGGTCAATCTGATTACGTCACAAGGTGGCCAATTGCGCTTGAATGCACCCGTCGCAAACCTGGTTTTGAAAGATGGAGCGGCGTGCGGCGTACGCTTGGAAAACGGAGAGGAAATTGCTGCTGACCTGGTCGTTTCAAATGCTGATTCCATTTGGACATACAAGAAGCTATTGCCGGGCCACAAACCCAAACGCTGGAGCCAAGGTCGTCTGGGTCGTGCCGATATGTCGATGAGCCTGTTTATCTGGTATTTCGGCACCAATCGACAGTTTGACAATGTTGACCACCATACGATTTTGATGGGCCCCCGTTATGAAGGCCTGTTGAAAGACATCTTTGATCGAAAGGTTTTGGCTGACGATTTCAGCATGTATCTCTACAGGCCTACCGCCACTGACGCCAGCATGGCGCCGAAAGGCTGCGATTCATTTTATGTTTTGGCCCCCGTGCCCCATCTGGCGAGTGACGTTGACTGGAGAAGCATGGCGGAACCCTATCGGGCCAAAATGCAGCGCAGGTTAGAAGAAACAATCATG
>CAJQPW010000235.1 GCA_905480295.1 uncultured Rhizobiaceae group bacterium | reverse complement strand
CAAAGGTTTTGCAGGCGGGTGAGAACGTCGTTGAAGCCATATCCAGTGAAGTCATTGCTGCCTGTGCTGACTACCGGAAGGGCGATGATATGATCGTTCCGCAGCGGGCAACCTTATTTACGGCGAGCGCCTAGCCTTTTGCCGCCAGGGTCAATTTGCTTTTTAGGGCGCAGCTCTGAATGGTGCGGCGTTGGGGTCAACGGCCACAGGACATTTTTGTCGATCAGATCCGATAGAACGGTAGGCGTCAGGCAGCGACCTTGCGCAGTGTCGAACAGATATCGTCAACAACGTCGCGAACCAGGGTTTCATCATCCCCTTCAGCCATCACCCGGATCAGCGGTTCGGTTCCCGATGCGCGGATAACCAGACGACCTGAATCAGCGAGGCGACTGCGGGCATCATCGATTGATTCAATCACCAGCTTATCCTGCAGCGGTTCACCCGACTTGAAGCTGACATTCTTCAATACCTGAGGCACTGGCTCGAAGCGGGAACAGACTTCACTTACCGGCTTGTCCCAGGACTGCACGACCGACAGCACCTGCAGCGCGGCAATCAATCCATCTCCGGTGGTTGCATAGTCGGAAAGCACAATGTGTCCCGACTGCTCACCGCCGACATTAAAGCCGTTCTTGCGCATATGCTCGACAACGTACCGGTCGCCAACCGCTGTGCGAGCCAGTGACAGGCCCTGTCCGGTCAAAAACCGTTCCAAACCGAGGTTGGACATAACCGTCGCGACAATGCCGTCACCGGTCAGGGTTTCGCGTTCTTTCCATGACTGGGCCACCAGTGCCATCAGCTGATCGCCATCCACGACATTGCTGTTCTCATCAATGATGATCACCCGGTCTGCATCACCGTCCAAGGCAATGCCGATGTCGGCGCGCACTTCATTGACCTTGCGGGCCAGTGCGGCTGTGTGGGTCGAACCACATTCCGCATTGATATTGGTACCATTCGGCTCAGCGCCAATGGTCACAACGTCGGCACCGAGTTCCCACAACGCTGCAGGTGCAACCTTGTAGGCCGCTCCATTGGCGCAGTCGATTGCCACCCGAATTCCTTCAAGTGACATTTGTTTGGGAAGGGTACGCTTGGCGAATTCGATATAGCGGTCATGAACACCATCGACACGGCTTGCGCGTCCGATCTTTGTGCCGCTGGCCAATTGCCGTGTCAGGTCCTTGTCCATCAAACGTTCGATTTCATGTTCGATCTGATCCGACAGCTTAAACCCGTTGGGGCCGAACAGTTTGATTCCATTGTCGTGGTAGGCGTTGTGCGAGGCGGAAATCATCACGCCTATATCGGCCCGCAGGGAGCGGGTGAGCATGGCAACAGCCGGGGTTGGCACCGGGCCAAGTTGGAATACGTCCATACCGGCTGCCGTGAAACCGGCAACAAGTGCGTTTTCGATCATGTATCCCGACAGGCGTGTGTCCTTGCCGATCACCACACGGTGACGGTGATTGCCCCGTTTGAAAGCAACGCCCGCCGCCATGCCGACTTTCATGGCAGTTTCTGCCGTCATCGGTGATTTATTGGCATAGCCCCGAATGCCATCTGTACCAAAATATTTGCGCTGTGTGTTCATTAGTCCGCTCCGCATGACCCCCTCATATGACCTGCCTTCTCAGCCAGGTCGCCCGTTCCAGTATGGTGTAGCCCGATCACCGCTGGCTTGGCACGTCACAATTTGTGACCAAGTATAACCACACTCGATGGTCATTTAAAGCTGGTTGCTGCCGGGCAATGGTAAATCGGCGCTCTGTCATGGTGATCAGGACAGAGCGCCGACTTTATTTTTCGATGGGTAAAAGCTGCAATCGCTCTACGAGGACGGTTGAGGCTCCATGCCCCCGGTTGCGTCACCCTTTTTGCCCTTTGGCGTTTTGGTGCCTGATTTGGGCACAGCGCTGCCGCGGGACGGCGGTGTATCGTCGCCCAGATCGCGCGCGGGCTGTTTGCCGCTGAGCAGATCATCAATTTCGCTTCCGGTCAGGGTTTCAAATTCCAACAGGCCCTGTGCCAGTGCTTCGAGGTCTTTCTTACGCTTGGTCAGGATTTTCTTGGCCCAGGCAAAACCTTCGTCAACCAGACGACGCACCTCTTCATCAATGATCTGTGCCGTTTCTTCCGAGACGTTTTTGGTTTGGGCAACGGAGTGACCAAGGAAGACTTCCTGCTGGTTTTCACCATAGGAAACCTTGCCTAACTTGTCGGAATAACCCCATTGGGTCACCATGGCACGGGCCAGGCGGGTGGCCTGTTCGATGTCCGACTGGGCGCCGGACGTTACGTTTTTCTTGCCGAAAGTAAGCTCTTCGGCAACCCGTCCAGCCATCATCACTGCCAGCCGCGAGGTCATCTCCTCATACGACATCGAGATCTGGTCCCGCTCGGGCAATTGCATCACCATGCCCAGCGCACGGCCGCGTGGGATGATTGTCGCCTTGTGAACAGGGTGGGAGGAGGGCACCGAAATGGCAACCAGCGCATGACCGGCTTCATGATAGGCGGTGTTGCGCTTTTCTTCTTCCGACATCACCATGGACCGGCGTTCTGCGCCCATCATGACCTTGTCTTTGGCATCTTCAAATTCCTGAGCCGTCACCAGACGCTTTTCACGGCGGGCGGCCAGCAGGGCAGCCTCGTTGACGAGGTTCATCAGATCGGCGCCGGAGAATCCAGGTGTGCCGCGGGCGATGACCTTGAGATCAACATTGGGGGCGAGTGGAACATTTTTCACATGCACTTTAAGGATCGCTTCACGGCCCATGATGTCAGGGTTGGAAACCACCACCTGCCGGTCAAAACGACCGGGACGCAGCAGCGCCGGGTCGAGAACGTCGGGTCGGTTGGTTGCGGCGATCAAAATGATGCCCTCATTGGTTTCAAAGCCATCCATTTCAACGAGCAGCTGGTTGAGCGTTTGCTCCCGCTCGTCATTGCCGCCGCCCAGGCCGGCACCACGGTGGCGACCAACGGCATCAATCTCATCGATGAAAATGATGCACGGTGCGTTCTTTTTTGCCTGTTCAAACATGTCGCGGACGCGGCTGGCACCAACGCCGACAAACATTTCAACAAAATCAGAACCGGAAATCGTGAAGAAGGGAACATTGGCCTCACCTGCAACAGCTCGCGCGGTCAGCGTTTTACCCGTGCCGGGAGGGCCAACGAGAAGCACACCATGGGGCATTTTACCACCGAGGCGCTGAAACTTCTGAGGGTCCCGCAGAAAGTCGACAATCTCAACCAGATCTTCCTTGGCTTCATCAACCCCGGCAACATCATCAAAGGTCACCCGACCCTGAGCTTCCGTTAGCAATTTAGCCTTTGACTTGCCAAATCCCATGGCTTTGCCCTGGCCATTCTGCATCTGACGCATGATGAAAATCCACACGCCGATCAGCAACAGCAGGGGCAGCCAGTTGATCAGCATGCCCATGAAGGTGGAACGACCATCGGTCACCGGTTTTACTGTGATTTCAACGCGCTGGGTTTCCAGTCGTTTCACCAGTTCCGGGTCATAAGGCGCATAGGTGGCAAAACGCGTGCTGGAATCGGTAAAGGATCCCGTGATGCGGTCGCCGGTAATGGTGACGGATTTGACCCGGCTTTTGTCGACAGCATCCAGAAAGGCCGAATAGGCAATTTCGTTCGTTTTCTGTTGACCAGACGGTGACTGGAACATCTGAAACAGGGCGACCAGCAGCAAGGCGATCAAACCCCATAGAGCGAAGTTGCGAAGGTTGGAGTTCATTAAAACGTTTCCCGCGGGTTGAGCCGATTTCGGCCATCAATTATTTTGGTGGGATTCACACCATCCCACTCCAGTTGTCTCTTAAGATAGGTCTCCGGCAAGCCGATGCCAAGGTGTAACTGCCCAGAACGCCTAAAACCTCTCTTTATGTTGAACGGCCCCCGAGTTCAACAGTCTTACCACCGATGCATGAACCGGATCATCGGCCTGTGCACGGAACATTGCCAGGGACCGAATATATGGTTTGGCAGTGTAGGCCTGCCCTGTCGCATTGGGTTGCAGCAAATAGCGGCCATCATATGTCTGCGGCGATTTAACGCGGTCGGGAAGCTCCGGAATGTTGCGGTTTTCCCGTGCCACTGAAATGCTGCCCCGACCTGCGACCACAAGACACCGCCCGACAGCCTTGCGAACACGCGCTGGTGCATGGATATGGTCAGCAAGTTCGGCAAACTTTGATGTTGGTGTCCGGTGCCCCAATCCTCCTACGATCAGGATCAAGACTGACAACGTTTCCAAGAGTGTGGATCGCGGCAAGTCATCTGATGGTGCGAAATGCCATTGATCCTCCTCCTGCCGGGTAACGAATTGATCAAGTGCATCTGACACCTGATGATTGATCCATCCGCGTAAACGCATGGACAATCCGGCAAGTCGTGCAAGCAGTTCGGCATCGATCGCACCATTGCTGGTCAAATGGTTGCGGATTCGAACCCGTTCATAATCTGTGTTTTCGTTGGTTGGATCATCGATCCAGTGGATGCCGGACCGGCGCAACTCATTGCGCAACTCTTCCCGCCGGTCGGCAAGCAACGGGCGCCACAGCTTGATCTGATTGCAGCTTGACCATTCCGCCATGCCGGACAGACCTCGCGTATCGCTTGCAACTTTGTGCCGTTGTGCCCGCATCCAGATGGTCTCTGCCTGATCGTCCAGCGTGTGACCAAGTGCCAGTGTCTTTGCCTCCAATCGGTCAGCGTGTTGCAGCAGCAATTCATATCGGGCTTGCCGCGATTCTGCAGACGAGGGTTTGGCTGGTGGACCCCATACCAGTGTCTGATGTGGCAGCTGCAGCGCATCTGCCATTGATTTGACGGTTTGTGCTTCCATTGCCGATTCTGCCCGCAAGCCGTGATCAACCGTTGCGACGTGAAGCCGATTGTGGGCATGGCTGCGCGCCAACCGGTGCAAAAGGGCAACGGAATCGCTGCCACCGGATACAGCAATCAAGATCGGGCCATCAGGAAGGGAAGGTTTCAGCAAAACGTTCGGAAATCTCTTTTCGCAACAAGGGGCCAAAACCACCGGACCTCAGCGGGTTGGATTGAAACTGGCTAACACCCCCTTGCAATACACTGGCGCACGCAAACGATCGACAGGGAAATTAAACTAGCATTTGGTGGATGTCTGCTCGTTTTTGATCCGCTGACCCAGTCTGGCTTCTGCATCGGGATATTGTTTGAGCACTTCTGCGTAGGTCGCACAGGCGACTTCGCGTTGGTTCAGACCGGTGAGGGCGAGACCGAGGGCCAGCAGATTGTCCGCTGCCGTGTCCGTTTCTGGATAATTATTATGGGCGTCCAGGTGAGCGGTCGCCGCTTCGTAATATTGCTTTTGCCAAAAATAGGTCTCACCCAGGTAAAATTTCACCTTCCCGGCATCGGGGTCTTTCGGCCAGGCTTTGAGATGTGCGGTAAAGGCCTGTTCGGCTAACTTGAAGCGGCGTGCACGCAGGGCGTTGACGCCGGATGCGAGTACCAGACTCGGGGTGGGTCCAAATTTTGCGGCTTCTACGCCGCCATCAACCCCGTCGCTAAACAGGCCGGGCAGACCATTGAGAATCTCTGCATCCTGCGGTGCTGAATCAACGACATTGCCCTTGCTGTCGAACGTCAGCGTGCCCAAGGCTGTTGGTGGCTTGGCGGGCTTTGTCAGCGTATCGGTGAGTGAACCAATCTGGTCATCCTCTCCATCCGCGGCATCAGCGGCTGGTATTGCGTCTGGACTTTCTGCCAGTCCAGACGTTTTAGGCTTTTCCAGGCGTTTGGTTTCCCCGGCCTCGGCAACGTCCGTTTGAGTGTCCCGCTCACCCAGATTGCCCTGCTTGTCTTCGAGTTCCTGAAAGCGACTTTCATTGTCTTCTTCCATGCGCCGCAATTTTTCCTGCATCTGCAACAACAGGAAATTGAGCTCCTCGACCTGGCCGTTCAGCTGACGGACCTTGTCTTCCAGCTCGTTGATCCGAAAGGATTCATCGGTTTGCACAGTGTGCAGCAGTCCAGGCAATTTAACTGGTGATCGATTGAGCTGAGCATGGGCAGGTGCCAATTGCACCGACAGCCCGGCAAGCAGCACTGGCAGGATTAAACGTTTCATATGATGTGGTCCCCGTCTCATACTGTCGATTTTAACAGCAATTCAGGCCAAATTTTGCCATCTGCGCAAGTCCCAATACGCGGACTTGGCGGCCATTCGACCATCGTTCCCCCAAACGTCAATAATTTGTAAGCAAGTTGCATCCGCACCAGTCCCGAAAAGCGGGGGTGCTGCAGATGCTTTGTTCATCGTCTCTATGGTCAGCTGTTGCCGCCGCTCAGCACGGTGACGGCCCGGCGGTTTTGCGACCAGCACGAAATATTGTTGCAAACCGCCACGGGGCGTTCCTTGCCAAAGGAAATGGTTTTGATGCGCCCGCGACGAACGCCGCGTGAGGAAAGATAATCGCGGGTAGCGGCAGCGCGTCTTGCGCCCAGTGCCAGGTTATATTCACGCGTCCCCCGCTCGTCGGCATGGCCTTCGATGGTGATGGGATAGTTTGAATATTTGTTCAGCCAAACGGCCTGTTTATCCAGTATCTGGCGCGCTTCGGCGGTCAGCGAAGTGGAATCTGTGGTGAAAAACACCCGATCGCCGACGTTGACTGTAAAGTCCTGCGATGATCCGGGCGCTGCATTGCCAGCGCCAATGCCCAGCTGAGCGGCGTTGTCCGGCAGGCCTTTTTTCTTGGCACATCCCGTGATGGCCAACATGGCAGCCAGGGGAACTATGATGGCGAGTTTAGAAGCGGATGCTGTCGAAATGGCCAGACTCATGGGTCGGACTCCTGTCAAAGATCAAATTGATTCAGCTTTGGTCACCAATTGATAACCAAATGCTCTTAATTGCCGCTCAATAAAACCGGTTAACGAAAGCTTAATCGGAATATTTCAACGGCATGACGCAACATCAGGAAAATTGCGGCTAATAATTGACCGTTCGAAAACTTATTGCTGCTGGCGGCTGTCAGCCAACATGCACAGAAGTTCAAACATGATCGACACGCCAACCCAGGCGGTGCCTCCGGAAGCATCAAAGGGTGGGGATACTTCCACCAGATCAGCACCAATCAAGTTGACCCCTCGCATTTCGCGGACCAAACGCTGGGCGGTGTAGGTATCAGGGCCGCCAATTTCAGGCGTACCCGTGCCCGGTGCGAAGGAAGGATCGATGAAATCGATGTCGAAAGAACAATAGGTTTCCCCGTCTTTGACGACATCGCGTGCCTCGGCCATCACGTCCTTGAACCCGCGTTCCATGAGATCTTCGATCATCAAAATCGTGACACCCGCACTGCGGCCAAATTCGATATCCTCGCCGTCATACATGGTGCCGCGAATGCCGATCTGAATGACCCGTTTGGGGTCCAGCAGCCCTTCCTCAATCGCCCGGCGAAAGGGTGTTCCATGGGTGTATCGGGTGCCACCAAAATATTCGTTGAACAGATCGGTGTGGGCATCAAAATGGATCATGCCAACCGGACCGTCTTTTGCGAGCCCACGCAAGATCGGCAGGGTAATCAGATGGTCTCCGCCCGCTGTCATCGGTGTGATTCCGTCGGCCTTCAGCCCGGTGTAGAATTCAGTCACACGGTCCAAACTGGCCATCAAGTCGGCTGGATTGGGCGAGACATCTCCTAAATCTGCGCAATTGCACAACTCAAACGGCTTGATATGGGATACCGGATGCACAGCACGGATCATGGTGGACAGGTCGCGCAATTGTCGCGGCCCGTGGCGGGCGCCAGGACGGTTGGTGGTGCCGCCATCCCAGGGAACGCCGACCAGACCGATATCCACGTCCTTGTATAGCGGATTATCGCGCTCCACATGGGGAAGCCGCATGAATGTGGGCACGCCGGCGAACCGGGGAAGATCGAAGCCGGATACCGGCTGAAATTTGCTGTTCGTCATAAAGGGTGCCTCGACAGTATTTGGCCCGGTCAAACTAATCGAGCAGGGTGGTGAGTGTTGCCGCATTTTGCCGCAACGTATCCAGGTGCTCAATCAGTTTATCACGATTAAGGCGCTGAGTTGGTCCGTGAAAGGCGAGAGCGGCAGAGAATCGCCCGTCTGCATCGGGCACCGGAACCGCCAGGGCAATCATGCCACGGAACAATTCTTCGTTGTCGATCGCGTAACCACGGCTGCGAATCTGCTCAACTTCTTCATGCAACTGTTCAGGGGTTGTAATGGTGTTGGGGGTGCGCTGCTCGAACTGAATCGTATTGATGAGCAGCGCGCGGGTTTTGTCATCAAGACTGGCGAGATAACATTTGCCGCTGGCGGTACAGTGGAAGGGAACCCGCGAACCGATCGGCAGTTCAATGCGAAAAATCCAATCGGTTTCCACGCGGTCGAGATAGGTCATGCCGTCGAGTTCCGGCACCACGAAGTTGACGGTCTCTTTTGTAGCGGCAGAAACATTCATCAATATCTGATGGCGGGCAATGTTGATCTGGCGTGAGGCGAACAGGCCTTGTGCGATTTTCAAAGTTCTTGGCGCCGGCTGCAATTTCTTTCCGCGCACATCGCGAATGAGGAAACCTTCGTCGACCAGTGTTTGACACAAACGGTGGATGGACTGTTTGGGCAATCCGATCTCCCGGTTGATTTCGGTGGGAGACAGCGGTGCGTCGGCCTGTGCCACGGCTTCCAGGATGAGCAGGGTCCTCAGATTGGTTGCAACACGTTCTTCATTGCTCATCGGGCGTTCGTCCACATTTCTGGGTGCCGTTGAAAAAAGTATCGGTCAGGCATTGCAACATGACCTCTGGCATGTTTTTATAAATATCGAGACAAAAAGTCTCATTTTTTGGTGGGGTAGGTCAAGAGACCTTTAGACGATTTCTTCAAAAAATGAGATTTTTTCATTCAGATGCCGATCCGGTTGTCTGTTGGATGCGATCGGAGGGAGCCAATTGGAATTTGATTTTGTGATTGTTGGCGCCGGCTCTGCGGGTTGCGCCTTGGCAAGCCGTCTCTCTGAGAATGGCAAGCATCAGGTTGCGCTGGTTGAGGCTGGCGGTCGCGACTGGTCGCCCTGGATTCACATTCCCGTCGGATATTTCAAAACCATGGGCAATCCCAAGATGGATTGGTCCTACAAGACAGAGCCTGATCCGGGACTTAACGGTCGCTCGATCAACTGGCCACGGGGCCGGGTTCTTGGCGGTTCGTCTTCGATTAACGGCCTGCTTTACGTTCGCGGCCAAAAAGAAGATTACGAACAATGGCGTCAGCTGGGCAATAATGGCTGGGGTTGGGACGATGTTCTGCCCTGTTTCAAACGGTCTGAAAGCTGGGAAGGTGGCAGCAGCGAGTTGAGGGGCGGATCAGGTCCTCTTTCCGTTTCATCGACCCGGCTGAGCCGCGGCGCGGTCGACTGTTATGTAGAAGCCGCCCAGACCGCAGGATATCCTTATAATGAAGACTACAATGGTGAAAGTCAGGAGGGGGTTGGCTATTTTCAACTGACCGCCGCCCGGGGTCAGCGTTGTTCTGCGGCCAAGGCTTATATTACCCCAAACCGAAAACGCAAAAACCTGACCATCCTGACCGGCCTGGTGACCAAACAGGTTGTGATCGAAGACGGTCATGCCACCGGTATTGTTGTTGTGGGTGGTGACGGTGAGCAGACCATCCGCGCCCGGTGTGAAGTTATCCTGTCAGCGGGCGCAATAGGGTCGCCGCAGATTTTGATGCTGTCGGGGATCGGCCCGGGGCAAAACCTGTCTGACAATGGCGTTGATGTGCGCCACAACCTCAAAGGTGTCGGCCAAAACCTGCAGGACCACCTGCAGGCACGTCCGGTGTTCAAATGCCGGTCTTCAACCATCAACACCGAAACCAATTCGCTGTGGAAACAGGCCTGGATTGCGATTGAATATGCGTTGAAACGCACCGGTCCAATGACCATGGCAGCCAGCCTTGGAACCGGCTATCTGAAGACCCGTGAAGAATTGCTGACGCCGGATATCCAGTTTCACATGCAGCCGTTCTCCACGGACAAAGTGGGCACGGCTACCCATGCTTTTGACGCGTTTACCGCCTCGGTTTTGCAGATGCGGCCGGAGAGTGCCGGCCATCTGGAGCTGCGTTCCAATCGCATCGATGATCATCCGATCATCCACCCCAATTACCTGGCGACGCCGCTTGATCAGCAGACGATTGTCGACGGCATTAAGATTGCCCGCCGCATCGCTGGTTTTGAACCGGCAAAAAGCGAGATCATTGAGGAATATGCACCAGGAAAATCCATTGGCGTAAACGATGACGAAGCCATTCTCGACTGGGCTCGCAATACGTCAACGACGATTTATCATCCCACCGGAACCTGCAAGATGGGCGATGATGATCAGGCGGTTGTCGATTCCCGCCTGAAGGTGCACGGCGTCGAACGCCTGCGCGTGGCTGACGCGTCAATCATGCCTGTCATTGTTTCTGGAAACACCAACGCGCCGGCGATCATGATTGGCGAACGCGCGTCAGACTTTATTTTAGAGGACGCCGCTTAATGCTCGAAATGGCTCTGGATTTTGGTAAGATCGTGATCGCCGACATTGTTTTGTCGGGCGACAACGCGCTGATTATCGGCATGGCCGCGGCCGGACTTGCACCAGAATTGCGGAAAAAGGCGATCATGTTCGGCATGATCGTGGCAGCGCTGCTGCGTATCGTGTTCGCGATCGTGGCAACTAAATTGCTTGGTATTCCGGGTCTGCTGCTGGTCGGCGCCTTGCTGCTGTTCTGGGTCTGCTGGGGCCTGTACAGGGAAATACGGTCCAACCAGGACGAGGCCGCGGCGGAAGCCATGGAAACCGCAGAGGACCCCGAGCAGGGTTATGTCGGTAAGCCGCGCCGCTCGCTGGGCCAGGCCTTGTGGACGATAACGCTCGCTGATGTATCGATGTCGATTGATAATGTGCTGGCTGTTGCCGCGATTGCCGATGGCGATACCAATATGCTGGTGTTCGGCCTTGGTCTGGCAATCCTGCTGATGGCCTTTGCTGCAACAATCATCATGAAATTGCTGACCCGTTATCCTTGGATATCCTGGGTCGGTCTGTTCGTGCTGATCTATGTGGCCGGAGAAATGTTCTATCGGGGCATCTGGCACCCGGCCAACGGAATTCTCGCATTTCTGAACGGAGGTGCCTGAATAAACTTTTGGTGCTCCGAACCGATTATTGGAGTGCCAAATTAATTGTGATGAACGCGCATCATCCCGAGCCTTCGGCGGGGTCCATGATGACATCACTTTCGTCGAAGGAGAGAAAGAGACAATAGGGAGGAATACCATGTCTGTTCTTGCTAAACTCGGCAAAACTTTTGCCGCAACTGCGCTGGTAGCTTCAGTAGCTACTGCTGCCATCGCTGAGCCTGTCAACATCCGCATTCAGTCCGTGATTTCGGCAAAGAGTGACGAAGTTGTAATGCTGAAAAACTTTGCCGCTGACGTTCTGGCGCTGACTGCCAACGACCCGGTGACAATTGAAGTGCTGCCTGCTGGCGCCGTTGTTGGTGTTAAAGAAACACTCGACGCCGTTGATAAAGGCCTGGTTGAAGGCGGCTTCGCCTGGACCCACTACTGGTCCGGTAAGCACCCTGCTGCTGCGCTGTTCGGTTCCCCGCCTGCTGGTGGTGGTATCGGCATGGACAACCTGGCGTTCCTGTCATGGTTCCAGTTCGCTGGTGGTAAAGAGCTTTACGATCGGCTCTGGTCTGAAATGGGCATGAACGTCAAAGGCTTCATGCTGCAGCCCGTTGGTCCAGAAGCGCTGGGTTGGTTCAAAGAGCCAATCAGCTCAATGGCTGACTTCCGTAAGTATCGTTTCCGTACGCCTCCAGGAATTCCTGGCCAGGCTTATAAGGACATCGGTGTTGCTTCTGTTGCTATGGGCGGTGGTGACATTCTGCCAGCTCTGGAAAAGGGCACAATCGACGCGGCTGAATGGTGCTGCCCGAAGCCTGACTCCGTATTCGGTTTCCAGAAAGTGCTGAAGCACTACTACCTGCAGGGTCTGCATCAGGTTGTTGTTAACGCCGACATGTACATCAATGGCGATGTCTACAACGGCATGACCGACCATCAGAAAAAAGCTATTGAAGTTGCTGCAAACGCATCTCTTTCAAAAGCCATGTCTTACCGCATCTATGAAAACGGTAAGGCTCTGAAGGACCTGACTGAGAACCACGGTGTTCAGCTGCACGACACTCCAGCCGATTACTTCCCAGCATACATGAATGCTGCGAAAGCTCTGCTCGAGAAAAACGCTGCTGAAAACGCATTCTTCAAAGAAGTCTACGACAGCCAGAAAGCATTTGCTGCAATCGCAGTTCCTTTCTGGGCTGGTGCACAGGCTTCAAACGCTGCTTTGGGTAAAGCCTTTGCAGACAGTGTGAAGTAAACGCATAACTGATCGGGCGGGGCGCAAGCCGCTCCGCCCTTTCTTTATCTGTGAGCGCCGCCGCACGCGCCGCGCTGATACATAAAGAATAATAAGAACACGGAAAAAACGGACCCACGGGGAGTATGCCAAATGGCCGAAGAAGTTATTCCAGACGATCTCGATATCACTGATGAACTGATCGCCGAGCGCCGCGCTGAAGAGCCGGGACAAACTCCCGATGACATGACCCCCTGGCAACGTCCGATCACCGCATTCATTGACGTGCTCAATCTGTGGGCTGGACGGCTGATCTGCCTGCTGTTGGTGCCATTGATTTTTGTGATGGTTTTTGAAGTTGTTGCCCGCACATTGTTTGGCACGTTCACCAGTTGGGGAATGAACGAATTCGCCATTTCTATTGGCCTTGGCCCGACATTGTGGGCCTATGATATTTCCCGCATGACAGGCGGCGTCCTGTTCATGATAGGCGCTGGTTATGCGCTGATGCGTGGGGTCCATATCCGAGCGGACTTTTTGTTCCGCAACTGGAGCCCGAAGACGCAGGCAACGGTCGATGCGACCCTGTATCTGGTGTTCTATTTCCCAGCGATGCTGCTGTTTTTCTGGTCGTCCGCGGACTTCTGGTGGGATGCCTTTGTCAGGGGCGAAACCACAATGGATTCCACTTGGGCACCAATTTTGTGGCCGGCCCGTCTGGCCATGCCCGTAGGTGCATTCCTGCTGCTGTTGCAAGGCCTTCCCGAACTGTTCCGGGCCTTTCACCAGATGGGCAAGGAGCGGGAGCGTTTGATTGTGCGCCTGCTGCCGCTCTATCTGGTGATACTGGCGATCGTCTTTGTGACGACATTCTTTGGTAAATCCGTACCGTTTGACAACTGGTGGAACGCTGTCATCGGCGGTTCCGGAATCTTCGATTTCGAAAAACCAACCATCGGACTTTTGATGCTTGGCGCCATGCTGTTCTCGATCTTTGTCGGCTTTCCGATATCGTTTACGCTGGTGTTCCTTGCCTTCACATTCGGTTCGTGGGGCACCAATTCTGCCGTGACATTCTTCCTGATGACCCTGCAGGTGAACTCTACCATGCTGGATGATCAGCTTGTGGCGGTGCCGTTGTTTATTTTCATGGGCATCATGATGGAGCAGGCAGGCCTGATGGAACGCCTGTTCAACGCGGTACAGCTGATGATGTCCCGCACACGCGGCGCGCTGTATATCGCGGTGCTGTTCGTGTCGACCATCTTTGCCGCAGCCACGGGTATCGTGGGAGCGTCCGTGACCATTCTTGGCATCATGGCGGCGAAAACCATGAACAAGTCCGGTTATGATGTGAAGCTTGCAGCGGGCACGATTACCGCTGGCGGTACATTGGGCATTCTGATCCCACCATCGATCATGTTGATCGTCATGGGGCCGGTGCTTGAGGTTCCGGTAACAGACCTGTTCCGGGCGGCCATCGTGCCGGGTATTCTGTTGGCCGTGCTGTACATGATCTATGCGCTGGGCCGTTGTATGATCAATCCAAGCCTCGGGCCGATCCTGCCGGAAGACGAACAGCCGGTAACCTCGCCTTACTATTTTGCCGAGGTCGCGCTGGTTGGTGTTGGCATGGGCATGCTGATCTGGCTGATGGTTGCCGGTGCCAATGGTGAATTGGCGATCTTCCCGCTGGCAGGCTTGCTTGCGCCGATCGCCTGGGTTGCCATCATGTTTGGCGTGTATCACTGGTCGCGTAAGGCGCGTCCCGGCGGCTTCTTCTTCTCCGACCTTTGGTATGAGTTTTTCATGGGTCTGGTACCGCCGACGGTGCTGATTGCCTTTGCATTGGGTTCAATCCTTGCCGGTTGGGCAACACCTGCCGAAGCGTCCGCATGTGGCGCGTTGGGGTCGATCCTGTTGTCTCTGGGGTATCGCAAGCTGACCTCAGGTCGGTTCTACGATGCATTGATCAAGACACTCGAAATCACCGTGTTGATCATGTTCCTGGTTGCTGCATCAAACTTCTTTGGTGCGGTATTCTCCAACCTCGGCACTCCGAAGTTCCTGACCGAGCTGCTGCTGTCATTTGAATTGTCGACCGCTGCAATGTTGATCTTCGTCATGGCTCTGGTCTTCCTGCTTGGATGGCCGCTGGAATGGGTGCCGATCGTGTTGATCATCGTACCAATTCTGGTGCCGTTGCTGGAAAGCCTTGGTGTCGATCTGGTCTGGTTTGCCATTCTGGTTGCTGTGAATCTGCAAACGGCATGGCTCAGTCCGCCGGTGGCGCTCTCGGCCTACTTCCTGAAAGGGGTGGTGCCAGAGTGGGATCTGTCTGACATTTATCTGGGCATGATGCAGTTCATGGTGATCCAGGTGATCGGCCTGGCCTTGATCTTCATTTTCCCGGGCTTTGCGCTGTGGTTGCCAGACTGGCTGTCGGCAGCAGGATCGCCAGGCTTCTTCAGCTATTCCGGCTACGGAAACTAATCCGGGCTGGGAGGCCAATTGGTCTCCCGCCCACTAAAATCAAATTTCAAACCAGGAGCATGCAACGTCATGGCCATTACCTATGTGAAAAAGGCTGAAAAAAGCCCAACCACCGGTGAAGACGAAACCCGCAACATTGTCTCAAACATGTTGGCAGAAATCGAAGCGGGCGGCGAAGATGTCGCTCGTGCCTACGGTGAGAAGCTGGACAGTTTTACCGGCAATATTGTCGTTACCGCCGATGAGATCGAAGCCGCTGGTGCAAAGGTCGAGCAGAAGCTGAAAGATGACATTCAGTTTGCCTATGACCGGGTACGCAAATTCGCCCAGGCTCAACGGGCTTCCATCAGTGAGTTCGAAACCGAACTGTCGCCTGGTCTGTGGGCCGGACAAAAATTGATTCCGATGGAAACCGCTGGCTGTTATGTGCCCGGCGGACGCTATGCCCATGTTGCCTCGGCCATCATGTCCGTCGGTACTGCCAAGGAAGCGGGCGTTAAAAATGTTGTGGCCTGCTCTGCACCGAAACCGGGTGAAGGCGTCAATCCTGCGATCCTCTATACGATGAACCTGTGCGGTGCCGATCACATACTTGCGCTCGGTGGTGTTCAGGGCATTGCAGCCATGACCTTTGGCCTGTTTACCGGTAAACCCGCCAATTTCCTTGCCGGACCGGGCAATCGCTTTGTCGCTGAGGCCAAGCGCATGCTGTATGGCCGCGTCGGTATCGACATGTTTGCCGGCCCCACCGAGATCGGGATTATTGCCGATGAAACCGCTGATCCGCAGATTGTTGCCGAAGATCTTGTATCCCAGGCTGAGCATGGGTTGGATTCACCGGCCTGGCTTTTCACCACTTCGCGCAAACTGGCCGATGATACCATCGCGCTGATGGATGGTCTGATTGCCGCTTTGCCGGACACTGCCCGCGAGGCGGCGACCATTTCCTGGCGTGATTATGGGGAAGTAATCCTGTGCGATACAAAGGAGGAATGTGCCAAGGTTTCTGACCAATATGCGTCAGAGCATCTGGAACTTCAGACCGCAGAAAATGACTGGTATTCAGACAATCTCATCTCTTACGGCTCGCTGTTTGTGGGTGAGGAAACCACGGTTACCTATGGCGATAAATGTTCGGGAACCAACCACATTTTGCCGACCAAGGGCGCGGCCCATTATACCGGTGGATTGTCGGTTCATAAGTTCATGAAAGTGGTGACAACCCAACGCATGACCCGCGAAGCAAACCGGGAAGTGGGACAGGCTGCAGCTCGGATCTCCCGTCTTGAAGGCATGGAAGCCCATGCCCGTGCCGGTGATGCGCGCTTGCGCAAATACTTCTCCGATGAGACCTTTGATCTGGGCATTAACTGAGAGGTCTGATCATGCGCGCGCTCTACTATACCGCAACGATGCAATCGGAACTGCGGCAGGCATCCGACCCGGTTCCAGCCGAGGGACAGGTGTTGATCGATGTTTCCCATTGCGGCATTTGCGGCTCTGACATGCATGCCTGGCATGGCCATGATGAGCGCCGCATTCCGCCCCTGATCCTGGGTCATGAGGCGGTTGGCATTCCACGCAGCGGAAAATATGCCGGCAAGCGGGTTGCGATTAACCCGCTGCATGCCTGCGGTGAATGCCGCCATTGCCTGTCCGGGGATGATCACCTGTGTCCCGGTCGGCAGATGATGAGCATGCAATTGCCCGGCGCATACGCTGACCTGACGGTCGCCGGAGAGGGTAATCTGTATCCCCTGGCGGATACACTGGCCGATGCGGATGCCGCACTCGCCGAGCCGCTGGCTGTTTGCGTTCACGCGGTTGAAGTGGGGCGTAAAACCGCCAGCAGACCGATTGCTGAAGAACGTTGTGTCGTGCTGGGTGGCGGTGCAATCGGGGTGTTGACAGCGATGGTTCTGGCCGACCAGGGATGCAAGGATCTATGGATTGCCGAACCGAATGCCCAACGCAGGGCGGTGCTGGAAAGAGCGGTTGCGGCAAAGGCTTATGACCCTTTTTCTGGTGGTCCCGAGGCTGAAAGTGCGGACCTGGTCTTTGATGCCGTTGGCATGGGAGCGACACGCAAGGCAGCCTGCGAAATGGTCGTGCCGGGTGGAACCATTGTGCATATCGGATTGCAGGACAGCGCTGACGGCATCGACACCCGTCGCATCACCCTGCAGGAAATTCATTTCTCCGGCACCTATTGTTACACCAGATACGATTTTGCGGCTGCGTTGAAACTGCTGACCCGTGGGTTGGTGAAAAACCACGAGTGGATTGAGGTTCGCCCGCTCGACCAGGGGGCTCAGAGCTTTGTCGACATTCACGAAGGCAAGGCGCCGCCAAAAGTTATCCTTTCGATGGCCTGATCAAAAACCAACTGACAGATTCATGTCAGTTGGCCTATGGTAATTCCGGTTGGTCAAAACCAACGGAGTAAAACCATGACTGAAACCGTCATTGAAACTGTGACCTTTAAACTGGCCGACGCCGTGTCGGCTGATCGCTTTCTGGAATACGCGCAACCCACCAATGAATTTCTGAAATCTGCCCCCGGATTTGTCCGGCGCAGTCTGAGCGTGGGCGACGATGGGGTGTGGATGGACCACATCCAATGGTCTTCGCGCGAACAGGCCATGGCGGCTGCCGAACAGTTGATGAAATTCGAAGCTGCGGCACCGTTCATGGCTGCAATTGTCGAAGATTCGGTGGTCATGCGCCATGATTCAGCCAAGCTGCTGCTCGGCTGATGCGACGCACAGACCGCCTGTTTGAACTGATTCAGAAGTTCCGTGGCGGTCGCCTGCGCAGGGGAAAGGACCTGGCCGAAGAACTGGGTGTTTCCCTGCGCACACTTTATCGTGACATTGATACGCTGACTGCATCCGGCATTCCCATCGAAGGGGAAAGAGGTGTTGGCTACCTGTTGCGTGACCCGATATTCCTGCCGCCCCTCAATTTGCCGCTACGGAATTTGAAGCCCTGCAGTTCGGGCTTACCTTGGGCAGCAAGGCCGCGGATGCTGAGTTGGCCGACGCTTCGAACGTGTTGCTTGAGAAAATCAGTGCGGTCCTGCCTGATTCCCTGAAATCACGATCAGCAGCACCAGCCATTGCGGCTTATAATCCGCACATTGGCACAAGCCTCAACACCCTGCCTGACCTGCGCCAGGCGATCGGCAAAGGACAGAAGCTCGATATTGTTTATGAAAACCTGCAGGGCGCAACCTCCCAACGCACGATCTGGCCGCTGCAGGTGGAATATTGGGGGCATGTCTGGACCTGCACCAGTTGGTGCGAACTGCGCGATGATTTCAGGGTTTTTCGCGTTGACCGTATCCAGCAGGTGAAACGAACCACGATCCGGTTTCCCGGCAATGCCAAATTGCTGCTGGCACAATATTTGCGCCGCTTTGAGGAAGCCCCGCCGGGGAGGGGAAACAAGTCTAGGTTGGAATGATTGCCGGCGGTGCATAAAGATCGCACAGCGTTTCAATCAGCCGCTGGGCTTCCGTACTCGCGATCGAATACACGATCTTTTGACCGTCGCGGCGGGTTGTCACCATGTCCGCTTCCCGCAGTTTCGCAAGATGTTGCGACAGGGCGCTCTGGCTGATTGTTGATTGCAGCAGCAGTTCACTGACCGTCTTGGCACCATCAATCAGGTGACACAAAACCATCAACCGGTGCCGGTTGGCGAGAAGGGATAACAGTGATTCCGCCTGTGCGGCACTGGATTCCATCGATTTAAGATTTGCAACATTCATATTGATAAATTAGCACCTTCTAATATATATACAAGCATGATGACTTTTTCGGGATTGGTGCAATGACAGAATTTACCCCCATCGCTTCACTGTTTGGTGGTGCACTGATTGGCCTTGCAGCCGTATTGCTGATGGCCATTCACGGTCGGATCGCGGGTATCAGCGGCATCAGCGTATCGGTGCTTCCACCCTGGGCGGGCCAGATGGCACGGGGAGAAATTGGCTGGCGCCTTGCTTTCATCGCCGGGGTGATCGCCGCGCCACTGGCCTATCATCTGGTGGCCGGGCAGGCCGTACAACAAACCGTTTCGACCAATGTGTCGCTGATGGTTATCGCCGGCCTGATCACGGGTTTCGGGTCCGTCTATGGCAATGGATGTACGTCGGGCCACGGGGTTTGCGGCATGTCACGGCTGTCCATGCGCTCCTTCGTTGCTACCGGCGTATTCATGGCGACCGCCTTTGTGACGGTGCTGATCACACGCCACGTGTTGGGAGCGTAAATCATGAAAACGATTTTTGGTTTTTTATGCGGACTTATATTCGGCACCGGCCTGGTGATTTCGGGGATGAGTGATCCCGCAAAAGTCCTGAACTTTCTGGATCTGTTTGGTACGTGGGATCCCAGCCTTGCGTTTGTCATGGGCGGTGCGGTTGTCGTGACTTTCTTCGGGTATCGCGTCGTTCTTGGTCGTCCCTCACCGGTTTTCAGCGAAGTCTTTCATCTGCCGCAGCGCACGGATATTGACGGGCAGTTGCTTACAGGCGCGGGTCTTTTCGGTGTTGGCTGGGGACTGGGCGGCTTCTGTCCGGGACCGGCATTGACCGCGCTGCCACTGCTTTCAACAGGGATTCTTGCGTTCTTTCCGGCATTGTTGATCGGCATGTGGGCAGGTAAGATGGGGCCAACATTTTTGTCTGCTCGGGCATAGGAGATTTGAATATGTCAAACTGGCCAATCAACATGGATCAGAAACCTGAAGTTACCGGGTTTTTTGACCCCGATACCAATACAATTTCCTATTGTGTCCGTGATCCCGATTCCAATGCCTGTGCCCTGTATGACAGCGTGTTGGATTTCGACTTCGCCTCTGGCCGGACTTCCAAGAAATCTGCCGATGCGTTGATCGCCCACGTCCGTGCAGAAGGTTTGTCAGTGGACTGGATCATCGAGACCCATGTTCATGCCGACCATCTGTCGGCTGCCCCCTATCTGCAGGAAGAACTGGGTGGCAAACTGGGTATTGGTGGACGGGTGATCGAAGTCCAGGACATTTTCGGCAAAATATTTAACGCGGGCACCGAGTTCCAACGCGATGGCAGCCAGTTCGATGCGCTGTTTGAGGAAGGCGACAGCTATAAAATTGGTGGCCTCGATGCTTTTGTGCTGGCCACACCGGGTCATACACCCGCCTGCATGGCTCATGTGATTGGTGACGCGGTCATTGTGGGCGACACATTGTTCATGCCGGATGGTGGATCTGCCCGGGCCGATTTCCCAGGTGGCGATGCCCGACAGCTTTACCAGTCGATCCATAAAGTGCTCAGCCTGCCGGAAACCATGCGCATGTTCATCTGCCATGATTATGGTCCCGGTGGACGCGACATTGCCTGGGAAACGACAATTGGCGAACAGCGCGCATCCAACATTCACGTGAAGGACGGTGTGGACGAAGAAGCCTATGTCGAAATGCGCACGACGCGTGATGCCCAGCTTTCCATGCCGAAGCTCATCATTCCCAGTGTTCAGGTGAATATGCGGGCCGGCGAAATGCCCAAGCCCGACGATAACGGAAAACGCTATCTGAAAGTGCCCGTCGATGAACTGTGATAAATCATCACAATAATCTTCTGACCCCGCTTCCACTGAGACGCAGGCTGCTCTAAACAGCTTGCAATCAGGTTTTGCGGAAAAGGGTTCAGCATGCAAGAAATTCAACATTACATTGGTGGCGAACTGGTATCAGGGACATCTGGCCGGTTTGCTGACATCTACAATCCGGCAACCGGGGAGGTTCAGTCCCAGGTCGCACTGGCGTCGGCGAGCGAGCTTGATGCCGCCATCGCCAATGCAAAGGCTGCACAACCGGCCTGGGCAGCGCAGAACCCGCAAAAACGCGCCCGGGTGATGATGGAATTTGTGCGTCTCCTGCACCGCGACATGGACAAGCTCGCCGAAGCCTTGTCCCGCGAGCATGGCAAGACCATTCCGGACGCCAAGGGTGACGTAATTCGCGGCCTGGAAGTCGCTGAATACTGCATATCCGCGCCTCAGATGCTGAAGGGTGAATTTTCAGAAGGCGCTGGCCCTGGGATCGACATGCATTCCGTCAAACAGCCTTTGGGCGTTGTGGCTGGCATCACGCCGTTCAATTTCCCCGCCATGATTCCCATGTGGAAGTTCTGCCCGGCTATTGTTTGTGGCAACGCGTTCATTCTCAAACCGTCTGAGCGCGATCCTTCCGTACCGGTGATGCTGGCTCAATTGCTGAGCGAAGCCGGTCTGCCAGATGGCATTTTGAATGTGGTCCATGGGGACAAGGAAGCCGTGGACGGAATCCTCGATCATCCAGATGTCATGGCTGTTGGATTTGTCGGATCAACGCCGATTGCTGAATATGTCTATGCCCGCGGCTGTGCCAACGGAAAACGGGTTCAGTGCTTTGGTGGTGCCAAGAACCACATGATCATCATGCCCGACGCCGACATGGATCAGACCGTTGATGCTCTTGTTGGTGCCGGATACGGCGCTGCGGGCGAACGCTGCATGGCGGTTTCTGTTGCTGTTCCCGTCGGCGAAGACACCGCCAATCGTTTGATGGAAAAACTGACCCCCCGGGTCGAAAACCTGAAAATTGCCCCCTACACCGCTGGCGATGATGCCGATTTTGGACCTTTGGTCACCAAGGAAGCCCACGCCCGCGTTAAGGGCTACGTCGACGCCGGTGTCAATTCGGGTGCCGATCTGGTCGTCGATGGCCGGGATTTCTCCATGCAGGGCTATGAAGACGGTTTCTTCATGGGCGCCTGCCTGTTCGATAACGTGACCAAGGACATGTCGATCTATAAGGAAGAAATATTCGGGCCTGTATTATCGGTTGTCCGGGCTGAGACCTATGAAGAAGGCCTCGACCTGGCCATGAGCCACGAATATGGCAATGGCGTTGCGATCTTTACCCGTGACGGTGATGCAGCCCGTGATTTCGCCAGCCGCATCAACATCGGTATGGTTGGCATCAACGTGCCGATCCCGGTTCCGCTGGCTTATTACACATTTGGCGGATGGAAACGGTCTGGATTTGGTGATTTGAACCAGCACGGTCCGGATGCGTTTAAATTCTACACGCGCACCAAAACCATCACCTCGCGCTGGCCTTCCGGTATCAAGGAAGGGGCGGAGTTTTCCATCCCGACCATGGACTGATCCAGACGCCATTTGAAAACTGTCAGGTAAACCATGCTCTTCTGACCGGGGAGCATGGTTCCTCTGATCAGGCAGAACATCAGTTCTTCCCCCAAAAATGTAGTGTTGGCGGTAGATTGTTTTAAATTTGTCTCAGGGCGTAGATCAACATGCCTCACACACTATGATCGACGACAGCTTCGACGCGGTACAAAGCAATTAAATGGAATTTTCCCGCATTGGATAACCATTGTCTCGCCACGTTCTTTTCATTTCCCGACGCTTCGCGTAGTCTTCCCGCAGGGTTCAGCCAGTATTGAAACACATTATGAAAAATAAAAACGAACGCCTGGCGGAAATATTGGCTTTGGCGCCTGTTGTGCCAGTGTTGCAGTTCGACGATGAAGAAACGGCGGTAAACACCAGCCGTGCCCTGGTCGCCGGTGGCCTTCCCGTTATCGAGATTACTCTGCGCACTCCCAAGGCTCTGGCCTGTATTGCCGCCGTTGCCAAGCAGGTCGATGGTGCGGTTGTTGGTGCTGGCACGGTGCTCACCCCAGCCATGATGGGCGATTGTGTGGCCATTGGCTGTCAGTTTCTTGTTTCGCCCGGTGTGACGCAGGACCTGATCGATGCCAACAGCAAGACAGACGTGCCGTTGCTTCCCGGTGTAGCAACACCCAGCGAGGCAATGGGCTTGATGGCTGAAGGCTATCGCTATTTGAAATTCTTTCCCGCCGAACAGGCGGGCGGTGCAGCCTATCTGAAATCGATCGCACCGGTTCTTCAGCAGTTGAAGTTTTGCCCCACGGGTGGATTGACGGCGGCGAAAGCGCCAGAGTATCTGAGCCTCGACAATGTTGTGTGCGTGGGTGGATCCTGGGTCGCACCGAAAGATAAAATTGCCAGTGGTGACTGGGACGGAATCAGCGCACTTGCTGCCGAAGCCAGTCAGCTGAATCAATAAAGGGCGAGATTAGTGATAGCGACCATGCGCCAGATATTGTTGCTTTTTTCACTCCTGGCCTCGTTGCTGTCGATGCCTGCCTTGGCACGTGACAAGGTTGTGGTCTTTGCCCCGTCCAGCATGCAGGAAGTTCTGGATGACGTGGGTCGGGTGTTTGAAGCCCAAACCAAACAAAAAGTAATATTTTCCTATGCCGGGACCCAGCAACTGGCGCGCCAGTTGGAAGCCGGAGCACCGGCGGATGTTTTCATTACCGCTGACCGGGTGTGGATGGACTGGCTGATCGAACAGGATCTGATCGGATCTGGCGGTGCATTCGCCCTTGCAGGAAACCGACTTGTTCTGGCCGTGCACAAGGAAGTTGAAAACTGGGCCAGTCCCGACAAACTGCTGACCGAAGACCGTTTTGCTATGGCTGAACCCGAAGCCGTACCGTCCGGTCGTTATGCGAAACAGGCGCTTGAGAAACGGGGGGTCTGGGAAAAGGCAAAACACCGTGCCGTGTTTGGCGACAATGTCAGAATTACAGTGCGGCGGCTGGCGCGGGGTGAAGTTTCCGCAGCAATCGTATACGCTACCGACGCTGCAATCGAACCAGAGGTTAAAACCCTGTTTGTCTTTGAACAAAATAGCCATCAGCCGATCGACTATTGGGCTGCATTGACCGTTCATGGACAGACACCACAGGCGCGTAGCTTTTATGAATTTCTTAAAAACCCAACCACAGAGGCGCTGTTTGCACGCGCCGGATTTACTGCTCCATCTCAGGTGGAGAACTAGATATGTTTGAGCACCTTTCCGATCCCACAATCTGGGGCATTGTCATTTTGTCCCTGAAAGTCGCCTTCCTGGCTGTGCTGGTGGCCTTGCCACTGGCTATCGTCATGGGAAAAATTCTGGCTGGTCCGGCCTTTTTGGGCCGTTCCCTGCTAAGCGCAATTGTTCATTTGCCGCTTGTCCTGCCACCGGTGGTGACCGGCTATGCCTTGCTGATCGTCTTTGGTCGACGGGGCTGGATCGGGTCGGTTCTTGATGATTGGGGTCTGGGATTCACATTCTCCTGGGTTGGCGCGGCACTGGCCGCGGGACTGATGGCTTTTCCCTTGATTGTCCGTCCGATCCGACTGGCCTTTGAAACCCAGAGCTCGGACCTGAACGACATGGCCAAGACGCTGGGTGCGGGATCGTTCAAATTGTTTTTCAAAGTGGCGCTGCCATTGGCCTGGCCGGGCATTATCGCCGGTGCGGTATTGGGCTTTGCCAAAGCATTGGGTGAGTTTGGTGCGACGATAACTTTCGTCTCAAACATTCCCGGTGAAACCCAGACGTTGTCTTTGGCCATTTACACGTTGTTGCAATCGCCCCGTGGCGATGGTGCTGCGTTGACTCTCATCGCGATCTCGATTGTGCTCTCTTTCGTTGCCATTTTGGCTTCTGAATGGATGACCACGTCTGCGCAAAACCGGATGGAGCGGTAAACGTGTTAACGGTAAGATGTAAGGGGACCATCGGCACATTTTCGATCTCTGCTGATATTGAGGCAGGGGTCGGTGTCACTGCAATTCACGGGCCATCCGGTGCAGGGAAATCGACCATATTGAGAGCCATTGCTGGTCTGTGGCATCCGCTGGAAGGTTATATTCGTGTTGGTGACAATGTCCTGCTGGACACCCAGAACGGCATAAATCTTGCCACGAAAAACCGACGCCTGGGTGTTGTTTTTCAACGCCCCCTTCTGTTTCCTCACCTGTCGGTCGCAGACAATCTGCGGTTCGGTATGAGCCGTCGTGAAACCGGCTTTGATGGTGTTGTTGGCATGTTGGATCTGGGTGGCATCCTTGATCGCATGCCCAAAAATCTGTCAGGCGGCGAAGCGCAGCGTGTGGCCTTGGGCCGCGCGATCCTGGCAGACCCGCAGATCCTGCTTTTGGACGAACCACTGACCGGCCTGGATGACGAACGTCGCTCGCAGGTCCTGCCTTATCTGGAGCGGTTGCGTGACGAGACGACAATCCCGATTGTCTATGTCAGTCATCACCGCGATGAGATCATGCAACTGGCTGATCTGATCTTCACCATTGAAGGGGGAACGGTGAAACAGGAGTTGACCCCGCGGGAGTTTGAACTGTCCACCCTTCCTAAGATCGTTACCCGTCTGGACAGCGCCTGAGCGATGAAATTTCGGGTTCACCTGGTTTGGTTGGTGCTGGCCTTGCTGCCAATAGCCCAACCTGCATTTGCCCGGTGTGATCTGGGCGAACAGGCCATTCGTTTCGGTATTGCAAAATCGGATGTAACCACGACAATTCAGGAAGTGGCGGGTCTTTTGCGCACCCGCATCAACCGCGATTTCCAGGGTCGATATTGTCTGGAGATTTTTCCAAGCAGCGCTCAGTTTAAGGGACCGTCAGCCGTAGATGCGCTCAAATCCGGCACTGTTGAACTGGCCGCCGTATCCTATGCAGAACTTGGCGGATTGGTGCCGGACTATCGCATTTATGATCTTCCCTTTGCCTTTCGTGACCAATACGCCCTGCAACGGTTCAGAGCATTGGTCGACAAACCGTTTTCGCTTCAACTGCCTCCGTTTGGAATTGTATCACTGGGAGGATGGGACGACCATTTCAGCCAGATGACTGCCAAGAGGCCGATCTATTCACCATCTGACATTTCCGGTCTGAAATTCAATCTTGGCAACTCTCCCTACACCGGCGATATGATGTCCCTGCTCAACGCCACCGCCCAGGTGATCGCAGAAGCCGATGTGGCGAAAGCGGTGAAATCCGGGCGGGTGGATGCGCAGATCACCCATTGGTCGCAGTTGCGAGAGGACAAGACGGCGCTTGTTCATACCGGTGTCACGCAAACCAATCACGCGTTTTTCGGCTATGAATTATTGGTGTCAAAAAAGTGGTGGGACGGGTTGGATCCGAAGCTGACCAGTCAGTTGCGGACCCTTGCGCAGACCATCACCAAGCGGGTCAATACGCTTGCTGCCAGCCGTGCGACGTCTGCCAAGCGGGCGATCATAAAGAGCGGTGCGCCGGTGCGGGCGCTGACCCTGTTGCAACGCAACCGCTGGCTGGAAGTGCTAAAACCACTATGGAGCGAATTTCCGGATCAGGGCATGTTAAAACTGGTCGCCCGGGCTGATCGCGCTCCCTGAGGAGCGCCGATCTATCAACCTGCCGAATTGCCGTTTCGTCTCACTTTGCGAGAAAGGCTTCGATACGGTCCATGGCTTTGATAATGTTGTCTTCGGAATTGGCGTAGGAAAGCCGCATATATCCTTCACCGAGAACACCAAAATCCGGTCCGCCAATGGCAGCCACACCCGTCTGTTCAAGCAAAGCTGACGCCAGTTCCTTTGCCTTCCATCCGGTGTTGGAAATGTTGGGAAAGGCATAAAATGCACCCCTTGGCGTGACACAGGAGACACCGGGCAATTCATTGGCCCGCGCAACAACCAGTTTTCGACGCTTATCAAATGCAGCCATCATTTCGGCGACAGCGTCCTGCGGCCCCTCAATCGCAGCAATGCCGGCATATTGACTGGGCGCGTTAACGCAGGACCAGGCATTAACCGCAAGCTTGCGCACACTGTCAAACAGGGCATCGGGCCAGATTGACCACCCCATGCGCCACCCCGTCATCGCCCAGGTTTTGGACCATCCGTTCAAAATGATCAGCCGGTCGCGGATTTGCGGAAAGGTCAAAAGCGAAACGTGTTCTTCGCCATCATACGTCATCACATCATAGATCTCATCCGACAGGATCGCCGTATCGGGAAAGGCTTCAAGACCGTCAACAAGCGTTTCAATTTCCACTCGGGGCGTCACCCCACCGGTTGGATTGGCCGGTGAATTGAGGATGATCAGGCGGGTTTTGTCGCTGACAAGCGACAGGGCTTCTTCTCCTGAGAACGCAAAACCATTTTCCTCCCGCACGGGGATCGGAACCGGTTTTGCGCCGGTGAATTCAATCATCGAACGATAGATCGGGAATCCGGGATCGGGATACATGATTTCAGTGCCCGGTTCGCCCATCATCAAAATGGCTGCAAACATCGTTACTTTGCCACCTGGCATGATGCAGACGTTTTCGGGCGATACTTCTACGCCGGTGGTCTGCAGCGTGCGTTTTGCAACGGCTTCGCGCAGAGGCAGAATTCCGGTCGCCGGGGTATAGCCGTGATGTCCATCCCGCAACGCTTTGACCGCGGCTTCGACAATATGATCCGGTGTTGGAAAGTCCGGCTGTCCGATACCCAGATTGATCACATCCATGCCGTCAGCAGCCAGTTGGGTTGCACGGGCGAGTACGGCGAATGCATTTTCTTCGCCAATACGGTCGAATCCAGAAATTGTTTTAATCATGATTGCTTTTGATGATGGGAATGTTGACTTGATTGTCTAACCAATTGGGTGTCAGTGCAAGGTTAGGAATTGTTGATGTTGGGCATTATTTGGAGAATTTGATGTCAGATCTGTCTGGCTGGACACCGCGTCCGATCCCGAAACGGATAATCCACGACGGTCGCTTTGCGCGGCTTGAACCACTGGTTGCTGCCAATCACGGAGATCAACTTCATTCTGCGGCAACGCTGAGTGATGCCGATGATCGGTTTCGCTATTTGCCGGAGGTGACGCCACCAACCCGTTTGGAATTTCAAACCTGGCTGGACGCCGCCGAGACAAGCACCGATCCGCTGTATTTTGCTGTGATCGACAAGCGCACAAACACTGTCGAAGGCCGGCAAACTCTCATGCGCATTGATCCGGCCAATGGCGTGATCGAAACCGGGCATATTTTTTGGGGTGGCCGGATATCACGCACGCCAGTGACGACTGAAGCATTTTATCTGTTTGCGCGCCATGTATTCGATGATCTGGGCTACCGCCGTTTTGAGTGGAAGTGCAATAACGCCAACCTGCCTTCAAAACGGGCAGCCGAACGCTTTGGCATGACCGCAGAGGGTGTTTTTCGTCAGGCGATGGTTGTGAAGGGCGAAAACCGGGACACCGCATGGTATTCTATGCTGGACAAGGAATGGCCCGCCATGCGCCGCGCATTTGAGCGCTGGCTTGATCCGTCAAACTTTGATAGCCAAGGGCAACAACTGAACCGGTTACAGGAACTAAAAGGCTGATTTTATGGGTGAACGACTAGCGGGTAAAAGAGCAATTGTAACGGCAGCAGGGCAGGGGATTGGCTTGGCGATCGCCAAGATGTTCGCAGCTGAGGGTGCAACTGTCATCGCAACAGATATCAATCAGGATACGCTTGATACGGCTGCGGCTTCCTCAGACAATATCGAAACACGCATTCTTGATGTGCTGGACAGTGATGCCGTCAATTCGGCAGCGCAGGATGTGGGTGCCGTGGACATTCTGGCCAATGTCGCGGGATTTGTTCACCATGGATCGATTCTGGATTGTGATGAGGAGGCCTGGGATTTTTCTTTCGATCTCAACATCAAGTCCATGCACCGCGTGACGCGGGCTTTTCTTCCGGCAATGTTGGAAAATGGTGGTGGGTCCATCATCAACCTGTCTTCTGGGGCGTCTTCCCTGAAAGGCGCACCCAACCGTTATGCCTATGGGACCACCAAGGCGGCGGTTATCGGACTGACCAAAGCAATTGCCATTGATTTTATTCGCCAGGGTGTGCGCTGCAATGCCATTTGTCCGGGTACAATTTTGTCGCCCTCGCTGGAACAGCGGATCGCTGAACTGGGCAAGGAGGTCGGCGGTGTCGACAAGGCCATGGAAATGTTTGTCGAGCGCCAGCCGATGGGCCGTCTGGGAACGGTCGATGAAATTGCTTCTGTGGCCACCTATCTGGCCAGCGATGACAGCGCCTTTACAACAGGCGCGGCAATTCCTGTTGACGGAGGTTGGACACTGTAATGAAAATTCTGGTTCTTGGTGCGGCAGGCATGATCGGCCGCAAACTGATTGAACGGCTGTTGCAACACGGTTCGCTGCGTGGACAGGCAATCTCCAAAATTCACGGCTTTGATGTAGTTGAAGGGGCGATTGCATCAACGGATTCCGTTGAGGTCACCATGTCGGCTGGAAATATTTCCGAACCAACCGTCGTTGACGCGCTTGTTGAAGACCAACCCGATGTGATTTTCCATCTTGCAGCAATTGTTTCCGGTGAAGCAGAAGCTGATTTTGAAAAGGGTTACCGGGTCAATATGCGCGGAACGCAAAATCTGTTCGACGCGGTGATTGCGCGGACAGGCTATGTGCCGCGGATAGTTTATGCTTCATCGATCGCGGTGTTTGGTGCGCCCTTTCCTGAAGCCATTGACGACGATTTCCATCTTACGCCGCTAACATCCTATGGCACTCAAAAGGCGATTGGTGAACTGCTGCTGGCCGATTATTCGCGCAAGGGCCACTTTGACGGGATCGGATTGCGTCTGCCCACGGTTGTGGTGCGTCCGGGCAAGCCCAATCTGGCGGCTTCCGGGTTTTTCTCCAATATCATTCGTGAACCGCTTTCCGGTCTTCCCGCAGTGCTGCCGGTCTCGGAAGATGTGATGCATTGGATGGCCAGCCCCCGTTCTGCCGTAGGGTTTTTTATCCACGCGGCTGAACTCGATGGCGATGTGGTTGGTCCGCGCCGAAATCTGACCATGCCAGGATTGGCAATCACGGTTGGTGGTATGATTGAAGCCCTGCGCAGCGTTGCCGGGTCAAAAGCCAGCGATCTGATTGAACACAAGACCGATCCGACCATTGCCGGTATTGTCGCCAATTGGCCACGCAATTTCAGTGCTGATCGCGCTGAATCACTTGGTTTTTCTTCCGAGAAAAGCTTCGAGGCCATCATCCACGCCCATCTTGAGGATGAGTTGGACGGAAAGCTGCCGTAGACTGGCTCTGAAAGCAGAGAATTAAAATCGGCGGTCAGCCAATGCGGGGTGCCGAATCCCTGATTTTCAACTGCGGTTCGATGAATACGGCATCGGTATCAGCCTCTTTGCCACTGATCTTGGCAAACAGCGCACGCGCGGCCAGCCGGCCAATCTCGTCATGTCCGTCGGCCACCGTCGTCAGCGGGGGTGAGGAAATACTGGCTTCTTCAATGTCGTCGTAACCGGTCACGGCAATGTCCTTGCCCGGTTCGATTCCCCGGCTGCGCAATCCATGCATCGCCCCCAGGGCGACCGTATCGCTGCAACAGGCAATGGCCGTGGGGGCTTTGCCCTGCGACAGGATTTCTTCAACCGCGTCGTAGCCCGCCTTGCGGTCATAGGGCGTTTCAATGTCGTCGCGCTTCGGCAGTTCAAGTCCCGCCTCCTGATAAGCGCGGGCAAATCCGGCACGGCGCGCACGACCGGTGGATGTCAGCCGTGTACCACCAACAAGGGCGATATCGCTGTGACCCTGCTCGATCAGATATTTTGTTATCAGGTGGAAACCGGCTTCGTCATTGCCCAGGAAAGCAGGCACATTGGCGTTATCGACGGTTCGGGCCACAAGAGTTACGGGCAGACCATTTTGTTCAATTCTGGCGATATCTTCGCTGCTGGTTCCAACCGAGGGTGACATGATCACCCCATCGGCACCGAATTGCATCAGCGTCGAAATGAAATCTTCCTGCAGCGCAATGTCATCGCCATGATTGCACAACAGGAAAGTCTGGCGGTTTGAACCCAGCTCCGCCTCAATCGAGCGCAGTATTTCGGCAAAAAACGGATTGATAATGTCCCGCACCAACACGCCGACAATGTCGGATCGCTGGGTGCGCAGGCTGGCCGCGCGGCGATCGTAGACATAACCAATTTCCTTGGCGCGCAGTCTGACTTTTTCCCGGGTGGATTCCGCGACCAGCGGCGAATCGCGCAAGGCCAGCGAGACTGTTGCCGTGGACACGCCCAGATCGTCTGCGATCGTGGAAAGAGTAATCTTTATGCCCAAGTTGTTTTTCCTTCGTCCGCTACCTCGCGGTGATATTTTGGTTTACCTATGCCTGCCGGTAAGCGCAACTGCAATCAAACAGCGAAATCCGGGGTCAGGCATGGGTTGTGGATAGCGATCAGGGGGTTTAGATTTTCCTGCGTTTGAAAAATTGGATACACCAATGCGAATTTGGATCAAAAACCCACTGGCAATTCTTGCTGAAGGTGCCGAGGGCGGCGTCGTATGTGAAGGCGCTAAAATCGTGGAATGCATCGCGTCGGGTGGCGAGCCGACCCAGGCTGTGGACCAGGTCTTTGATGCCAGCGCACATGTGGTCCTGCCGGGTCTGATCAACACCCATCACCACTTTTATCAGACCATGACCCGGGCCCACCCGTCAGCGATCAACAAGGAGCTGTTTCCTTGGCTCAAAGCGCTTTATCCGATCTGGGCAAAGAACGTAAACCCGGACTCGTTTCGTCTGGCGACACGGCTGGCGCTGACCGAGTTGATGATGAGCGGTTGCACAACCGTTTCCGACCATCATTATTTGTATCCAGACGGGCTTGAAAACGCCATGGATATCCAGGTGGAGGAAGCAACAAAGCTCGGTATCCGCATGACCGTCACCCGCGGTTCCATGAGCCTTTCTGAAAAGGATGGCGGATTGCCGCCCGACTCCATTGTACAGGATGACGATACCATCCTTGCCGATTGCGAACGGGTTCTGAACAAATATCACGACCGGTCAGAGGGTTCGATGCTGCAGGTCGCGCTGGCCCCCTGTGCACCGTTCACGGTGACCAAGCGGTTGATGACCGAGACCATCGGGCTCGCTCACAAACACGATTGCACATGCCATACCCATTTGGGCGAAACGCTGGATGAAGACGATTATTGCCTAGAGCATTTTGGCTGTCGTCCGGTGGATTACCTGGAGGAACTGGGTTGGATGAATGAGCGTGTCTGGCTGGCCCACGGCATTCATTTCAATGATGATGAAGTGCGCCGTCTGGGGGCCGCAGGGGTCGGCGTATGCCACTGTCCCACGTCCAACATGGTGCTGGCGTCCGGCCATTGCCGCACCAGGGAACTGGAGGCCGCCGGATCGCCTGTCGGGCTTGGTGTTGATGGTTCGGCATCAAATGACAATTCCAACCTGATGGAAGCAGTGCGCCACGCGCTGATGATCAACCGCCTGACCTACGACGCGGCCAGCATCACCCATTTTGACGTGTTTCGCTGGGCGACAGAAGGGTCAGCGCGCTGCCTTGGTCGCGACGACATCGGCAAAATCGCAGTGGGTAAACAGGCCGACCTGTCGTTCTATAAGTTGGATGAATTGCGGTTTTCCGGTGCCGGTGATCCGCTTGCGGCGCTGGTTCTGTGCGGCGCCCATCAGGCTGACCGGGTGATGGTCGCCGGCGGCTGGAAGGTCGAAGGCACCCTGCCGGTGAATGTCGATGTTGCAAAACTGCGCATTGAACACGGACAGGCCGCCAAGGCTTTCCTGGAAAGCATTTGATGGCTGACGCCACCGATTCCGCACCGGTTCAGTGGCTGGCCTCTGCCGATGCGCTGAATGACGGTTCGTTGTCGGACGATTGTGTTGTCATCCTGCCGCTTGGTGCGACTGAGCAACACGGGCAGCACCTGCCGCTGGAGACTGATACGCTGATTGCCCGGGGCGTCTGTGAGAGACTGGCAGAACAGTTAAAACCGGAAATGCCTGTCTATATTCTGTCGGTGGAGCCGGTCGGTTATTCCCCGGAACACATGGACTTTGCCGGCAGCAAGACCCTGAATTTTGATGAAGCCATCGACCGCTGGATCGAAATCGGCCACGCGGTTGCGCGTGCCGGAGGGCGACGCTTTGTGATGCTGAATGCCCATGGTGGAAATTCGCCCTTGATGACCATTGTGGCTCAGGAATTGCGGGTCCGGCATTCCCTGTTGGCTGTGGCAACCAGCTGGACCCGTTTTGTCAAGGGAACCGGGATCGTGTCGGAAGCGGAAGAAGCCTTTGGCATCCACGGCGGGGATATCGAAACCAGCGTGATGCTGGCGCTGCAACCGCAAAGCGTTGACATGGACAAGGCGCGGGATTTCCCTAACCTTCAGGAAGCTCTGGCGCTGGATTTCACCCATTTGCGGGCGTATGGCCCCCACGCGTTCGGCTGGAAAGCTGCTGATCTCAACCGGATCGGGGTCACCGGCAATGCCGGTCTGGCAACGGCTGAAAAAGGAACCGCATTACTCAATCAGGCCGTAGTCGGCCTGGCGGAACTGATATACGATGTCGCCAGATTTGATTTGGCCTTGTTGAAAGACGACTGATGTCTATCTTCAGGCAGACCGACATACCGGAAAAACACCATGCCTGACCAAACCCCTGTGACCGTCCTGACCGGCTATCTCGGTTCCGGGAAAACCACATTGCTGAACCGGATTCTAACGCAGGAACACGGCAAGAAATACGCCGTCATTGTCAATGAATTTGGTGAAATCGGCATAGACAATGATCTGATCGTCGAGAGCGACGAAGAGATTTATGAAATGAACAATGGCTGCGTGTGCTGCACCGTGCGGGGTGATCTGGTGCGGGTGGTGCAGGGTCTGTTGAAGCGCAAAGGACGCTTTGATGGAATTCTGGTTGAAACCACCGGTCTGGCGGATCCGGCGCCCGTAGCCCAGACCTTTTTCATGGACGAGGATGTGCGTGCCAAAGCGCAGCTGGACGCCGTTGTGGCGTTGGTCGACAGCAAGCATTTTCCCCTGCGCCTCAAGGATGCGCCTGAGGCTGAAGATCAGGTGGCCTTTGCTGATGTGGTCATCCTCAACAAAACCGATCTGGTGACGGAACAGGAACTGACTGAATTGCGCGCCACCGTGCGCAGCATTAACCCGCATGCGGTGATCCATGTCGCTGAACGATCCGATATCGCCCTCGACCAGGTGTTGGATCGTGGTGCGTTTGATCTGGACCGTATTCTGGAAGATGATCCGCATTTCCTGCATGCCGATGATCATGAACACCCCGATCACGAATGTGGACCGGCCTGTGATCATCACCATGATAATGGACACCATCATCACGGCCATGGGCATGATCATGAATGCGGCCCCGATTGCGATCATGAAGATCACCGGCTCGATGGTAAAACCCATGACGTGACCGTAAAATCCATATCCCTGCGGGCGGGTGAAATGGACCATCAGAAGTTCTTTCCCTGGATCAACAAGCTGACGCAGATTGATGGCCCGGATATCTTGCGACTGAAAGGCATTGTTGCTTTTTCAGGTGATGATGATCGTTTTGTTGTGCAGGGCGTTCACATGATTGTTGAAGGCGACCACCAGCGTCCCTGGCGCAGTGATGAGAAGCGCGAGACCCGCATGGTCTTTATCGGCCGCAACCTTGACCGGGAAAAGATTGAACGCACGTTCAACGCCTGCGTTGCCGTTTAGATGGCAACACTGGCCCCTTACGATTTTGACGACCATGTGGAATGCGCGGCGTTCGTCGATGACGTTGCGGTGTTTGCCCTCGTTGATGGCACGGTGCGATTCCCCGGCCTTTCCGATACCGTCATCGAAGCCCATGAAGGGCTGCTCAGCGCTGCGGTTTCGCTGGACAGAACACATCTGGTGACCGGTGGTGAAGACGGCCGGGTGTTGCGGGTAAAGGCGGATCAGCAGCAGGTGGTCAGCACCCATCCACGCAAATGGATTGACGTGGTGGCCTGCGGTCCCGGTTCTGCAGTCGCGTTCGCCTCCGGCCGGACGGTCTGGGTGGTGACCGGGGACGGCGAAAAACAATTCGACCATGATCGCGCCGTTGAGGGAGTGGCCTTCGCCCCCAAGGGGCTGCGCATTGCCTGTTCACGCTATAACGGGGTCAGCATTCACTGGGTTGTCGGTCAGACACCGCCGGTGGATCTGCATTGGGATGGTGCGCATACCGGTGTCACCTATTCTCCAGACGGTCGGTATATTGTCACGACAATGGCCGAAAATGCCCTGCATGGCTGGCGGCTGGACAACAAGCGCACCGCCGAAGGGGCACATATGCGGATGTCTGGCTATCCGGCCAAACCAAAGAGCATGTCATGGTCGGCAAAGGGCCGTTGGCTGGCAAGCTCAGGCGCTCAGGCCGCAATTTGCTGGCCTTTCGGGGGCAAGGACGGCCCAATGGGAAAATCGCCCAGGGAACTGGGAACACGCGGTGACAGCATGGTGACCCAGGTGGCTTGTCACCCGTCGGAAGATGTGGTGGCCGTGGGCTATGCTGACGGCATGGTGATGGCTGTTAAAATTGATGATGCAGCGGAAGCGCTGCTGCGTCGACCTGGCAAAGGGGCAATCACCTCACTGGGGTGGGATAATCAGGGAAAACGTCTTGTGTTTGGATCAGAACACGGCGAGGCTGGCCTCATCTCTGTCAGCGGCTAGGCTGGCTAAAAAAGGACCGGTCGCCCAGAACCGGCCCCATTTATCTACTCGATCGCCAAGGAAATTCGATCATGAAAAACCCGGAACTCAACGCCTGGTGCGACTATTCTCACGTCGATGTGCCGCATGCCGAATCGGGACCGCTTTCGGGTCTCACACTGGCCGTCAAAGATATTTTTCAGGTGACGGGATATCCCAATGGATGGGGGCAACCAACCCGTCTTGCTGAAGCTGAACCGGACACGGAAACCCAAAGCGTGGTTCAGGCGATGCTGGACGCTGGCATTTCGATTGCCGGCAAAAGCCAGTGTGAAGAACTGTGTTTTTCCCTCACCGGTATCAACCAGCACTACGGTGCCCCGGTGAATGCGGCAGCGCCGGACCGGGTCACAGGCGGATCGTCTTCCGGGTCTGTGTCCCTGATATCGGCGGGCATTGTCGATGTCGCCACCGGTTCCGATACCGGTGGGTCTGTGCGTGCTCCCGCGTCCTATTGCGGACTGATTGGCCTGCGCACCACCCATGGTCGCATTTCGCTCGATCGGACCATGCCGCTGGCGCCCAGCTTCGACTGTTTCGGTTGGTTTGCCAAAGATGCTGAAACCTATCGCGCGGTTGGTAAAATTGTCATGCAGGCAGATGACGACAGCACCCCGCTTCGGCGTCTCCTGGGCTGTCCGGATCTCGATGCATTGCTGCTGGGGGATGATGAATATCTCGCCTATGCAAAGGCTTGCGAACAGATTGAAAAGCATTTCGACGATGAACGGGAATTCGTTTCACTGCCATTTGACATCAATGAAGCCTACTGGGCGTTTCGCAAGTGCCAGTCCTTTGAGGCCTGGCAGGCTCTGGGCGACTGGATCAGTACCCGCAAACCCGATCTTGGCCCGGGCATCAAGGAGCGGTTTGAATTTGGCCAATCCCTGAGCCAGCAGGATTTTGATGAGGCCAGCGGCGTTCGCCTTGATGTTCGGATGAAGCTGGAAGAGATGATCGGCAGCGACGGGCTGCTGATCCTTCCCACCGTTCCCAGTTGCGCGCCGCTGAAATCGGAGGATCAGGATACGCTACAGGCCTTCCGTGAACAGGCGCTGATGTTGTTGTGCCTGTCCGGTAACAGCGGGTTGCCACAGATAACGCTGCCGCTGGCCGAAGTGTATGGTGCGCCGATGGGTGTGAGCCTGATCGGTCCGCGGGGCAGCGATCAGCGGTTGATCGACATAGCCGTTGGGATGCTTGGATGATCAGGCCGCAATACCATGGCCGCCACACACCGGAGGGGTTTCTGGTGTGGGATGTGAGTCGGTTATTGAAGCTGGCGCAACCCCTGCCGGTCCAGGAGATTGCCCTGTCACAGATTGCCGAGTTCGACGAAAATTATTGGTACCAATCCTCCGACACGGTTCCGACCGGGCGGTCGATTGCCGATCATATCCGTCTGGTGAACGAGGCCCGTCTGGATTATCCGATCGTGCTGTGCGCCGCCGGCCGTTTGATGGATGGCATGCATCGGGTCATTAAGGCGCATGTGGATGGGCACATCACCATTACCGCCGTGCGGTTTCATGAAACGCCGGAACCGGATTACCGCGATATCGATCTGGCAGATCTGCCCTACGAAGAGGAATGACCTTATTGGTCTTTGAGCACGATAGGCTGGCCATGCGGGGTGCGGGCAGCAGCATCTTCCCAGGCCTTCTGACGTTGCTTTAAGTCACCCTGTGAAGCCAGTTGTTTCTGCGCCACGAGTTTCTCCAGTGCCGTCAGCCAATGGCTGTAATAGTCGCGTTGAACACCGCCGTGGATTTCGGCTGAAAGCGCAGTTGCCCATTCCGGCCAGGTGAACTTTCCCGCTTCAAACAGGGAAATGGCGAGGCCAAAAGCCTGCGCTTCCCAGGGTTCTTGGAAGACCGGTTCGCCTTCATCGAGAACCATCTGAGGCAACAGGCTCAGATCAGGATCTGACAAGATGCGGCTCCCACAGGTCCAGGGTAACACAGTCGCGCGGATTTTTGCCCGGACCCCATAGTTCCTGCGCCGAGAATTTCACCTGATACAGCCAGCGCGGATCGTCCCCCTTGTCGTTTCCGGAACTGTCGGGAAAGACGTGAAAGCCCAGAATTTTAGTGATCACGCCGCGTTTTGCGCGCGCGTATCGGGGCAGGCGGGTGTGCCCGAGAGGATGGTCATTGACGGTTGATACCTGCTGCCCGACCTCAAACGCCGGCGTATCGGTTTCCAGCCGGTCGGCTGCCCCGCCCAAACTGTGCAGCGCGTCCCACACCTGCTGTTTTTCCAGTCTGGCTTTGATCATCGCTGGCGGTGTTTCAACTTTGCCTGACTGCAATTCGGTTTCGGTGACCATCTCGCGGGAAAGCAATAGTTTCTGCGCCCCTTCAGCCCAAATCCTGTAATAGCTGAAACGCAAATAGTCTGCTGGTGGCAAGGTTTCACGCGCGTGGCGTGACTGGTCGATATTCCATTTTTCGGTCGCGCCAAGCAGCACAACCATGGCCATCACCCGCGGTTCCCATTCAGCATGGAAATGCGCTTCGCCGGGCTCTTCAATAACCGGACCAAAGCCCTGCATGCCACCCAGATCAGCGCCACCATTCATGACGGATTATCCGCAAATGCCGTGCCGATCATTGAGTTGCGATTGACCAGAGATGCCAGTTTTTCCGCGCTCCATCCGTCGGTTCCTGCCGGGCGCTGCGGAATGACCAGATAACGGGTTTCTGCGGTGGAATCATGAACCTCAACCGCCGTGGTTTCGGGCAGATCAATGCCAAAATCATGCAATACACCACGGGGGTCGATGACGGCTTTTGATCGAAACGGGGGCGATTTGTACCAGGTTGGCGGCAGGCCAAGCACAGACCAAGGGTAACAGGAACACAGGGTACAGACCACCAGATGATGGGTTTGATCACTGTTGGCAACGGCGACCATGTGTTCCCCCTGCCGGGACGTATAGCCGAGCGAATGGATGGCGGCGGTCGCATCTTCCATCAGCCAATTGGCAAAGTCGGGTTCGGTCCACGACTTGGCCACCACATGGGCGCCGTTGCGCGGCCCGATGCGGGTTTCGTAGATTTGAATCACCTCATCCACGGCGGCGGTTTCGATATAGCCCTTTTCAACAAGCAGGCTTTCAAGCGCTCGAATGCGGATATCCATCTCGCTGAGATGGGAATGATCATCGTCGTGGTGAGGGTGGTCGTGGCTCATTCGGCGGCGACCGCAAGGCCTCTCTTCTGCGCCAGATATTCCCGTGAGGCATCACCAAAGGCGCGTAATATTGCATTGGAAGCAGCATCAGTCTCGGCCCAGTATTCCGGGTGCCATTGGACGCCCACAACAAAACCGGGCGCATCGGCAACGGTGACGGCTTCAATCGTACCGTCCTCAGAAGTGGCTTCCACCACGATGCGTTCTCCCAATTGGTCGAGCGCCTGCGTGTGAAGAGAATTGACATCGACGGACTGGTTTTCGATTTCATCTTCGAGGATGGCTGCGATGCAGGACCCCGGCTTGATCTTCAGTCCGTGACTTAAGGAAAACCGTTCGTCCGGCGTGCCTTCGAATGGGTATTCATGGCCTTCAATTTCGCGGATTTTCTGGAAATTGGCGGTCAGTGATCCGCCGAACGCCACATTCAGTTCCTGAATGCCGCGACAGATCGCCAATACAGGCATGCCAATCTCGATTGCTCTGACGATCAGCGGCAGCGTTGTTGCGTCGCGCGTGGGGTCAAACGGTTCATGGTCGCTGGTGGATTCAGCACCATAACGCGACGGGTGCATATTGGTCCGCGAACCGGTGACCAGCAGCCCATCAACCCGCTCCAGCATGCTGTCGAGATCAAGCTGGTCGCCAAGATTGGGAACCATCATCGGGATCACCTTGGCAACCTGACTGGCTGCATCAAGATAAGATCCCGGCGTGGCGTGCCAGACATAGGGGTCGATGTCTTTGCAATCGGTGGTCACAGCAATGACGGGTGTATTCATCTTAGTTTGTCCAAAAACTGTTCCGGTGTCCCGGTCTCTTCGTCGGCAGCACTATAAGGACAATGCATCGATTGGGAAATGGCCTGCTATTCACAAATCGATCATCCCGGTGTTCGATGGCGGTCAGGTCAAGCCGAGATCACCGGCAATGCGTGTCAGGCTTGCAGCATTGCCACCGCCGGTTTTCTGGCGAATGGTGCTGCGATGGCTTTCCACGGTTCGGATAGAGATATCCAGTTCGGCTGCAATCTGCTTGTTCAGCTTGCCCGCAGCGATGGCCGCGAGAATTTCCCGCTCCCGGTCGGTGAGATTATAGGGATCTGTTTCAGACGTCATGCGTTTGAGCATTGCAGCCAGATTTTCGCTCACATAGAAACCGCCCTGGGCCGCGGTTTTGATGGCCATGATCATCTCGGCCTGTGACACGTCCTTCAGCAAATAACCGTTGGTCCCCAAAGTCATCGCCCGGTGCACATATTCGGGATTGTCATACAGCGACAGCATCAGGATCGTGCAGGGCAGATCACGGGCGCGAATTTCCTCCGCCGCGTCGAGCCCGTTCAGATGCGGCATATTGATATCCAGCATCACCAGGTCGGGCTGCAATTGTTCAGACAGCGTGACCGCCTCACGCCCGTCACTGGCTTCACCGATAATCTCGATATCCTGTTCTTCCTCCAGCCGGGCACGAATGCCGTCACGGACCAGTTCATGATCGTCGACGATCAGCAGACGCAGGGGTTTGTCAGGCAGCATGATGGTTTTCCCGAACCGGATTGTTGTTTTGCACGGCAAGCCAATCAGCATTGATGGGGACACGCGCTTCCACCACCAGCCCACCACGCCGAGAATTTCGAATGTTCAGTGTGCCCTGAAAGGCATCCATGCGCTCCCGCATATTACGCAGCCCCATGCCCATTGTCCGGTCATCAGATTTGCGCGCTACCCAGTCATTATGCAGGTGCCCATCATCTTCAATGATCAAATTGACCATCTGCTCATCCGGATGAAGGGTAACCCAAACGGTCTCGGCATCAGCATGTTTGGCGATGTTGGTCAAAGCTTCCTGAGCGACCCGGTACAGCGCCGTCTGGGCCTTTGAGGAAAGGCGGTTTTCAAGGCGAACAGTACTGGTTTCCACCCGCACACCGGCATTCTCGCCAAAGTCCCGTGCCAGACTGGCAATCGCTGCGGCAAGGCCGATATCGTCCAGCACCGATGGGCGCAGTGCCATTGAAATGCGCCGCACTTCGGCGATAGCGTTTTCGATTGTTTTCATCGATTTTTTCATCGCTGATTGGGCAGCAGAACGGTTTTCGGTCTTTGCCATAGCCAGATCCAGCCCGTAGCGCGCCGATACCAGCATCTGGCTGATCCCATCGTGCAATTCGGTGGATACCCGTTTGCGTTCATCTTCCTGTACTTCCACAATCCGGTGGGTCAGATCCTTCAGCCGTTCATTGGCAAACCGTTGCTCTGACAGGCGAATAGCCCAGGTAAACAGGGCAGCAAGCAAAACCCCCACCGCCGACAGCACCAGCAGCACCGATGTCGTCTGCTCGATTGAGGATTGCAGCGTGTTGCGCATGATGGCCATTTCAGACTGCACGTCATCGGTGTAGAGACCGGTGCCGATCATCCATTTCCACTTGTCGAGAAATACCGCGTGCCCCACTTTGCTTGCCAGCTCACCGGTGGACGGCTTGTTCCAGACATAGCGGTGAAATCCACCTCCGGCTTTGGCAACAGCGATCAGGTTGCGGATAACGAAATCACCATTCGGGTCCTGCAGGTCCCACCAGTTCTTTCCAACAAGATTGGGCAGGCGCGGGTGAACGATGTTGTTGCCTTTCTCGTCGTAGACAAAAAAGTATCCGTCTTCACCAAACGCCATGTTGTGAAGCAATGTTTTGGCCCGCTGTTGCGCAATTTCTTCCGGCAGGGTGGTGTCTTCATACAGGCCGCGAATGGCGTTCAGAGCCAACTGGTTCATCTTCTGCAACTCGGCCCGGCGCGACGCCATGGTCCGCATTTCAACTTCGGCAATCTGAGTATGAGCCAGTGTCTGCGACTGTCCGTAGATCACCCAAAACGACGCCAGCGAGATCAGGATCACGGGCAACACGGAAACCAGCAGAAGTTTTGTCTTGAAGTTCAAGGCTAATTCCTTTGTAACTCTCTCACTCGAACCTAACGGTATCGGGTGCTAATGCGCCTCCGTAGAAGTACCCAATTGTGCGGAACTTCCCATCGTGGTGTAAAGGCTGGGTAAGAAATTCATTGTCACTGCCGAATTCCTCGGTCGCGACGTGATGATTGAACAAAATGGGAGGATATAAATCCATGGATAGACGTTCATTCATAAAGAAAGCCGGTGTTGCCGGCTCAGTAGGTGCTGCCGCTCTGGCCACGCCTGCATTGTCACAGGGCATCAAGGAAATGACAATTGTGTCAACCTGGCCACGTGACTTTCCAGGCTTGGGTATTTCTGCTCAGCGTCTGGCTGCTCGCATTACAGAGCTTTCGGAAGGCAAACTGACAACAAAATATTTTGCTGCCGGTGAGCGTGTTGCTCCTTTTGACTCCTTTGATGAAGTCCGCAGTGGTAACTCAAACGCCTACATCGCTGCTGACTATTACTGGAAGGGTAAGCATCCTGGTTTTGCTTACTACACATCCGTACCCTTCGGCATGACTACGCCGGAATGGAACGCCTGGATCAAGTTCAAGGGCGGTCAGGAATTGTGGGACGAATTGTCCGCAGAATTTGGCCTGAAAGCTCTGACATGTGGCGGTACTGGCGCACAGGCCGGTGGCTGGTTCAACAAGGAAATCAACTCTGCTGAAGACCTCAAAGGTCTGAAAATGCGTATTCCTGGTCTTGGCGGCGACGTAATGGCCAAGCTGGGCGCATCACCGGTATCTCTACCTGGTGGTCAGATTTATGAAAACCTGGTTTCCGGTTCCATCGATGCGACGGAATGGGTTGGTCCTTTCAACGACTACTTCATGAAGTTCTACGAAGCAGCCAAGTTCTACTACACCGCTGGCATGCACGAGCCAGGTGGTGGTCTTGCTTTCGGCATGAACAAAGAGTGGTGGGACGGTTTGTCCTCATGGGAACAGGCCGTAATCACTGCTGCCTGCATGGAAGAAAATGCCGCTCAGCCTGAAGAAGCTATCGCTAAAAATGGTGAGTATCTCTCCAAGATGGTTTCCGAAAACGGCGTTCAGACCCGTGAATTCAACGACGACGTCTGGGATTCATTTGGTGAAGCGGCAGCAGAAGTGTTCGAAGAAACACGCGCTCACTCCGATCTGGCAGCACGCATCGACGACAGCTACCAGAGCTCCATGCGTGAAATCGCCGGCTGGCGCGCTAAAGCGGAAATCGCTTACGTTGGCCAACGCAACCGCGTGTTGGACATCTGATCACACGGTGACATCAATTTGGAGGAACGGGGCTTCGGTCCCGTTCTTCTTATGAATGCCGCTGAAGGCTGTATTCATAAGAAGATAACCGTTAAACGGTTTTCTCTTTCCTGGGAGTGTTGGGAGGCACTGGGGATATATGAACACCGATGTGGCATCGCATTTCGCGTCGCGCGACAAGCTTAAGTTTTTAACGCGCGCCTTTGGTTGGGCCGTGCTGGCTCATTTTGCCGTATGGATGGTCAGCAATGTGCTGACCCATTCGTTCGGATGGCCCGGCGCAGCAGCAGTGTATCAAGGCGGGGCTAATTTTCTTTCGTATATCCAATGGCTTGCCTATGCACTCGCCATCGGCTTTGCCATTCACTGGGTATGGCGCACCGAAAATACCGGTCTGCGCGATGATGCCGAAATGATAGCCCGTTTCAATGTTGCCCTGGTGCGCTGGGCGTTTTTCGCGGTTCTGTTTATCGGTCTGGCCGACATGGTGATTTCCTTTCTGCGTGTGGAGGGCATTCTGGAGGCGGTTGTTGGCAAGGAAATGACCACGGCACTGGGCCGCTCGGCTTTCCGTGGTCCCTGGGTTCATGTTCCCCTGGTCTTGCTGGCCTTGTTTTTTGGTCTACGCGCCAAGACGCTCGGCTTCCCCTGGCTGGCATTGCTGATCGTGGTTGCCGAACTGGCCATCGTGATCACCCGTTTCATATTTTCCTACGAGCAGGCCTTCATGGGTGACCTGGTGCGCTTCTGGTATGCGGCCCTGTTCCTGTTCGCTTCGGCCTACACCCTCTACGAAGAGGGGCATGTCCGGGTCGATGTTTTTTATGCCGGTATGAAAGGCACCACCAAAGGCTTCATCAATGCCGTGTGTTCGGTGGTATTCGGGATCGTGCTCTGCTGGACCATCCTGATCGTCTGTCTTGATGGCAAGGGTTCGCCTGTCTACGGATCGGTCGTCAATTTCGAAGTGTCGCAATCGGGCTATGGCATGTATGTAAAATATCTGCTTGCGGCGTTCCTGATCGTATTCGCCGTCACCATGCTCATCCAATTTGTCAGCTATTTGATGGAATCCGTCGCTGACTATCGTGATGAGCCTGGCTCAAGGCTCGAGCGTGAGGTTCCCGCGCACTAGCGGGGCAGGAGAATTTTATCATGGAACTTGTTTTTCTCGCCCTGCTGATGGTTTTGATGGCAACCGCCTTGGGGTCTGGCTATCCGGTGGCGTTTGCGCTGCCCGGCTCGGCGATCTTGAGCATCGCGGCTGCGTCTTTGTGCGGCTATCTGTTTGCCGGTGATACCGGAGCCTATTTCGCGCAAGGGGACGGTGGCCAATGGCTGTCCGCCGGTGTTCTGAACCTGCGCGGGGTCTATTGGGAGGTAGAGCGGGACACGCTGATTGCGATTCCGCTGTTTATTTTTATGGGGATCATGCTGCAGCGGTCAAAAATCGCTGAAGACCTGCTGATCACCATGGCTCAGCTGTTTGGACCGGTTCCAGGAGGATTGGGCATATCGGTTGTTTTCGTTGGTGCTTTGCTGGCTGCAACCACCGGTATCGTCGGTGCAACCGTCGTCGCCATGGGTCTGATCTCCTTGCCGGCGATGTTGCGTAACAACTATTCAAAGTCGCTGGCAACCGGCACGATTGCCGCTTCCGGCACGTTGGGTCAGATCATTCCGCCTTCGATCGTTTTGATCATTCTGGCTGACCAGCTGGCATCGGCGACCGATCAGGCGTCGACCATCCGCAAGACCCTGCACAAGGAGTCCACCGGCGAATTGTCGATGCCGTCGGCATTTGACGTGACTTCAACATCGGCCGGCGAGATGTTCCTCGGCGCGCTTGTTCCCGGTTTGGTTCTGGTTGCGCTCTATATGATCTACATCCTGATCTATGCGATGATCCGTCCCCATGTTGCGCCGCCGGTACGCAGTGACCGGGCGCTGGATGGCGAGTTCTTTTTCCAGCTCGGTCTGGCGCTTGTACCGCCTCTGGCCCTGATCTTTCTGGTGCTGGGTTCAATCATCACCGGTGTCGCCACGGTGAATCAGGCCGGTGCAATCGGAGCGGCGGGCGCATTGCTGATGGCAGGTTATCGACTCACGCAGGGTGAGAAGCGATCATTTACACCGGCGCTGATGGCGCTGGGGTCGCTCGTGGTGATCGCACTGCTTGTCTCCAATTTCAACCTCAACATCAAGCTGATCGCGAGCAGCACTGAAGCGATTGCAATCACCGCGGCCGCTGCGGCAACCGTGGTTCTGCTGTTTTCACTGGGGTGGAGCTGCTTGCGCGCCTATAAGATTGAAAATACGCTCAGCGAGGTGATGATTGAGACCGCCAAGGCAACGTCTTTGGTGTTCATCATTCTGTTGGGTGCAGCGATGCTGACAGCAGCCTTCCGCGCCTTTGGCGGTGAGGAATTGGTCAAACATTTCCTCGAAGGCATTCCCGGTGGATTCTGGGCCAAATTTATCACCGTGATGGCGGTGATCTTCGTTCTGGGTTTCTTCCTGGACTTCATCGAAATCGCAGTGGTTGTGGTGCCGATTGTTGCACCAATCCTGCTGGCTGACCCATCTGCAAACATCACAGCGGTCTGGCTGGGTGTCATGATCGGGCTGAACATTCAGACCTCTTTCCTGACACCACCCTTTGGCTTTGCCCTGTTCTATCTGCGCGGGGTTGCGCCTGCGGTGGTGAAAACCATCGACATGTACAAGGGGGTGATTGCGTTCATCATGCTGCAGATTGGTGCGCTTATCATTGTCGCCAACTATCCGCCGCTGGTGAATTATCTGCCCAATCGGGTTTCCTTCCTGTCCGAGACGGCACCTCCGCCTCGTAACCCGCGTATTCAATACTGCGTTGAAGAGTACATTCACAGCAAGTTGCAGGATGATGATGTCCGTCTGAGCAGGGCGGTCGACACGGCCCGCAAACTGGATGCAGGTTTCCTGCCCAAAAAGGCGTCCAAGGCGTTCCTTGCCAGCTTCGACAATGTTGATAAAGCGCGCCAGTTCATGACCGATGCCAAAGCCGCTGAAGGCAAAGTGGCCGAAGCTGCAGTCGATTACCGACCCGTCCATTCAACGGTGCGTGCGTTGCAGCGCGATGCCCGCAAATTCGATGCCCGGCTTAAGCAATGGAAGACGGACCTGTCTCGCTTGCGCGGCGATGAAAATGCTGGTGCCCGCAAACTGCTTGAAGAGCAAATGGCGAAGGCGACAACCGACCGCGACGCGCTGCTGGCGCAGATTCCGACGGAATGGGATGACGTCCAGAAAAACTTCGCCAAACTGACCAAGGGTGAATCCAAGCTCAGGGCCCAGTTCCGCAGAACCGCCGATGGTATTTACAATGACGTTACGGTTCTCGCCGACACGCTTTCGGGAACCGAGGCCTACGAGGCACTGGAATCTGAATTGCGTGGATTGCGTCAGCAGATCGAAACCAACCCTCCGGCCGAGATGCATGAAGTCGTCAATGCCTTCAGCAGAAAGCTGAATATGGAAGGAGCTTCCAAGGTAAAGTCGGGCATGAGCAAGGTTCGCCGTGCACTGAAAAAGAAGAAGCCCGATCTTGAGAAAGCGCTGAAGGAATTCGACAAGGCAGAGAAGCTGTACACTGAGCAGTTGCAATGGCGCGGCCAGGCCAAAGGTACCTTCACCGAAGGGGTATTGGCCTATCAGGACGCGTTGCGTGAGACCATCGGGATGCGGCAGCAGCCACGCATGACCCGCGACCAGGGTCTGTCGATTGCTTCCTGTCAGTCTGGTCATCGCGACATTTCGCTGAATTTCTAGAAGTCGGATTGATCAACCGGGGCTTGGGTCAGGAAGCAAACAAAGCTATGAGGCGTTCATGAACGACGCCTCAAACAGTGCAGAAGATAATAATTTTTCGAGCTCACGGCTTGAAAACCTGTTGTCGGGCATCAGCATGTTTTGCGGTTGGTTGCTGGTTGTCATAACCGTGTTGCAATTTGGCATTGTTCTGGCCCGGTATCTGTTCGCCGTGAACTACCTGTGGCTTCAGGAACTCGCCCTTTACGGTCATGCCGCCCTGTTCATGCTGGCGTCTGCCTGGACCTTGATGCGGGACCGGCATGTGCGCATTGACGTTTTTTCTGAACGGTGGCGTGATGACCGCCGCCGACGCGTTGACCGGATCGGGATTTTGGTGCTGCTGATCCCGATGATGCTGGTGATTGGTGTCTCTTCCTTTTCCTATGTGGCG
>CAJQPW010000234.1 GCA_905480295.1 uncultured Rhizobiaceae group bacterium | reverse complement strand
CGAACAATTTCATCACCGCAACACCCCAGAATGTTGAAGGCATGCTGGTCGGTCAGAATGAATAGAATATTGGGGCGCTTGTCGGTCACTTGAAACGGTCCTTTGCGGATGTTGTCAGGCCCATCATTTCATGGAGAGTACCGTCAAACAATTCACGCCTGCACCCGGATCGATAACCGTTGGTAATGGCAAGCCGATTAGTTGGACGGCAGCGGCAACACGACTCCCGCTTCGATCATTTCAGCACTCACCTGTTTCAGTTCCTCAATCAGCAGCAATGCGGCAGGTGACAATACACTTGCCCGGCGAGTGGTAATACCGACGGTTCGGGTCAAGGTAATCTCATCGATGGGAAGAGCCGCCAGGCCCGTTTCGTCGGAATTTCCGATTACCCGCGTTGGATGCCAACCGATCAAATCGCTCCGGCGAATGGTTTGAATGGCAAATATGGTGGAATTGGTCTCAATGACGGGCACCGGAGCCAGCAAATTGAGTTTCAGATAAAACGCATCCAAATGCCGCCTGCCAAGATTTTCGCTTTTTGGAAGAATCCAGTCATAGCCCTGGCAGTCCTCAATTTTCAACGATGGTTGATCCAGCAATCTGTGCCCGACACGTACCGTGGGATGAGTCTTGTCAATGTAAAGCGGCTCACAAATGAGGTCTGGTGTCGTATCAGTTGTCGGGATCATCGACAGGGAAAGATCCAGCAAACCGTTTTGCAAATCTGGCAGAAGATCATCATAGAGCTCTCCCACCAGTTCTATTTTCACGTCAGGATGACGACGCCGCAATCGCACCGCTGCCTCTGGCATTAGTTCAATTCGCATCGATGACCCAGCACCAACTACTACGCGTCCGGAATTTCCTTCCTTCAACGCCTCGATTGCGTCCTTGGCGCGGCCTATTTCTCCGTCGATCAAACTGGCGTGGGCCGCCAATGCCTCACCGAATAAGGTGGGAGAAACTCCGCGCGGCAAGCGGTCGAGTAGTTTTACCCCCAAATCGTCCTCAAGGCGTTTGACCGCCTTGGAAAGCGCCGGTTGAGAAATATGAAGAATTTCCGCCGCCCGGCCAAAGCTGCGGTTTTCCAAAACCGTCATGAAGTATTGAAGCTGGCGCAGATCCATGATGCATTCCTGTTGGTTATGGAAATTCTCAATTTTGATGCAACAGCTTATAGTTTATCGCGCATCCAGCAACAGATAAGTTTTCGATCACGACGTTTGAAAACCAATGCATCACATCGCTGGCGTGCGGCTCTGGCAATGCCGTATCAGATCACTTTCGAATGTGAATTTTATCAGGCATCAAACACAATGCGCATGCCGGTATGTGCCGCAGAAGAGTCGGCTCTGACTCCTGACCGGGAAGCCGTGCGATACCGGGTGCAGTAGGAACGGTGACAAAGATACGATCCACCCTTGAGCAGTTTCTCCGATTCCTGCGCCGCCTGTTGGTTGCGCAGTTTGGCCTGACGCCTCAGGGAATTGATCTTGAATCCATCGGAACACCATTCCCAAACATTTCCAACCATATTGTAGAGGCCCCATGGATTGGGCGCATAGGCATCAACAGGTGCCGTCTCGGCATAGCCATCCGCCTCGGTATTGGTGTTTGGAAAGTCGCCCTGCCAGATATTACACCGAAATATCTCCTGATCATCCGTTGGCTCATCGTCTCCCCACGGATAGCGAACATCGCCCTGCCCGGCGTGGGCTGCATACTCCCATTCTGCCTCCCTTGGCAGTCGGCCACCCGCCCATCGGGCAAAAGCTTGCGCATCATTCCAGGAAATATGTGTGACAGGATGGTTTTCCAACCCGTCAATTGTTGAAGCAGCACCGCTGGGATGGCTCCAGCAGGCGCCGTCTACCCGGACCCACCAGGTGGCATTGGCAACACGCGGCAAATCGTCGGGCGTCTCCATGTTGTGGTGAAACACAACTGACCAACCGTATTGCTCAGCATCGGTGACATAACCGGTTTGTGTAACAAACTGCTCAAACCATGCGTTGGTCACGGCAAAGGGGTCGATTTCAAACGCCTGGATAGCGACCTCCCGCAAGGGGCTTTCGCCATCAATCGCAAGGAGTGGTTTATTGGTTCCGACAAGCCCACGCCCGGCAGGCAAGGAAATCAAACGGGATGGTTTAACTCCGTCGACCAGGTCTTGCGATTGCAATAGCTTGGCCGACTTTGAACTCTTACTCGCCCCCTTTTCAAACGATGCCGGGGGAACGCAACATGGAGATAACTCGTTATCTGACTGTGATTTATCCATGTTGATTTATCCCAAAAATCCGCAATTAAATCCAGCAACCAAGCTTATATATTTCGGCCGCAAGAGAGGGCGATTCAGGTGGCAAGCGCCCGGTCTTCGTCGGTCAATTGATCAGGCAGGTCATCAAAGCTGGCATAATTAAGCTTGTAAAGTTGCGCATAAAGCCCGCCCTGCGCGACAAGTGCATCGTGCCCGCCCTGCTCAACGACCTGGCCCTGTTGCAGCACGATGATGTGGTCGGCGTTGCGGATTGTCGCCAGGCGGTGGGCGATGACCAAACCGGTGCGCCCCTCCAGCAGCCGCTGGAGAGCTTTTTGAATCTGCATTTCGGTATAGCTGTCGATATTGGCCGTCGCCTCGTCCAGCACCAGTATTTTTGCATCAGCCACCAGGGCGCGGGCAAAACTCAAAAGCTGGCGTTGCCCAAGGCTCAGATTGCCGCCTCGTTCGGCCAACATCGTGTCATAGCCCTGCGGCAAGGCTTCGATGAATTCATGTGCACCCACGGCAATAGCAGCCTCAACCACCGCCTCGTCGTCGGCCCAATCGGCAGCATAGCGAATGTTTTCACGCACCGTGCCGGTGAAAAGATAGGGCTCCTGCAGAACCATGGCGATATGCCGCCCAAGGCTTTGTTGGGTGACACTTCTCACATCCTTGCCAGCAACCAACACAGCGCCGTCCTGCACATCATAGAAGCGGTGAATCAGTGCCATTGAACCTGATTTTCCGGAGCCCGTTGGCCCCACCAACGCCACTGTCTCACCAGATTTCACGCTGAAACTGACACCTTTGAGCACCGGGTTTTTGTGATCATAGCCGAAGGTCACATTGCGAAATTCAACCGATCCGTCATCATCTTCCCCAAGCGGTGTTGCATCGGCAGCATCTTCAACATCCACCTCGACATCAAGAACCTCCGTCAGCCGGTGACCGGAGGCCATGGCGCGTTGCATCACGGAATACTGCATTGTCAGTGAACGGATCGGGTCAAAAAACCGCTGGATGTAGAACAGGAACGCCACCATAACACCCACTTCGATGCGTTCAGAAACAACCATGAGCCCACCGGCAACGGCGACAACTGCCATGGCGCTGCCGGTCAGAGTATCGACGATCGGGATCATGATCTGGGCCAATTTTGAAGCTCGCAACTGAGCGTTGAATGTATTGTCTACAAGCTGACCGTAGAGTTTTTCGTTCAGCCTGGCGCGATCCATGGCCTGAACGGCGCGCACCCCGTGTATCGCCTCTGCCAGGGCTCCATTGGTGATCGAATTTGCCTCATGGGCCGCCATGAATGCCGCCCGGGCCCGGGTCAGCCACAAGATGCGGACGCCCAACAAGATCGGGATAACCGTCAGCACCATCAATGCCAATTGCCAATCCAGCCA
>CAJQPW010000233.1 GCA_905480295.1 uncultured Rhizobiaceae group bacterium | reverse complement strand
CTGGATGTCTGGCGCCTTTGAAATTGGCCAATTGTCAATCACATGGAACCGGTTGTGGATTGTGGTGTTTGCTGCTGCGGTGTTCGCTGCCCTATATTTCGTGATCAACCGCACGAGTCTTGGACTGGATATGCGCGCGGTGACACAGAACCGGCGCATGGCCGGTGCCATGGGCATCCGAACCTCCTGGGTCGACGCGATGACATTTGGCCTCGGTTCCGGCATCGCAGGCATCGCCGGTGTGGCGCTCAGCCAGATCGGGAATGTTTCTCCCAACCTGGGGCAAACATACATCATTGATTCATTTCTGGTCGTCGTGTTCGGCGGGGTGGGCAATCTCTGGGGCACCCTCGTTGGTGCCATGTCGCTGGGAATATTGAACAAGTTCATGGAACCTTACGCAGGCGCAGTGCTCGGTAAGGTCATCATTTTGGTGTTGATCATCCTGTTCATCCAAAAGCGGCCTCGCGGTTTGTTTGCCCTTAAAGGAAGGGCCGTGGAAGCGTGAAAACAAAACCTTTCTTTATCCCGTTGGCCGGTCTTGGGGTCGGAACCCGCATTTTCATGGGCATCATTATTGTGGCTGCGGTGCTGGTGCCGCTGCTGAACATGACGGTTGCGGCAGACCATGTTCTGCACATTCCTGACTACATGGTCGCCTTGCTCGGGAAGTTTCTCTGTTTCGCCATGCTGGCCGTTTCACTCAATCTGGTTTGGGGATATTGCGGCATCCTTTCTTTGGGCCATGGTGCCTTTTTCGCTTTGGGTGGTTACGTGATGGGCATGTATCTGATGCGTCAGATCGGAACCCGTGGCGTCTACGGAAACCCGGTATTGCCGGACTTCATGGTGTTCCTGAACTATTCCGAACTGCCCTGGTTCTGGCTGGGTTTTGATCAGTTCTGGTTCATGGCGCTGATGGTGATTTTGGTTCCCGGCACGCTGGCCTTTGTCTTTGGCTGGCTTGCCTTTCGCTCCCGCGTGTCAGGAGTTTACCTTTCCATCATCACGCAGGCGATGACCTATGCCCTGTTGTTGGCTTTCTTCCGCAATGACATGGGGTTTGGCGGCAATAACGGTCTCACCGACTTTAAAGATATTTTGGGCTTCAACATTCAAAGCCGCGAGACCCGCGCCACGCTCTTTGCCCTCAGCGCCCTGTTCCTTGCCTTGTTCCTTTTCATGACGGCTTTCATCACCGCATCGCGCTTCGGCAAGCTGTTGGTGGCAACCCGGGATGGTGAAGACAGGACCCGGTTCCTCGGATATCGCCCCGAAAGGGTGAAGCTGTTTGTCTGGACCCTGTCTGCGGTGATGGCCGGAATTGCCGGTGCGCTTTATGTGCCCCAGGTCGGCATCATCAATCCTGGCGAGTTTGCGCCAGCCAACTCCATCGAGATTGTCATCTGGACGGCCGTCGGTGGTCGCGGCACCATTATCGGACCGGTCATCGGGGCATTTTTTGTCAATGGTGGTAAGAGCCTGTTCACCGGATGGTTTCCAGAGTTCTGGCTGTTCGTTCTGGGCGCGTTATTCGTATTCACAACACTGTATCTGCCCAACGGAATTGTCGGCACCTTTTCGGAACATTGGCACAGGTGGCGCGCCAAGCCAGCTGAAACATTGCCGGACGCCGCGCCGCAGGCTGCGGAGTAGAACATGCCCCCCAAACTTACCTCTTCGATGCTTTATCTGGATGACGTCAACGTCTCCTTTGACGGTTTCAAGGCCATCAATGGATTGTCCCTGATCCTTGAGCCCGGCGAAATGCGGGCCATTATCGGTCCCAACGGGGCCGGAAAGACAACCATGATGGACATCATAACCGGGAAGACCAAACCGGACATCGGCGAGGTGTATTTCAACGGAAATATAGATGTCACCAAACATGATGAAAGCGCTATCGCCACGATGGGCATAGGGCGTAAATTTCAAAAACCCACGGTTTTTGAAAACCATACCGTCGAAGACAATCTGCTGTTGGCCATGTCCGGCACACAAACCATCAAATCCATGTTGTTTGGTAGCCGGTCCAAAAACGAACAGGAAAACATCGACCAGATCCTGGCAACAACGCGCCTGACGGCACGACGCAACGATCAGGCCGCCAGTCTTTCCCACGGGCAAAAACAATGGCTCGAAATCGGCATGCTTCTCGCGCAGGACCCCAAGCTCCTGCTGGTTGATGAGCCGGTCGCGGGCATGACTGATGCGGAAACCGACGAAACCGCACGACTGCTGCGGGAAATCGCCAGGAACCATGCTGTTATCGTGGTCGAACACGATATGGATTTTGTCCGCAATCTCGACGTCAAGGTGACCTGTCTTCACGAGGGCAGTGTCTTGGCTGAGGGTTCACTTGATGTGGTCAGCAATGATCAGCGGGTGATTGATGTCTATCTGGGACGATAAATATGCTGACGATTGAAAATGCCAGACTCTCCTACGGTTCCTCGATCGCCCTGCGTGGCGCATCACTGGAAATCGCAGCCGACAAAATTACCTGCGTTTTGGGGAGAAACGGCGTCGGTAAATCCAGCCTGCTTCGATCGGTGATCGGTCAGCATCCACTGTCCTTCGGTGATGTGACTTTCGATGGCGAAGACCTCATCAGCACACCAATCCACCGCCGCGCCCGTTCCGGTATTGGCTTCGTGCCGCAGGGCCGCGAGATCTTCCCGCTGCTGACGGTGGAAGAGAATTTGCAGACCGGATTTTCCGCACTGCCGAGAAAGCTGCGCAGCATTCCCGACGACATCTACGAGTTGTTTCCTGTTCTCAAAGATATGCTCAACCGTCGGGGTGGTGACTTGTCCGGCGGGCAACAACAGCAACTGGCAATTGGCAGAGCACTTGTGCTGCGTCCGAAACTGCTGGTTCTTGATGAACCCACGGAAGGGATTCAACCGTCCATCATCAAAGACATCGGCACTGCCCTTCAAACGCTGCGGGACCGTGGAATCGCCGTTCTGCTGGTTGAGCAATATCTGGATTTTTGCCGCGATATCGGGGATCAGATTTACATCATGGATCGTGGAGAAGTGGTGCATGGTGGTTTGCCGCAAACGCTGGACGAACCTGCCGTGCGGGCTCATCTCACGGTTTAGAGTTTCAGGTTTGCATGGCATCCAGGTTGGTGAAGCAAATTGGATGTCCAAAAGGTCAGCACTCGTCCGCTTTGTCCGCACTCCTGCTGTTGGGCCAAGTATGGATTGGAGATTGGCGAGGGTCTCCTTGGAGCCCTCTTAAGACATTGAGTTCCCGTCGCTATTTGAACATCTAGGTTGTGCTGCTCTTCTGTTTAGTGCCCCCCCAGTTTTGATATTTATTGCAAGCCCGGTTTGGTCTATCATGCACCATCGGAAGTTTGGGGTAACGCCAATCATCACCTTCCGGTTGGGAGGTAGGGGCAAATTGTCAGATATTGAAACTTGGCTGAGGGAACTCAGCCTGGGAAAATATGTGCTTGCTTTTGCGGAAGCGGAAATTGAACTTACAGATCTTCAATTTCTCGATGATGACGATCTGAAAGATTTGGGGCTCCCAATGGGGCCACGCCGCCGCGCAATCGAGGCGATC
>CAJQPW010000232.1 GCA_905480295.1 uncultured Rhizobiaceae group bacterium | reverse complement strand
CGTGTGGTCCGTCCTGATTGGCTTAATCGTTTTTGGGCAAATCCCAGATTTTTTGACCATTTTCGGTGCAACCGTGATTATTGGCTCTGGCATCTACGGGTTTTACCGCGAATACCAAACCAGCACCGAAAAGGTTTAAGGCAGCTGTTCGTCCATTGGATGAAATGCTTGAATGGTCAGGAACGGGATCAACCAATGCAAGGTTACAGCACCAGCGTTAGGCCTGTTTAAAATGAACACGATCGCACAGCTGTCGCGCCGGCAGTGCCATGCTGATATATTGCTTGAGGCGGCTGAACGCCCACTGGTTTGGGTGAGCAGCGGCCGTGGCAAGGGCGCCAGAGACGATTGAAGAACGCGGTACACTTTGTAATAATTTGATCCTGAAAAGAATGTCTTGATTTTTGTTCGCCTGCAGGCATCGAGCCGTCGAACCTGTGTGCTGATTGGGCGTTTTTTGGCTGTGCAGTCAGTCTCAGGCTATCCAGTCTACTCCTGTTTTCCCTGTTTAACAGGGAAAATACAGGGAAAAATGCGGGTTTTAGCGGTTTTTGATGGCTTTGAGCGCAGTTTCGGACTTGTTTACAGTGGTTTAGGTGCCAATTCCCTATCATCAATAACAGGGAATTAAAATTCTGGAACAGGGAAGTTTTCCAACATATCAGGGAATATATCGAGAATTACATCGCGATTGGAAGCGAGGCTGTCTAGAGCCGGCAAATTTAGCAACCATTGAATACCTTTGCAGACGTCCAACTAGCCTCTTCACAACATCGGTCCGATGGCCAAGTAGAGCAAATGGCGCCATTTCGCTGTTATTCAGCAGTAATCGTCTTGAGGTAAGCTATTACGTTAAGACGGTCTTTTTCCTTCTTGAGCTTGAAAGCCATTTTGCTCTTCGCCTTTTTGTCATCTAGCTTGGCACGGAGATACTTTTTAGGATCTTTAAGATAGTCAAAGAGTTCTTCTTCAGTCCAAATTAAGCCAGCCTCGCCTGCTGCTACTATGCTCTTGCCATATTTAAATTTTTCGACCGATGCGGCGGAACGCCCAACAATTCCAGTCAAGTACGGGCCAACTTTATTTTTTGCGCCTTCGCCAACCATGTGACAGCTGGCACATTTTTTGAAGACCTTCTTACCGACTTCAGCGTCGCCTTCAGCATGAGCAGTTGTAATCATAGCCTGTCCTGCAATCATCGCAGACAAGAGCAGTACTGGTTTAATGGTCTTAAAGGTCATGTCAATTTTTCCTCCAAAGTGGGCTTCCATAAGATTATGTTGCTGGTCCAACATTTCTGTAAAATTTTCTTCTCTCTTTGATTGATAGCCGAAAATGGGGCTATTCAACCTGCGTCAGAAGGCAGCAGTCTGCCGTTTCCTTGCCAGCGTTGCCCGATATCAAAACAATGAAAGAGAAATGCAAGTGCCAGGCAAAGTGCCAAAAGTTCCGATGACGCACCGCTGAGTACGACTGCAAGTGCCAAAGCAAAAGCTGCTCCGGACCCCAAAAAGCTAATAACTTGCTTAGGCGGCAACCCAATGGACTTCCGCCGCCACAAGGAAAGCAAAATGATGCTCTCTAGAAAAAGCACAATCAGCACGATGTAGGCTATAGTGGGCGTATTCAGCATTTTAGTGAGAATTTCCACTGGCGGCCCCTTCCTTATGTTTTGGCTAGGCCAAGCAGATGGCTGAGGTCTTTAAAGAAAACCCTGACATGCGCCAATGGCTCTTTTCGAACCAGCTTCTTGTACATATACGACTCCCAGGTCAGACGTTGTACGTCCTTGTCTTCGCAAATTTTGACAAAGCGCTCGCGCCGACGGTCGCCGCCATACCAGAAGTACTGCATGATACCCAGCACCCAGAACACACGACCATGTTGCTTCATGAATGACTTGCGGGCCTGCGCTAATTCTGCGCCATTGGACGACCGTAAAGCATTGAAAACAGATTCAGCACCCATTCGCCCGCAGGCCATGGCGTAGTAGATACCTTCGCCGGATGCAGGCGCTACGACCCCGGCAGCATCCCCCACAACGAGCACATCTTTGCCATTGTCCCAACGCTTCATCGGTCGCATCGGTATCGGTGCTCCCTCGGTACGCACCGTTTCGAAATCTGCCATGCCGGCTCCGGCACGCAGGCTGGAAACAGCTGTGCGCAGGGAAAAACCTTTCTTGGCTGACCCGACACCAATGCTCGCCGTCTCGCCATGAGGAAATACCCAGGCGTAGAAGTCTGGTGATAGCTTGCCTTGATAATACACGTCACAACGATGTGCGTCGTAATAGGCGGAATTGGCATCAGCGCCTTGGTTACTCTCCATCTGCAGTTCTCGTTCGGGCGCTTTGATGATTTCGTGATAGGCAAAAACGCTTGGGGGTTGCTTGCAATTAGGGATCGCTTGTTTGGCAACTTTGGACCGTGCACCGTCTGCTCCGACAACCATCCGGGTGATGACCCGATGGATCTTGCCGTCTGAATCCTTATACACCACGGCGGGCCGTTGATTTGCGTTGCGTTGCAACTCAACGAAAGTGCCTTTGATCCGTTTTGCGCCGGAATGTGTTGCACGCTGCCGCAGGAATTCGTCGAAAGTCTCTCGGTTGACCATGCCAACAAAACCCGATCCGACTGGCATGTCGACGCTTTTTCCGGACGGAGCAATCATTCGAGCAGACCGAATTTGGGCACATAAAAGGGAGCCTGGAATTTCGAATTCATGAATGAGCTGGGGGGGAATCGCACCGCCGCAAGGCTTTACCCGACCTTCTCGATCCATGAGAGCAACACTGACACCTCTGCGGGCAAGATCATTGGCTGCGGTGGCGCCTGCTGGACCTCCGCCAATGACGACGACATCAAATACCAGATCATTGTCCATGGGGTGTTTGGTCATCTGCAAAAACTCCTTATTCAGCAGGCTGCAGGTTTTGAGTGGGCGAAGCATTCGATTTAATCAGGGCCTTGGGTGCAACTTTCAATGCGATCATGCCTGACACAATGAAGAGCACAGCTTCTGCCGCAAATATCACCGAGTAGGCCAGCGTCACATCTGGCAATATCACCCGCGCCAGATCAATCGCGACAGTCCCAAGAAATCCTCCTAATCCAAAGGCCAAAGCTTGGGCTGCGCCCCAAAGGCCCATACGAGTACCTTCTCGCTGTTCGACGCCGTGACTGGCCAGTCCCATCATCGACCCAATGGCTGCAACCGCAAAAGCGCCGTTGGATAAGCCGAGCAGAAAAACATTGGTTTGCAAGGGCCAGGACGTTCCGATCTGTGAAGCAATCGCCAATCCCACGAAGGCAAAGGCCGAAGCTATGCAGCCACCAAAAGCCCAAAACCGCATGGAGCCAAGTCGCTGGCCACCAAATCCGCTGCCGATGATGGCCACCACCACCATGCCGACCATCACACCCCCGTTTTGAACACCAGCCAATTTTGTGGATTGGCCAGGTGTGTATTCGAAGACCAGCCCTGAAAACGGTTCAAGGATAAGGTCCTGGGCGCTGTAGGCGAGCATGGAAACAAAAACAAATATTGTGAATTGACGCGCACGCGGCTCGTTCCAAACGTCAGCGAATGCTGTCTTAAAAGACGGCTTTTCCTGAATTGTATCCAGTGATTTCATGTTTGTGTTTCTGGAGGCTCCTTCAATTCCCCAGACTGCCAGAGTGGCAACTACGAACGCGATAATGGACACTGCCGATGAGACCATTACCAGGCGCGTGGCAGAATATGGATCGAGCAGACTACCCGCAGTAATCGCTGTAACCACAAAGCCCGCGATCATCATGATCCAGACTATCGAAGCGGCTGCAGCCCGCCTTTTGGCGTCAACGCGTGTAGCTAACAACGTGAGCAAAGACGTGCCTGATGCACCCACACCAATGCCGATTAAGGCAAAACCCAAAACCGCCAAAGTTACGCCCGCAGACAAGTTCGTGTCCATAAGTGCCGTGGCAATTGCAGCAAGCGCACCACCGAGGCCGAGCACCGCCATGCCACCGATTATCCAGGGTGTACGGCGGCCTCCAATGTCGGACCCAAAGCCCCATCGTGGTCGGGACATTTGAACGGCGTAGTGGAAACCGACAAGGGCCCCAGGCAACATAGCTGGAAGGGCATATTCGACCACCATAATCCTGTTGAGGGTGGACGTCGTCAGGACAACAATTGCGCCAAGCGCGGTCTGAACCAGTCCTAGGCGAATGATACCAATCCAGGAGAGGTTTGAAGAAACTGGTGTCATCCGTTTGCCCCCAATATGGAACCGATTCCAATGGCGCTGGTCAGCATGCCAATTACGTAAAGTGTGGTGCCTGTGGCATTATACAAGGCTGCGTTGCGGCGTGGTTGCAGCAATAATTCAACCCGATTCATCAGAAACTTGATCATTAGCCCAATCTGCAGCGCCAGCAGCGCTCCAACGATGATGGCATGCCAGTTCAGGCCCCAAAGCCAGAGCAGAGCAATGACTGCACACTGAGGCAAAGTCATCACCACGCTGGCTAGTCGAGCAGCGCCGTGCGGTCCTAATTGCACTGGTATGGTTCGTATGCCCATCTGTCTGTCACCGGAAATCGATTTAAAGTCATTGAGGGTCATGATGCCATGCGCACCGGCGCTGTAGAGGCCGGCCAGTGCCAGTATGCGCCAGTCCGGCAGACCTCCAACCAATATGGCTGCCCCCGTAAACCAGGCGATTCCCTCATAGCTGATGGCGCATGCGGCGTTGCCGGTCCAGCCATTAAGCTTCAGCCTCAGAGGTGGGGCGCTATAGGCCCATGCCAGGAATAGGCCCAGTACAGTCGCGGCAAGCGCCCATTCTCCCAAATACGAGGCGAGCATTAAGGAGAGCACACTCCATAGGACAGCGATATATAAACCCCAGCGACCGGGAACGCGTCCAGAGGGAATCGGTCGATCTGGTTCGTTGATGGCATCCACATGACGGTCATGCCAGTCATTGATGGCCTGGCTCATGGCACATACCAGCGGACCTGCAAGAACGATCCCCAAAACGACAACCGTTGAGTTGTTAACAAGCGATTCCCCCGTGGACACAGCGCCGCACATGAAAGCCCACATGGGTGGAAACCACGTGATGGGTTTTAGCAATTCGAGCGAAGCCGATAGCGACGGACGTCGCGCACTGGGTCGCATTACTGCAGACGGATGTGCTTCAAGCTGAGACATCCAAAAAGGGTAGTTGGGCTAGCTCGCTATGTCAATAAAAATAGACAGATATAAAGTACGGAAAAATAGACGCTTTTTTGGTCTATTTTCGACCCATTTTGGCATAGAAACTCTGACGACTCAGGCCCAGCATCTGGGCAGCCATAGCTCGGTTTTGATTGGTCAAATCGAGTGCAGTTTCTATGCACATTTTTTCTATTATATCAGTAGTTTCTCGAACAATATCCTTGAGCGGTATCTGGCCTACCAAGTTTGTGATTTGCTCATCTGTTTGAGCCAATGAACGGTTTTGGTTTTCCATTGATGAATTGGCGGCTGCGCTGACGCGAATTGCGAACCCATAGGCCGGCTCACCGTGATTTTTGATCTGAATTGCTGACAATTCTACGTTTTCAACCTGGCCGTAATTGGAGCGAAATACGGTTGCAAAACGGCGTACACTTCCATGTTCCTTGATATTGGCCATTAATACGTTGCAATCCACCCTTGGGCGATCAAACCAATTGTCAATTGGCTGCCCTAAGGCTTCACCGGGGCCGGACAAGTTCATCAAGTCAACAAATGCGTTATTTACGGCGCTAATCCGTCTTTCGCCATCGGTTACTACTATCGCATCCGGCAGCTCATTCACGATTTTTAATATCTGGCGATCGGCAGGATCAAAAAAGGTCGAAACATTGGAAGCGCTGGGCAATAGTCGTAACAACAGATAGTTTTTGCGATTCTGGCGAAAGAGGGCAGCTGAGATCGTAATCGCATCACCTCCCTTTAATTTTACATTTACATCTCCTGCCTGATCATCGTTTGCTGCGCGAAACAATTGATGGAGGGCGTTGGTATTACTGCTTTCAAAAAGGCCCAAGACCTTCATATCGCCAATCTGCTGATGGGTCCGGCCAAACAGACGGGTTGCGGTTTCGTTAATGTCGCTCACCCTTAGACTTGTTGCATCAACTACGATTTGTGGCGTATCTGAAAGCTGAAACATCATGCGATAATGGCTTTCAGCGCTTCTCAGCTGTGCAAACTCACGTTCAACTGAGAGCTGCGAATTCATCAGTTTTTGTTGAAGGTCTGAAATTCGTGAAATATCCATTCCGAAGACCACAATCATGTCGCCGTCGCCAAGTCGCATGGCCCAATACTGCATTGGAAGATTGCTGCCATCTTTTGTCAGATGATTGATCTCCCGCGCACGAACCTCGTGACCATCTTGTGCTGCGCCAAGCAGCTCTTCTACTTTGTTGACGCATTCACTGGTGACTACATCGACCATTTTTTGATCGACCCAGCCTCTACCCACTTCATCAAAAAGCGATGGGCTTTGGAACGCTAAGTCGCGAATGACCCCGTGGTTATCTGTGATCAGTGTAATGTCCGAAGCATTGGCCACCAATTGAGCCGTGTGCTGGACAGCCAGATTGCCAAAAATCTCTTCTGCGCATGCAAAACTCAACGGAGTTGGACTTGACATGGTGCTTTCCAACGACATTTTGTGAATACCTCGCATTGAGTAAAAAGTGCAGCGGAGTTGGCTGCAGGATATGCTAACCGAATCTGCCAAAAAGATGTTAGTGTCATCGTATACTGTCAATTCAGTGGTGCACACAATTGTGTAAATTAGTCAATGCACCCGCATTTAGTTTAATTCTAATCTCAGTGGCAGCCTTGTCGCTATTTCAATGGCTTCCAACGCGTTAGATGCGAAATAATCTGCACCGATTTGCACTGCTGCCGTGACATCTTGCTGAAATGGTGGCCCCCCAACCAAGATAGGCACCGTTTGTAGGCCTTGCACGCTGCGAAAGTCATGGATCAGCCTGCTGGCGTCGTACAATCGGTCGGCCGCGCTCACGGAAATGCCAATAAAGTCGAATTTGTCAGTGCGGCTTGCCCGCAGTAAGTCAGATCTTTTCAGATTAATTCCTGAATCCACCATCCAGCCAGCCGCCCGGAAGTGCTCCACAACCATAGCCGCGGCAAAGATGTGATCGTCGCCTGGTATTGGCGTGATCAAGGCTCTTCTGTGGTGTTTGGTCGGTGTAAACAACTGCTGCAATCTGTCGACATTCTCGCGTAAATGGCGATGCAAGGACGACATTCCAAGCGTTACATCGGCGAAGCTACACTGATCCTGCTCCCAAAAAATACCCAATGTCACTGCCGTTTTTGAGAAAAGCTGTGCAAATAGTTGCAGGCTTTCTGAGGTGCCAGTGAGTGTCTCCTCGATCATCGCCGCAACGGATTCTTCTTTATCAGCAATCAAAAGCCTGGCCAACTCTAAGGCGTCCGCCTGAGGGTAAACAACTTGGTTATGGTCGATTAGAGAGCGGCATACATCCGTCCCATCGCCGGACCAGGCACGCGCGATGTGTTCTGCCTGCTTGCAGTCAGATGCAATTGCCTGGCTGTTGCTAAATGGTGCGCGCGTCAATTCGTTCATACCGTCTCCTGGACTGTGACAACAGATAATTCGCCGCTCGTCGGATGCGGCCTCAGGAACTAGATCATGCTGTCTAAAATATTATACGTCAAGTAAACTTGACACAAGGATCGGAACGCCGGTACATTTTTGCGTGAGCCGGGTTGAGTTCATTCGGCTTGGTGATGTGCGAGCTGGGAGAGAATTATTGACAAACACTGGAAGGAGTAAGGGGGCACATGGCAGGTCGTTGCAGCCGCTTTATACTCCTGTACAACGCGAGCGACGCAACAACACCGCTTGGACGCTGGTGCAAGGCGTTTTGGCACCCCTTCAATTCGCGGTGTTCCTCGTCTCATTGGTGTTGATTGTCAGAACAATGTTGACCGGGTATGGCTATGAATTGGCCACCGTTTCTATTGTTGTCAAGACATTGATATTATACATTATTATGATCACTGGGGCGATCTGGGAAAAGGTTGTTTTTGGCCAATATCTGTTCGCTCGTAGTTTCTTTTGGGAAGACGTTTTTTCGATATTGGTGCTGGCCCTGCACACCGCTTACCTTGTTGCCTTGTCGCTCGGCACCATTGTTGGTGACCAGCTCCTTGTTTTGGCGCTCGCCGCCTATGCCGCCTATGTCGTAAACGCACTTCAATTTGTCTTAAAACTCCGCGCTGCGCGTCTTCAGGGAAGCCATGAAGCAGCGTTAGTTGCACCGTCCAAACCGAGTAGTAAACAGACGGTGGAGTTGGCGGCATGAGTGATTCCAGCGAACAATTGATGATTCCGGTGACACATGGATGTGTTGAAAAGCCGGTGCTAAAGCAGCGTGGGCAGCAGGAGGTATTTTGTGGCCTAACCGGCATTATGTGGTTGCATCGCAAGATCCAGGATGCATTTTTTCTGATTGTCGGGTCCCGCACCTGCGCCCATCTCATGCAATCTGCTGCTGGCGTCATGATCTTCGCCGAGCCCCGTTTTGGCACCGCCATCATGGAAGAGCGGGATCTCGCCGGATTAGCCGACATGAACGATGAGCTGGATGCGGTGGTCAACAAGCTACTAGAACGGCGTCCCGAAATTAGATTGCTATTCCTGGTGGGATCGTGCCCGTCAGAAGTGATCAAGCTTGACTTGTCCCGTGCGGCTGAGCGCTTGGCATTATGTCATTCCCCGCAAGTGAGGGTCTTGAATTATTCAGGTAGTGGCATCGAAACGACATTTACCCAGGGTGAAGATGCCTGCTTGGCAGCTTTGGTGCCCAGTCTGCCGTCCGAGCCAGATAATGCGCCCAAATCACTGTTGGTCGTTGGTGCTCTTGCTGATGTTGTTGAGGACCAGTTCGCCAGACTATTTGAACAATTGGGCATAACGCATACACGTTTCCTGCCCGCCCGACTGGCTGATGATATGCCGCCTGTCGGGACCCAAACTCACTTTCTTTTGGCTCAACCCTTCCTCACCGACACAGCTCGTGCCCTTGAAGAAAGAGGCGCGCAGTATATTCCGGCAGGATTCCCGCTTGGAGCAGAGGGGACTGCTGACTGGTTGAGGGCTGCAGCCGACTGTTTTGATGTGACAGAAGCCACCTTTGAGGACGTTATTAGCGCGCCGCGCAAAAGAGCCCGACGCGCGATACAGCAATATTCTGAGAAGCTTTCGGATAAACGGGTGTTCTTTTTTCCAGACTCGCAATTGGAAATCCCGCTTTCCCGATTCCTCGGCAAAGAACTGGGTATGCGGACAATTGAGGTGGGAACACCCTATTTGAACAAGCGACTGATGGCTGCTGAACTGGCGCAATTACCGGATGATGTCACGATTAGTGAGGGGCAGGATGTCGACAAGCAATTAGATCGCTGTCGAGATTCGCAGCCAGATATTGCTGTGTGTGGATTGGGCCTTGCCAATCCGTTGGAAGTGGAAGGAATCACCACAAAATGGTCGATCGAGTTGGTGTTCACACCAATTCAGGGATTTGAACAGGCTGGCGATCTGGCAGAGTTGTTTGCCCGACCGCTCAATCGTCGCACCAGGCTGGAGGTGTAGCTCATGCAGTTGACCCTCTGGACCTATGAAGGCCCTCCCCATGTGGGTGCCATGCGTGTCGCAACAGCGATGACCGATCTGCATTATGTG
>CAJQPW010000231.1 GCA_905480295.1 uncultured Rhizobiaceae group bacterium | reverse complement strand
CGGCTCGAGGAAGACGGGCTGATTGAGCGCGGCACACCGATCAGGGGGAAAGTAGGTCAGCCCTCGATTCCCCTGCGACTGGCCCCTGAGGGAGCGTTGTTTTATGGCCTGAAAATTGGCCGCCGCAGCACCGATCTGTTGCTGGTGGATTTTTTTGGCCAGACCATTGATGGAGCTCATCGAACCCATCGATATCCTGATCCAGAAAACACGCTCAATTTTGTCCAGTCGGCGGTAGCCGATCTTAATGGAAGGCTTACTCAATCCCGGCGCGACGCCATTTCCGGCATGGGCATTTCGCTCCCCGGATATCTGTGGGAATGGGCTGAGACCATTGGCGAACCGATGGACAAAATGGCGGCATGGCGCCACCGCGACATTCGTGCAGATATTGATCAGGTTTTTGATTTTCCGGTCTTCCTGCAAAATGATGCCTCTTGTGCCTGCGGCGCTGAACTGGTTTTCGGTCAACCGGATTATCCTCGGGAATTTTTGTATTTCTACATTGGATATTTCGTTGGTGGTGGCCTGGTTCTGAACAATCAATTGTTTACCGGCCCGACTGGCAATGCCGGCGCTTTGGGGCCGATGCCCGTGTCAATTCGCGGTCAGAGTGTTCAGCAGCTCATCGAAATTGCATCACTTTCCGGGCTTGAACAGTCCATTGTCAATGCGGGGGGAAATGGGCAGATATTGTGGGAAAGCAACGAAAACTGGTCCATCGATCCGCAAGTCTTGTCGCGCTGGCTGGACCAAGCGGCCGAGGGTCTGGCTTACGCAATCGTTGCTTCCTGCTCTTTGATTGATTTCGAGCGTGTCGTCATTGACGGTTGGTTGCCCAGGCCGTTGCTTGGCGACCTCGTTCAGTTGACGGCAAAAAAGCTCAATCAGTTTGAGTTGGCGGGCCTGATTCCGCCCCAGATAACGCAAGGTACAATAGGGGCAGACGCCAGGTCCGTCGGTGCGGCCAGCCTGCCCTTATCCCAACGGTTCATGATTTCGCAGCGCGGATAGCGCGGCCACTTGGTGCAGCGGGTAAGTTTTGCTCAAACACCCAAACCTATTGTCCGTCGTTCGCGCCCTATTTTTGTTCAGGGCCGCTTCACCAATCGCCACACTGTTTCCTTCCGGAAAGAAAAGCACATGCCCGATGTCTCAAAACAATTCCGTGGCATAACTTTGCCTACATCAACACCGGTCTGACATCTCACCATCCTCACGCCGGGTGGATTTGAAGGCTTTTTTCTGAAATGTCAGCCGGACGGTTTCGCATCCTGAAAGACATGTCTAAAATCACAGAGGTCGCAAAGCGTTACAATCGGAGCTTTACCGGACCGCCCTTGAATTCCGAAACTATGGAGAACAACCAGTGAGAAATTTACCAACACTCTTCTTTTTGACCGCTGCAATTTTTGCCCTCATGGGCATGGTTTGGGGTATCCAGATGTCTGCCAATCATGACCACACCCTGTCGCCTGCCCACGGACACCTCAATCTCATCGGATTTGTTGCGATGTCGATCTTTGGAATCTATTACGCACTCACCCCACAGGCGGCTGCAAGCAGGCTGGCTGCGCTCCACTTTGCGCTCTCAATCGTGACGGTCCTGGTGTTAACACCGGGCATTGTTCTGGCGATTTCCGAGCAAAAAGAAACACTGGCACAGATTGGATCCATTCTGGCCGTGATCACCATGGCGCTATATGCGTATCTCGTATTCAGCCATGGCGTCGGAAGCGGGACTTCTGATCAGGCAAAAGACTAAATCATCAATTTAAGCCCCTTGAGCGCTGGCCTCGCATAGGCCCTGTACGGGTGATGATTGTCAATTGCTGAGCGGAAAATTCTGCCGAAGACTTCGGTCTCGCGATCGTTTACAGGGTTGGAAGTTGGTGACAGCTCAAATCAGTCTGATGAATTTTTGTCGCAAGACACCCTGTAATGCGTAAAGCGACATGTAGACGCCGCGGGTCCCGGTCTATTTTCTTTCTATGCGATAGGTCGCATTTGTATCGAACGGGCCATCAATCTCGGAACTTTCTCCATCGGACCATTCAACCTCAATCTTTTGGACCGTTTCATGGTCTCCTAGTCCGAAATGAACGACAGGAGCATCGAAGGACATATACCCTCCACCCAGCTTTAGCTCGCGCAATTGTTTTTGACTGCCATTTTCGCCGTAGTGAACGATAAGCTTGTTCCCAATACCAAATCGGTTTCCAACGAAGTCCCTAAACTCAAAAGCAATAGAATTTCCACTTTGGGAATTGTTCCAATATGCGATCAACGGGCCGTTGAGAGTCTGAGCAATCTGATCGATGTCGCCGTCATTATCAAAATCTGCAGCAGCAGAGGCAGTGACGATCAGATAGTCAAGCAACCCAACTGACTCAGTCTGGTTTTGAAATTTGAGCTTGCCCTTGTTTTGAAAAAACACATTTGAAGGAGAAACTTCGGTCAATTCCCAATCGCCGTTGAGCACGTAAATGTCCTGCAAACCGTCATTGTCAAAATCGAAAATCTTGACATCCCAACTCCAGCCGGTGACCTGCAAATTAGCCTGTTCGGCACGATCCTCGAATTTGTTG
>CAJQPW010000230.1 GCA_905480295.1 uncultured Rhizobiaceae group bacterium | reverse complement strand
GAGGCGAGACATGGAAGTTGCCATCACCGACATGTCCGATGATCGGTGCGACCAGTCCGAGCTCTTCAACATCGGCGACCGTTTCCGCCATGCATTCGGCCAGACGGGAAATCGGGACACAGGCATCGGTGGCAATGCCCTCACAACCGGGGCGATGTTTCAACATGGCCAGATAGGCATCGTGACGGGCTTTCCAGAGCTTGTTGCGCTCTTCCACGGTATTCACCCATTGGATATCGCCACCGCCAAATTCCGAAGCGATATCATTAAACAGGACCAGCTGTTCGGCCACTCCGGCGTCTGTACCGTGAAATTCCAACATCAGGGTTGGCTTCAGATCATAGGACAGGCTGGCGTAATTGTTGATGATCTCGGTCATCAACGTATCCAGAAGCTCAATCCGCGCCAGCGGCAAACCGCTTTGCATCGCCAGAATGGTCGTGTTGCAGGCATCTTCCACGGTGGGGAACTGGCACACACCTGAAGATATGTTCTCCGGAATACCATAGAGACGCACCGTGAGCTCGGTGATGATGCCCAATGTGCCTTCAGATCCAACCATCAACCGGGTCAAATCGTAACCGGCCGACGATTTGCGCGCCCGGCCGCCGGTTTTGACGACTTTACCATTTGGCATCACCACGGTCAGACTGATCACATTGTCGCGCATGGTTCCATAACGCACCGCATTGGTGCCCGAGGCACGGGTTGATGCCATGCCGCCCAGGCTGGCATTTGCCCCCGGGTCGATTGGAAAAAACAACCCCTGGTCGCGCAGGTGCACATTCAGTTCCTGTCTGGTCACACCCGGCTGCAGGGTGACATCAAGGTCTTCACTGTTGACGGATAGAATCGCATTCATCTCCATCAGATCAACACTGATGCCTCCGGCAGGCGCGTTAACGGCTCCTTCCAACGACGTGCCGGTACCAAAAGGTATGATCGGAACCTTGTGATCTGAGCAGATCCGAACGATTTCCTGCACCTCTTCGGTGCTGTGCGGATAGATCACCGCATCGGGCAATTGCGATGGGATATATGTCGTCGTATGGCTGTGCTGTTTCAGCAGGTTTGGATTGGTGTGCAATCGGTCGCCAAAGCGCTGTTTCAAAATGCCAATTGCAGATTGAATACCCGTTTCATTTCGCTCGATTTCCTGAAGGTCGGCCAGTGCCATGAAATGCTCCCGCAAATTCTTATTATCACCCTTGTTTCACAGGCGACTTGTCAATACCAGACTATCAGACACACTCTTTCGGTCTATTGCATGGAGAAGCCAAAATGCCAACGATACAGGCGCCTCACCTTTCGCCGCTGATGGACATCGAAGAAGATTGGATCGATTATAACGGCCATCTCAATATGGCGTATTATAACGTGCTTTTCGACCGGGGATGCGACGTGTTTTTCGAGCAATTGGGGCTGGGCCCCCATTACATCAAGGAACGCAATTTCAGCTTCTATACTGCCGAAGCCCATGTTCGCTATGTCCGCGAACTGCATCTGGGGCATAAGGTGCGGGTTGCCATGCAACTGGTGGACTTTGACGAAAAGCGAATCCACGCCTATTCCGAATTGTTCCATGAGGATGGCTGGCTTTCCGCCACGTGTGAAACCATGTCGCTGCATATTGACATGGCCGGCCCCCGGGTTGCGCCCTTCCCCGATGACGTGATGGAGAAGGTTCGTAAGGTCGACGCCGTGCATCGCAATTTACCACGTTCTGAAAACATTGGCCGGACAATCGAAATTCGTCGGAAATAGGTATACAATTCAAAACGGGAAACGTTCAGCGGGGAAAATGGTCAAGTGCCAGAGATAATCCGTCGACTGCCATCCATATTGGTGGGATGGGTCAACCCCAATCTGCAAGCCTTTCTGTCGTCCCGTGAGCCACAATTGTGGTTGATTTCCGTCCTGATCGGCCTGTGCGTTTCTCTGGCCGCAATCGGCTTCCGCGAACTGATTCTCTATACCCAGTTCATGTGGCTCGGTGTGAAGACCGAAACCATGGCCAGTTCGGCACGGCAAATTCACTGGTTATGGATTTTATTGACCCCCGCCGTTGGTGGATTGCTGATCGGCTGGCTGCTGAATAATTTCATGCCGTCGCGGCGCACCTATGGCGTGGCTGATGTGATCGAAGCAAAGGCCTATGGGGGTCGCACAATCGACCAGAAATCCGGATTTGGGTCGGCCGTCATCAGTGCTCTTTCGCTGGGCTTTGGCGCCAGTTCGGGTCGTGAAGGCCCGATGGTGCATTTGGGCGCCACGCTTGCGGCTTTCGTTACAGAAAAATTCAGCCTGCCCGACTGGGGACGGCGGACCCTTTTGGCCTGCGGCGTGGCGAGCGCCGTCTCGGCCTCCTTCAACGCACCGATTGCAGGCGTGTTGTTCGCCCACGAAGTCGTCCTGGGCCATTACGCCAAGCGGGCGTTCATTCCCATTGTGATCTCATCGGTCATGGGCACGATTGCTACCCGGCTGTGGTTTGGCGATGCAGCAGCGTTCAAGATCCCCGCATATCAAATTACGTCCTATCTGGAATTCCCGGCCTTTGCCCTGCTGGGTGTGGTGTGCGGCACGGTCGCCATCTGCTTTCAGTTCGGATTGATCGCCACCGACTATGTGGCCCGCTCAATCACCATCCCGCTGTGGTTGCGCCCCGCGGTCGGTGGTCTGATGATCGGCTGCATCGGCGTCTTCCTGCCGGAGATATTGGGGGTTGGCTATGAGGCAACGGACATGGCTTTGAAAAACCAGTTCACCCTGTCGATGCTGTTTATGCTGATCATTGCGAAGTCCGCTGCCACGTCCATCACTTTGGCTTCTCGTTTTGGCGGCGGGGTATTTTCTCCCTCGCTCTATATCGGCGCCATGACCGGTGGCGCCTTTGGCCTGATTGCGTCGTCAGTATTTCCTGAACTTTCTTCTTCCCAGGGGCTTTACGCCATTCTTGGCATGGGTGCGGTGGCTGGTGCGGTGATTGGTGCCCCAATTTCTACCGCCGTCATGGTGTTTGAGCTGACCGGTGGTTATGCCCTGTCGTTGGCCCTGTTGCTGACCGTATGCATCGCCATCGGCGTCAATCAGGCTGTTCACGGCCGATCGTTCTTCCAATGGCAACTGGAAATGAGAGGTTTGCGGGTGCAGGACGGGCCGCACCGGTTCATGGTCAGAAATACCCAGGTTGCGGATTTCATGGTGCCGCTTGAACCCGACGAAAATGATGTGCTCGACCCGGAAAACGAAGACACCAACCTTCGCGCCGACACCAGCCTGGAAACCGCCATGCGTCTGTTTGATGATCAGGGCGCCACGCGATTACCGGTAATCAGTGCCCGCGACGATACACGCATCGTCGGCTGGGCAACCCAGCTGGCAGCGTTGCGCACCTACAACAACGCGCTTGTCGACATGAGCGTGGAAGAGCACCGCTGACTGGCCTGAAAGGTTGAGGGTTGGCACCCGTTCATTTGGCATTTGATGAATGGCAGGTGTGCGGACTTTTGAGACTTTGGATCGGTGTCGCTATCAGAACTGTCACCACCCACAATTGGGGGTTGGAGTGACGGGTTCATTGCGTTCTGAGTAAATCACCCCATCAGGAAAAGAACACCCCATATAATATGCGTCGCCCGCAAAGGTATTTTTAAGCTCGCTGCACATACTAATCGTCCAGTGATCAGGTACGAAAGTTACATTATGCCAGATTCCAGTGCGTGCTATTATACATATCTTTCCCGGCTTATCATTAAGTTTAGCCACCATTGATCTAGGTTCAGGACCCATTAATTTGCATTGAGTGATGATTTCTGATTCAGGGTGGCAAAGGAGTTTGCCATGTCTGATTTGTTTCTGCTCTCACCGGCTCAAATGTCGAAAATACAGCC
>CAJQPW010000229.1 GCA_905480295.1 uncultured Rhizobiaceae group bacterium | reverse complement strand
CATATTATTCACCCAAGGAATACGATCATGACCAACAACACTCAAGACACCACTGCTGATAATGGCGTTAATGTCGAAGCTCTGCTCGGCGCTCGTGAAGTGCTGGAAACGGCACCGGAAGCGGGTCAGTTCAAATGGCGTGCTGAATGCACCTGGATGAACGGTACGCACAGCCAGACCACAATCAGCAACTTTTTCGGATTTGGCGAAGAGCAGGAACGCGGAAGATCATTTTCCGTCGACACCGATCATCCAGAGCAGTTTGCTGCGGCAAATGCCGCTGCAACACCGGTGGAAGTCGCGCTCGGCGGTCTGGCCGGTTGCTTGACTGCCGGTGTCGCTGCTATCGCACAAAACCGTGGCATCCAGCTCAATTCTGTGACCGCCGCGCTTGAGGGCGACATGGACATTCAGGGTATTTTGGGCGTCGATTCCGATGTGCGCAACGGCTTTGATGCGATCCGCGTATCCTTCAAAATCGATGCCGACGCCAGTGATGAAGACATCAAGGCTCTGGTTGCCCAGTCGCAAAAACGCTCGGCGGTTTTCGACATGATTACCAATCCAACCAATGTCATTGTCACCGTAGACTAAGCCAAAACGATCCAGCCTGACGGAGCCAAGTCATGAAATTTGTTACCACAATCATCATTGGCGCCGGTCAGGCTGGACTTGCCATGAGCAAGCATCTCACCGACCGTTCCATCGACCATGTGTTGCTGGAACGGGGCAAGATTGCCAACAGCTGGAAAACCGAACGTTGGGATTCCCTGCAACTGCTCACCCCCAATTGGCAAAGCCGCCTGCCCGACTATCGTTACACCGGCAACGATCCGGATGGCTTTATGAACATGAAGCAGGTGGTTTCTTTTCTCGATGGTTTTGCCAGCAAGATCACCGCACCTGTTCATGAAAACACGACAGTGCAATCGGTTGAACGACGCTTCAACAGATACATCGTCAAGACATCACGTGGCAGCTGGTCCTGTTCCACGCTGGTTCTCGCCAACGGCGCCTGCTCGGTTCCATCCATTCCAAAAGCTGCTGAAGCCATTCCTTCGTCAGTCAGACAAATGTCGCCGCTGGAATACAAGAATCCTGAACAGTTAGACCCGGGTGGCGTCCTGGTTGTCGGTGGTTCAGCCACTGGTGTGCAACTCGCTGCAGAGATCCACCGCAGTGGTCGCCCTGTTACCCTTTCAACGGGGGAACACATTCGCGTGCCCCGCACCTACCGTAATCGAGACATCAAATGGTGGATGGATTCACTTGGCCTGATGGACCTTCTCTATACTGAAATGGAAGACCTGACCCGTGCCCGCAAGCTGCCGTCCCTGCAATTGGTTGGCTCGGACGACCGCATCATGCTGGACCTCAATTGTTTGCAGCAGATGGGCATCGAACTGGCCGGACGGCTGGCCGGATTCAATAACGGTAAGGTTCAGTTTTCAGGATCCCTTGCAAACATGTGCGCGCTCGCGGATTTGAAAATGGGACGTCTACTGGATTCAATTGACGAATGGATTGAAGAAAATGGCGATCCCGAACCCGATTTCAAATCCCACCGTTTCGAACCAACTGCGGTCAGGGAATCACCCCCATTGTTGCTGGATTTGAGCGGTGGCCAGATCAAAACGATTATCTGGGCCACCGGTTATCGTGCCGATTATTCATGGCTTGACGTTCCAGTTCTGGACCGCAAGGGAAATATCAAACACGCCGGCGGCGTTGTTGACGCGCCCGGCATGTATGTCATGGGGCTGCCATTTTTACGGACACGCAAATCAACTTTGATCGACGGTGTCGATGATGATGCCCGTTTCCTGGCCAACCATCTGCACCAGAGCCTCGACCAGGCCGTTGCTTAGTCGACCGCTGCGTTCTTTGCTTCGCTTGCCACCTGTCTTTCACGCCACATCATGTAAACGCCGGAAACAATGACCAGGCAGGCACCCAGAAGCATTGAAACGCTGGGTTTTTCATCAAAGACCACCACACCGGTGACCAGGAGAAAGATCAGCCGCGTGTAACGAAACGGCGAAACGATGGATATGTCCGACATGCGGATCGACGCAATCAACAGCAGATAGCCAAACGACCCGAAACCGACCATGCCGACAATAGTGAACCAATTTGCCTGTGCCGGTAAAAAGCTTTCCCCGTTGAAAAATACCCAGCTGATGGCAAAGGGCATGGCCGCGATCATGGTGAAACTCGCCAGACTTGCTGACGGGATATCCGGTGGCACCAGCCGGGTTGTAAGGTCACGGATCGACAGGCACACCATCGAAGCCACAGCCCACAAGATCGCTACATCAAATTCCTCGCCTCCCGGGCCGATGATCAACAGGACACCAAAAAATCCCAGGATAATGGCGCTCCAGCGCCGCCAGCTGACTTTTTCTCCAAGAAACAGCACGGCCCCCACAGCAACCAGCAATGGTGTTGCCTGCAAGATCGCCCCCACCGTTGAAAGCGGCACAAACGATAGTGCCAGCACCATGCCGCCAACGCTGATAATTTCGGACAGGTAGCGCAGCACCATCATCGGTGCGAATGCCCGCGCATCCAACAATCTTTGACCTTTCAGCAGGGCGATTGAAGCGAATACGAGCAATCCACCACCCATCAGCAAAAACATCACCTGAGCCGGTGATATGCGGCCTGCTGCG
>CAJQPW010000228.1 GCA_905480295.1 uncultured Rhizobiaceae group bacterium | reverse complement strand
AGCAGCCCGGGCCTGACCGGCCTTGGGTTTTTCCGGCTCGCTGCGCGGATCAGCCGTCGGCGAAAACATCGCAATCATCTTTTCCACCAGATCGCGTGACCGCCAGAAAAGTTTAAACGCCTCATCAAAGACCGGGTGATCTTCGTTACGCGTCACAAAAACACAATGCAGCGTCCAGTACAGATCATCCCGACTGCCTATCCCTGCAGCTTTAACGGCTTCGACCCCGTCAACAACGGAGCTCGGCCCGACCCGCAATCCGGCATCCCGCAAGGCACGGGCAAAATACAGGATATTTTGTGACAGTTTGCCTTCCGGCAACGGTGCCATGAATTTACGCCTCGTTGGTTGCGGAGGCCGCATTTGATGAAGAAGCGCCGGACCGGGCACCCTCCGCCTGCGCCTGGCTTTTTACCTCTTTCAGGATTGCCGCACCCTCGGTGCCCTGAATGGCGGCGATATCGTCCTGATATTTCAGGATAACCCCCAATGTGTCCGACACGGCTTGTGGATCGAGGGCAACCTTGTCCAGTTCCATCAGCGCCGTTGCCCAGTCCAGGGTTTCGGCAATGCCCGGGTTCTTAAACAGCTCCTTTGTCCGCAACCGTTGGATATAATCAACAATTTCGCGCGACAGGGTTTCGCCGGCGTCCGGGACTTTCAAACGGACGATATCAAACTCCCGCTCAGCATCCGGGTAATCCACCCAGTGATACAGGCATCGCCGCTTCAGGGCATCGTGGATCTCGCGGGTTCTGTTGGTGGTGATGATCACGATCGGTGGCTCGGCGGCCCTGATGGTTCCCAATTCCGGGATTGTGACCTGAAAATCGGACAGGACTTCGAGCAGAAACGCTTCAAACGCCTCATCGGTGCGATCCAGTTCATCAATCAGCAGAACCGGCGCGCGCCCGTCCACCTGTTCCAAGGCCTGCAGGATCGGCCTGCGGATCAGGAAACGGTCTGAAAATACGTCGTCCTCCATGGCGTCGCGGTTGGTATCGCCCGAGGCTTCCCGCATCCGGATGTCGACCATCTGCGCCGCGTAGTTCCATTCATAAACGGAAGACGAGATGTCGAGGCCTTCATAGCACTGCAGCCGTATCAGCGGCCGGTCGAGCGCCGTGGAGAGCACTTTGGCGATTTCCGTTTTGCCAACCCCGGCTTCCCCCTCAAGAAACAGCGGACGCTGCATTTTCAGGGCAAGAAACAAAACCGTCGCCAGGGAGCGGTCGGCGACATAGCTGGATCGGGTCAGCAGATCCAGCGTTTCATCGATGGATTTGGGAAGTGAACTGGTCATGGAGCCCCAGAATTGGAATAATTTCGCCGAACCTACACCGAGCGACAGTCCGGTAAAAGGCCCATCGGCTGGTGGTTCAGCAAATTTGATGCGGTATTTTGGCAGCTTAGATCGACAGCACCGGCCGAAAAAGAATGACCCGTCTCCACCAGAAGGTAAAGACGGGCCAAAGCAGTCGTTCAGGGGCGATCGACGACATGCTTCTTTTAGACATCAAAACTTCCAAAAAAACCTCATTCTCCCGGCTGCCTTGATGTCCTCAATCTAACCACTTGTGGACGCCAAGACTGTGAGAAATGTCACACAAATGTATTCTCTTCCTCACGCCATTAACATCGGCCACAGGGAAATCACCAACAACGCAGCCATGAGATAATTAAAAAACTTAAGCTTTACAGGATCTTGAAGAAATTTCCTCATAATCGTTCCAAATCCGGCCCAGATTGTTACAGACGGAAAATTTACCACACAGAAAACAAAAGTAACGATCGCCACATTGAACAGATAATTGCCTTCATTGGTGTAGGTGGACATCGCGACCATCGCCATCACCCAGGCTTTCGGGTTGAACCACTGAAAGAGCGACGCCTGCAACAGCGTCAGCGGTTGAGCGTGGGAGTCCCTGATCTCAACAGGACCGGACTGGCTGATACGCCAGGCCAGCCAAAGCATGTACAGTCCGCCAGCGACTTTTATCACGGTGAACAAGGGTGGATAGAGCTGCAGAACCGCACCAAGTCCCAGGCCAACAGCCAACAGCAGGCAGGCAAATCCAACGGAAATCCCCACCGCATGCGGTATCGTGCGCCGCATGCCGAAATTGACCCCTGACGCAAACAGCATCACGTTATTCGGTCCCGGCGTGATCGAGGACACGAACGAAAATAACAGCAATGCAGAAAATACCGTGAGTGACATGACAGCAGAATAATTTAGGTAAGCCTTACTTACCTAAATTATTCTGCTGTCGATTGCAAGATTACATTCCGTCCTTACCACGGTTCATGGCTGCGATACCCGTACGGCAGACTTCCACCAGTCCCAGCGGGGTCATGATCGAGATAAATTGCTCAATTTTCTGCTGACGACCGGTAATTTCGAAAACAAAATGCTCGACATTGGCATCTGCGACCTGCGCGCCAAAGGCCTCAGCCAGCCGCAGCGCTTCAACACGGTGTTCACCCGTTCCCGCCACTTTGACCAGGGCCAGTTCACGTTCCAGTGGTTTCTCGTGGCCCAGACGATGCGCCCGTAGTGTCAGATCAACAACCCGGTGAACCGGTACCATGCGTTCCAGCTGTCGCTTGATCTGCTCCAGCACCTTTGGTGTTCCCTGGGAGATAATCGTGATCCGCGACAGGTGCCGGTCATGCTCAGTCTCAGAAACCGTCAGGCTCTCGATGTTATAGCCCCGGCCGGAAAACAGACCGATGACCCGGGCAAGCACTCCGGATTCGTTGTCCACCAACACCGACAATGTGTGCTGGACAATGACGTCCGTATTTTCCGCAATAAAATAGGCCGAGGCAGGAGGCGTTACCGGCTTGTTTTGTTTGATTTTTTCAGTAGCCATGAGATCAGGCCCCTTTGTTGATCGATATAAGATTGCGTTTTGGTCGCCGCCGCGCAAGTGCGACACCGCAGAGAATTATGAGCAGCGCCAACAAGGCGTTGGGCGGCAATGCCTCGTGCAGAAATACGATGGCAAAGCCGACTCCATACAAAGGCACCAGGAAATTGATCTGAGACAGAAACGATGCGCTTGTGCGGCGGATGATAAAAAGGATCATGATGCTGCCAATCGCGGTGGGGAAAATCGCCGTATACACCGTTGCCATCCAGACCGTTGAAGAGGCCTGCAGACCAGACAGGTCGGACAGTAAAAGCAGCGGCAATGAAAGGACAAAGGCTGCCAACAGGAAGGATGCTGTCGACTGTTGCCAGTCCATGCCGGTGAGCGATTTGGTTATGATGGCATTGATCCCATAACACATGGCGGCACCGATAATCGCGAATTGCCGCACGCTCTGGTCGGCCAGACTCGTCAGTTTTTCCGGACCAAACAGCACAATGATGCCGATCAGGGCGATCGCAAAACCTCCAAACGAATAACGGCTTGGTTTTTCATCCTTGGTGAAGAGCTGGGCCAGAAGCAACGTAAACAGAGGCATCGTCGCCATCAAAATGGCCGCAAGGCCTGCATCAACGCGCTGTTGAGCCCAGGAAAGTAACGTGAAGGGTAGTGTCAGGCCGAAAAACGCCGATCCCAACAGCGGATACCAGATTGGCCCACGCGGCAGGCTTTTCCCGGCGGCCAACAAGACGGCATAAATCAACACTGCCGCAACGCCGAGGCGAAACGACACCACAAACATCGGTGGCAATTCCTGCACCGATATTTTGGTCATCATGAAATTGGAACCGAGAATTGCCCCCAGCAAAAGCAGGAGCAAATAATCAGCGGGTGAGGAATTGTTGTTCATTATGCGCTTGGACCAATCATGCGACTAGACCAGGGCCTTCCCTTCTTCATCGATGGCCGATCCGACAGCTTCATCCGTTGCCTCATCAGGCAGCAACATTTCATTATGTGCCTTGCCCGATGGTATCATCGGAAAGCAGTTGGCCAGGGTCACAACGCAGCAATCGAAGATCACCGGACCCGGCGTTTCGATCATCGTGCGAATGGCATCGTCCAGTTCCGCCGGTTTGTGACAGCGAATTCCGGTTCCCCCATAGGCTTCTGCCAGCTTGACAAAATCCGGCATGGCTTCGGTATAGGAATTGGACAGGCGGTTGCCATGCAGCAATTGCTGCCATTGCCGCACCATGCCCATATATTCATTGTTCAAAATCATGATCTTGATATCGGTGCCATGCTGCAGGGCCGAAGACATTTCCTGGATGTTCATCTGAACAGATGCATCACCGGCAACGCAGACCACGAGCGATTCAGGATGGGCGATCTGAACCCCCATGGCTGATGGCAGACCATAGCCCATAGTGCCCAGGCCGCCTGAAGTCATCCAGCGGTTCGGCTCTTCAAAGCCATAATATTGGGCTGCCCACATCTGATGCTGCCCAACTTCCGTGGTGATGTAGGTATCCAGATCCTTGGTCAGTTCATACAGTCGCTCAAGCGCGTATTGTGGCATGATCACGTCATCATTGGGTTTGTAACCCAACGAGTTTCGGCGTCTCCAGACATTGATCTGTTTCCACCATGCCTCAAGATCATCGGTGCGCGGTTTTTCCCCGTGCGCACGCCACAGGCGCACCATGTCCTCCAGAACCGTTCCGACATCACCAATAATCGGCACATCGGCATGCACGACCTTGTTGATTGACGATGGATCAATATCGATATGGATCTTCTTGGAATTTGGTGCAAACGCATCGATACGGCCGGTGATCCGGTCGTCAAAACGGGCGCCAATGCACACCATGACGTCGCAATCATGCATCGTCATGTTGGCTTCATACGTACCGTGCATGCCCAGCATGCCGAGCCAGTTGTCTCCGCTTGCCGGATAACAGCCCAGTCCCATCAAGGTTGATGTGATTGGAAAATTGGTCAGACTGACCAGTTCCCGCAGCAATTGGGTGGCCTGTGGGCCAGAATTGACAACCCCACCGCCTGAATAGATGACCGGCTTTTTCGCCGTGCTCATCAGTTCTACAGCAGCTTTGATTTGATCAAGATCTCCTGTGGTTTTGGGTGAATAGGCCTTCTGATCAAACGCAGATGGTGGATGATACATGCCGGTGGCGAACTGCACGTCCTTGGGGACATCAACCACAACCGGACCAGGGCGCCCGTGGGTGGCAACATGAAAGGCCTGGTGCAGGATCTCCGCCAGATCATTGACGTCGCTGACCAGCCAGTTGTGCTTTGTGCACGGGCGGGTGATGCCAACCGTATCACACTCCTGAAACGCGTCGGAACCAATCAACGGTGTCGGCACCTGACCGGTAATGCAGACCAGAGGAATTGAATCCATCAAGGCGTCCTGCAATGGTGTCACCGTATTGGTTGCACCCGGACCTGAAGTTACCAGCAGCACGCCAGGTTTGCCTGTGGAGCGGGCATAGCCTTCAGCAGCGTGCCCTGCCCCCTGTTCATGGCGAACAAGCAGATGGCGCACGCTGTCCTGCTGGTGCAGCTCATCATAGATCGGCAGCACCGCACCTCCTGGATATCCAAACAGGTCGGTCACGCCGTTGTCGATCAGAGCCTGAACGACCATTTCGGCCCCTGACATTTCCCGTGAACCAGCACCGCTTTCGCTTTTGCTTGCCATTTTCTTTTCCCATTCCCGTTTCTTTGAGGGCAACAGCGCCCCAATTTCAGTCCTAAGGCCATTGAGCAATAAAAAAGGCCCCCGAAGGAGCCTGACGCGCGTTAACGTTCATGGTGGAATTTATCCCACCACGCTAACGCGCTTTCCCACCACTACAAGAATTTTGGCCATAATAAACCGGTTTGCCTTGTTCTAAGTTGGCGACACAATAATACGCCTTTTGATTTCGTCAACAGCTCAATACTAAAAAGTCGCGTTCAGCAACTGACACGATTTCGCCCCTGTTTCTTGGCTTCATAAAGCCGCTCGTCGGAAACTTTCAGCAGATCTTTCGGGGTCGTCAGCCCATCTGCCGTTGACGCCACGCCTATCGATACCGTCGGACGCAAAATGATGGCGCCAATGTCGACCCGCATTTCTCCAACCATCCTGCAAACCCGCTCTGCAAAGGGGCGAATCTGCTCGGCTTCAGAAAACGGCGCCAGAATACAGAACTCCTCCCCACCGGTTCGGGCAACAATGTCGTGTTCCCGCGTCACTTTTTTGAGATTGATGGCTAGTTGTTTGAGAACAACGTCACCCGCATCATGTCCATAGGTGTCGTTGACGCTCTTGAAGTGATCCAGATCCAGCGTGAGCAGCGCGAGCGGCGCTCCAATCTTGGTGAACTCGTTGACATATTCATCCAGCGCATCTTCAAAATACCGGCGATTGTACAGCTGGGTCAGCGGATCGGTGACCACGGCAACTTCAAGCTCGGCTGCCCTGTCGGTCAGCAAAACCTGGTCCTTATGCCGTTTTCGCATAACCGGCATGGCAAAAAACAGGCCGAAAACCAGCGTCAGTGCCATCGCGGCCAGCGCAATATGAACCGAGTTGAAGGGACCAAGTGCGGGGGCAATTACGGCATCAGCATCAGAGCGCAGACGGTTGAAAACGACAACAGTCATCGCCAGGCTCCCAACGGCGCCTGCAGCGAAAATCCAATACGCTGTATCTGCCAGTCTTCTCATCTGTCTCCCGACCCAAAAATTCAATTTTGGGATACCCTGACTGCCGGGTCGCGAACCGACCCAATGCACCGCAATGCACCTGTAGGTTTAGTTTTAAGCGGAAAGTCTAAATGAGCAGATAACCCAACGATTTTAAGTGCTAAACCGGGACCTGAAAGTCCCATTTTTCGTCAAATTGGCCCCTGAACCAGGTAGATTGTCGTTTGGCATATTGCCTGGTGGCAGATTTTACCTGCTCTTTCGCGTCGTTTACAGAACATTCACCAAGAAAAAAACTTCTCAACTGACGGACGCCGATTGCCTTCAAAACCGTCGCTTCAGGCGGCAAATCAAGGGCCAGAAGCGCCTGAACTTCATCAATCGCACCGTGCTCAAACATCCACTCAGCGCGTGCATTTATCCGCTCGTGCAGCGTCGGCCGTGATGGCATCAGCACAATTCTACGGACGTCTTTTTCCGCCAGAAAGGCAGGCGATTTTTGCGTTTGCTGAAAGTGCAAAAGCGTCTGTCCCGTGGCCACCACAACCTCCAATGCTCGGGCAATCCGGTGACTGTCTCCGGGCCGCAGCCGCGCCGCTCCCACCGGGTCCAGAACCGCCAATTTCTGGTGCATGGCTGCGCTGCCCAGATCAATAAGTTCGGTTCGGATCGAATTTCGTATGTCTTCGGGAATGTCAGGTATTTTTGCCAGGCCCTGTTCCAGCGCATTGAAATACAGACCCGTGCCACCGACAAAAACCGGAACCACGTCCCTGTTCCAGAGGTCCTGCGCCTTAGCGGTCGCAAGCTGCAGCCATTGTGCAACCGAGAACGGCTTCTCGATCGCTGCAAATCCGTAAAGGTGATGGGGAATCTGAGCCAGATCTTCGGCTGCGGGTCGGGCCGTGAGTATATCCAGAACAGGATAGATCTGCATGGAATCAGCGTTGATAATTTCGCCACCCCAACGCCGGGCTTCTTCAAGCGCCAGCTTTGACTTGCCGCTCGCCGTCGGGCCAGCTATCAAAATTGCATCGGGTCTTTGCACCATTCCTCACAGACAGTTCGTACCTATGGCCTTTTCCGACCGCGTTGCCACACTCATCGCCAATCCCGCCAATCCGTGCCTGACACCTCAGCTTGCTGAATCGGTCAGGAGCGAAACCGGAGCCAGCGGCGTCTATTTTCTGGCCGACGGCATTGCCTGCGACCTTCCCCTGTCACCCTCAAATACCGACGTTGAAAGTCAGCTTTCGTCCCTGCTGGCGGATTGCGCCGTGGACTGGGTCGTACAGGACGCCGATGAGCGGCGCAAGAAGGCGCTTCTGGCTGACATGGACTCCACGCTGATCCAGCAGGAATGTATTGATGAACTCGCAGCCGAGGCCGGTGTGGGTGACCATGTTGCCGATATTACGGCCCGTGCGATGCGGGGTGAACTGGACTTCGAGCCCGCACTGCGCGAACGGGTACGTCTGCTCAAAAACCTTCCCTCTTCCATCATCCAATCCGTATTGGACAAGCGCATCACGCTGATGCCGGGAGCAAGGGAACTGGTCGCGACCATGCGGGCCCATGGCGCCTATTGCGCTCTGGTTTCCGGTGGCTTTACCCAGTTCACATCAAACATTGCCGAAACTCTCGGGTTTGACGAACATCGCGCCAATACGTTCGACATCCAGGATGGCGTTCTGACCGGCAATGTCATTGACCCGATTCTGGGCCGCGAGGCCAAGGTCGAAGCCCTCAAAGACGTCACCCGGAAACACGCCATTGAGACATCAGACGTTATCGCTGTCGGGGACGGAGCCAATGATCTTGGCATGCTGAGCCTCGCCGGCAGCGGTGTTGCGTTACACGCCAAGCCGATTGTTGCCGAACAGGCCCGGTTTCGGATCGATCACGGCGATCTGACGGCGCTGCTCTATATTCAGGGGTACCGCAAGTCGGATTTCGTCCAATGAAAGCAGGGACACAGCTGGAGACCGACCGACTGATCATTCGACACTGGACCTTGAGCCCATCGGATCGGGCGTTTTTCCACTACATCAATTCCAATGCAATCGGCCGGAAATTCTACCCAACCCGGTTGGATCGCACGGCCGCAGACCAGCGGCTTGAAGAGCTCGTTGCCATGTCAGCAACCCGCGACTTGATCTGGGCCGTCGCGCTGCTGAAAGATACGGGCCAGGCCATCGGCTATACCGGGCTGTCCCGCATCCGGTTCGAACGCAATTTTTCCGCAGACGTGGAAATCGGTTGGCAATTCGATCCCAACCACTGGGGCCAGGGATACGCAACCGAAACGGCCAAAGCATTGCTCCAACACGGATTTTCAGATGTCGGGCTCGACGAAATCGTCGCCTTTGCGGTGCATGACAATCATGCATCAGTCGCTGTCATGCGGCGTATCGGGATGCAGGAGGTGGAAAACGGAGCATTTGATCATCCGCCGGTGCCGGATTCCCACCCGCACCTCAAACACCATGTGCTGTACGCCATTACACGGTCGCAATGGCATAACGGTCGCCATTCCGGCAATGGTTTAACCGATCAGACTATTTCAGGTTGAGAACAATAAAGCTCAACTGACCGTCCTTGGCCGCAACCAACAACAGCGCTTTCTTGCGCCCTTCCCCCTTCAGCGCATTCAACCGATCCTTGATGTCCTTGGGCGTGTTCACCGCTTCCTGGCCAATCTCGGAAATCACGCTACCGACCTGAATGCCCTTCTCAGCAGCTGCAGATCCGGGTTGAACCTCCGATACCAGAACGCCTTTGACATCATCCGAAACCGAGAACTTCTTGCGGCCTTCATCGTCGAGTTCGTCAAACGTCATGCCGAGGGCTGTGATTTTCTTCTTCTTGGGCTCGGTTTCGTCAGAATCCTTATCTGTATTGGAAGCAAGCGATTTATCGCTGTCCTCAAGCCGGCCCAGCGTAACCGGAACCGTGACTTCCTCACCCTTGCGCAAAACGACAACATCGACAGATTTGCCAACAGGTGTTTCCGCCACGATGCGCGGCAGGTCCCGCATCTGGGCGATTTGCTGACCGTCAAATTCCAGGATCACATCGCCCACCAGAATACCTGAATTCTTGGCCGGACCCTTTGCGGTCAGACCGGCCACAAGCGCACCGCGCGACGAGTCCATCGACAGGCTTTCGGCAATATCATCGGTAACCGGCTGAATGCTGACACCCAACCAGCCACGTCTGGTCTCACCAAATTCGCGCAACTGATCAATCACGTTGATGGCGAGATCGGAGGGAATGGAAAATCCAAGACCTATTGACCCGCCGGATGGAGAGATAATCGCGGTATTGATACCAATCACATCACCATTCATGTTGAACAGGGGGCCACCGGAATTACCCCGGTTGATTGCCGCATCGGTCTGAATGAAATTGTCATAGGGGCCGGAGCGAATGTCACGGTTGATGGCGGACACAATGCCCAGCGTCACCGAACTGCCCTGACCGAACGGATTACCAATAGCCATCACCCAATCGCCAACACGCGACTTGGCAGATTGACCGAAAGCGACTGCTTTCAATGGCTTTTCAGGAACGACTTCGAGAACGGCGATATCGGTTTTCGGGTCGGTACCAATCACCTTGGCCTTCAGGGAAGACCCATCGGTGAAATCAACAGTGATCTCATCAGCATCGGCAATCACGTGGTTATTGGTGATAATCACGCCCTTGGGGTCAATGACGAATCCGGATCCCAGGGATTGAACCTTGCGCGGCTGACGGTTGTTGCCCCGTCCGTTTTCCTGCTGTTTGAAAAATTCGTCAAAAAAGTCCTGAAAGGGTGAGCCGTCGGGTACGCGTGGCCGCGGTAATCCTCTTTGCCCCTCGTTGCTTTTAACATTCTGGGAGGTTGAGATGTTGACCACGGCGCCAATCAGACTGTCAGCAAGATCAGCAACAGATGCCGGACCGGCTGCGTGCGCCGTCGTGTTTCCCAACAACGTCAAGGGTTTCTGGCCAATCACGGCACCGCAACTCAGCACCATAGCCAAAGCCAGAACCTTAAAAATCGCAGACAATCTCATCATTCAACTCCCGAAAAATGGCCCAACACAGATTTGACCATCTCTGTTTCTAACAAGTCCAATTTCATGTGGCGAGAAAACACTCTTCACAATTAATTGGTCAAATTCATAACCGACAGGCAGGTTCAACAAGCCTGGTATAACCTACCCTTTTACCAACCATACGAGGCCTACACCGACACACAGCGCCACCAGCCCGGCGCGTCGCAATACGCCTTCATCCATTTGGCTGATGTCCAAGGCCAACCGCTTAGCGGTTGAAGGCGCACCTGCATAAAGCGCGCCTTCAATAGCAAGGAAAACTCCCACAATGCTCAGCAACTCCACCATCGGAGGAATGCAAACTAGTTTGCAGGCTTCGCAGGAATGGTGCCACCAGCGTCCTGGAAGAACTTGAAGAACTCGGAATTTGGCGACAGAACCAGAGTTGTGTCGGAGTTTTCAAGCGCCGTTTTATAGGCCAGCATCGAGCGGTAAAAGGCAAAGAACTCGGAATCGCGCTGATAGGCTTCAGCGAATACCCGGTTGCGTTCCCCTTCGCCTTCACCCCGAAGGATCTCGGCTTCACGCTGCGCTTCCGCTTTGATTTCAACAACCTGACGATCGGCAGAGGCCTTGATCCTGCGCGCTGCTTCCTGCCCGCGGGCACGGATACGTTCCGCTTCCGCCAGTCGTTCAGCACTCATGCGCTGGAAGGTCTGGTCAGAAACTTCTGCGGTCAGATCGGTACGCCGCACACGCACATCCACCACCTGAACACCAAGGTTTTCGGCTTCCGGACGCATCTGGTCACGAACTTCCAGCATCATGGCCGAACGCTCTTCCGACAGTGCCGCTTCAAATCCACGGCGACCATAGGTTTGACGCAATGCAGCATCGAGCCGCGACCGCAGGCGGGTTTCCGCCTGCTGCAGCGAGGCGCCAACCTGCTCACGGAATTTCCGAGGATTGGAAATCTGATAGGTCATGAAGGCATCAACTTCGTAGAATTTACCCCCTGAGACCTGAACCCGGATATCATCAAGGTCAAAGCGCAGAAGCCGGTCCTCGATAATCAAAACCGTATCCAGTCCGGCAAAGCCAAACGGCATTTTGAAGTTGAGGCCGGGCTCTGATTCAACACGGACAATTTCACCAAATCGCAGAACAATTGCTTGTTCACGCTCGTTGACGACGAAAAATGCGCTCCAAACGGTGACCACGATGAGGCCGATAAGCCCCAGGAACATTCCAAAACGATTGCCCATTAGTTTGACCCTCCGGAACGTTTGTTGATTTCAGGCAGCGGCAGATAAGGCACGACACCCGTGCCGCCAGCTCCACCATTTTCCATAATGACTTTGTTGGATTCCCGCAGAACGCCTTCCATCGTCTCAAGGAAAAGACGCTTTCGGGTCACTTCCGGCGCTTTTACATATTGCTCATATACCGAAATGAAGCGCTGGGCCTCACCCTGAGCTTCCTGCACGATACGGTTTTTATAGCCGGCAGCATCTTCACGAATTTGCGCCGCTTCACCACGCGCGCCACCCAGCGCTTTGTTGCTGTAGCGGTTTGCTTCTTCCTGGAACTGATCTTCGTTCTGTTCCGCACGCTGCACTTCATCAAACGCATCGGCCACTTTCGGTGGCGGAGCAACGTCCTCGATGTTCAACGCACGGATGCCGATGCCGGTTCCATATTGGTCGAGCATGTCCTGGGTTATCCGGCGGACTTCTTCAGAAATGCCCTGACGATCGTCGCGGAAAATATCCTGGGCCGGACGACGTCCAACAATTTCACGCATTGCGCTTTCGGCAACTTCTTCAACCATGCCAACCGGATCATTGACCTTAAAGAGGAAGTCCTTCGGATTTGCGACGCTGTACTGAACAGAAAAAGTCACATCAACTATGTTCTGGTCACCTGACAGCATCAGCCCCTGGCGTGAACCACCACGACCGCTCGAACCGATATTCACCTGTCGCACACCGATATTGACCTTATCGGCCCGCTCAAACGGCCAGAAAGCAAAATGCAGGCCCGCTTCGTTAACATCGTCGCGGGGAACACCGAATACGGTTTCAACAGCCAGCTCGTCCGCTTCAACCTGATAGGCGCAGGAAAAGGCGTAGAGCCCCGCTGCTGCCACCGCGATAAGGGCAATACCGGCTGCACTGAACTTGGCACTACCGCCGCCGCCACCGCCACCAGGCAGAACGCCTTTCAGCCGATCCTGGCCACGCTTGAGAATTTCTTCCAAATCAGGTGGTTGCTGACCACCAGTTGGGCGATTTGGGCCTCGAGGGGGTTGACCCCAGGGACCACCGCCCCCGTTGCCATTGCTGCCGTTGCCGCCGTTATTCTGGCCACCACCGGTCTGATTACTCCAGGGCATGTGTCGTCCTTGAATTGGGCAGGCGAAATTGCCGCCATTTAGATTGTAGTTGTTATAGGGATGCTGCACGAGGCTTTCAACGCGGGAGTCTACCGCATTGGCGTTCAAATTGCGACTAATTGTCTATTTGAACCGTTTTTTTTGGCGAATGGTTACCTGTCACTGCCCGCGTCTCTCCTTTGATAGACACGATATGTGGTTTCCGCTGAGTCCCTCTCCCCTTTCGGGATTTCTTCCTGATGGGTTTGTTCCCAGACCTTTGGGTCGATATCAGGAAAAACCGTGTCTCCTACCGGTTCGGCGTGGACCTCGGTGATGTGCAGAATATCAGCGAACCCGATCGATTGCCGATAAATTTCTCCACCACCGACAACACAGATTTCTTCAACATCTGAAGCGCTTGCAACTTCATTTGCAACTTTCAGCGCCGCCTCAATCGATGCAACCGGGACAGCCCCTTCGGCCTGCCATTGAGAATCGCGGGTGACGACGATCGACGTGCGCCCGGGCAGGGCAAAACCGATGGCCTGGAATGTCTTCCGGCCCATAATCATCGAGCGGCCCATGGTCAGGTCCTTGAAGCGCTTCAAATCCGTGGACAATTGCCAGGGCATATCGCCCTTGCTGCCAATCACATTGTTTTGTGCAACGGCTACAACGATGGAAACGCGCATGGAACTGAACTCCTCAGACGGCGATGGGCGCTTTGATATGCGCCTGGGGGTGATAGTCCTGCAAGTCGAAATCATCAAATTTGAAATCAAAAATATTTTTGACCGTGGACCTGATCTTCATGGTTGGCAGGTCACCCGGCTGGCGTGACAATTGCTCCCGCGCCTGGTCAAAGTGGTTGGCATATAAATGGGCATCACCCAGCGTGTGGACGAAGTCCCCGGCTTCAAGATCGCAAACCTGGGCCATCATCATCGTCAACAGGGCGTAGGATGCGATATTGAACGGGACACCCAGGAAAATATCACCGGATCGCTGGTACAACTGGCAGGACAGGCGGCCATCGGCGACATAAAACTGGAACAGCGCATGACAGGGTGGCAACGCCATTTCATCAACCAGCGCCGGGTTCCAGGCCGATACAATCAGGCGTCGGGATTCCGGGTTGGTCTTTATCTGCTCAACCACGTTGGCAATCTGGTCCAGCGTCGTACCATTGGGTTTCGGCCAGGAGCGCCACTGCACACCGTAAACAGGTCCCAGTTCACCAAATTCGTCAGCCCATTCATCCCAGATCGAAACACCGTTTTGCTTCAGATAAGCAATGTTCGACGCCCCCTGCAGAAACCACAACAATTCATGCACGATGGATTTCAGATGCAGTTTCTTGGTGGTCAGAACCGGAAACCCCTGTGAAAGATCAAAGCGCATCTGATGGCCAAAGATAGAGCGGGTACCGGTGCCGGTGCGATCCCCCCGGTCAACACCCGAATCGAGCACCGTTTGCAGAAGATCAAGATAGGCGCGCATGACACATTTCCGGTTTTACGATTCGTCCGCCCTGTAATACCACGCCGCGGCACCGCATAAAGCCTGTGTGGCTTCATCCACAAGGGTTCGTGGACGATTCCGGGCGAAAAGGGTAGAATATTCTTGCCGAATTTAGCTCGGTGAACTAACCCTATTGAACCGAATGAAAATGTGGCCGTACAGCGCCTAAAGGGAGAATGACCAACATGAGCAAACGGGATGAACTGATCGCCAAATATGCTGACGATCTGAAAAACAAATGTGGCATGTCCGCGGACATGGATTTGCTTACCAAGGTAACAATCGGCTGCGGCCCTTCAATCTACAATGCCGATGCGTCGACCGTGTCCGGCACTGATGAAGCAGAGCTCGCAACAGTTAAGAACAATTTTTTGATCAAGAAGCTTGGTTTGAGCGACAGTACCAAGCTGGACGAGGGCATTGATGCCGTCATCACGACCTATGGCAAGTCCAACCGCAACAAGTATCGCGCGGTTGTCTATTACATGCTCACAAAGCATTTCGGCAAAGAAAGCGTTTACGGCTAAACTCTGCCGCGACTTTGACCGCTTATTCTGGGCGCCGGCCATGTCGGCGCCCTTTTTTGTGGGGTTTTGTTGGGACCGGGATCAACGGCCCGGGCAGGCCCTCTCTGCGCCCCCAAAACCTGTCGCATATCCATGCATGGGTCATGGGCGACAGGAACTGATCCCTGGATTGCACTGGATTGCTCTGGGATTCAGTATGATTGCACCGCCCGGTCTTTCAATCCGGATCATCCGTGCCTATATTGGGTTTGTCGGGGCAACCCGACTATGGTGATAAATGACCTTTGTAATAAGCCATTCGGACCCGGGGGCGGTACCCGGCGCCTCCACCAAACCGCATCACTGCAACAAATGTTGCGGTTTGGCGGGGGCGAAATAGGATCGACGAGGG
>CAJQPW010000227.1 GCA_905480295.1 uncultured Rhizobiaceae group bacterium | reverse complement strand
ATAATCTGGTGAAACAACTACTTCTTTCCAGCGATGTTTGCTATCGCTGGAAAGACACCGCCCGCACAACGCTGCGGATTGCCTGGTATGGCCTTCGGGGGAGTGTTAAATGTGTGACGGCTGATCCGGCCGTCGCGCAATCTGGAATCGAATCGGTGCAGCGGTTTGATGAATCTGTCGATGAATTGCGTTACGGATTAGAGAGAACATATGACAAGCTTGCCGCATTCGACGAACAAGAAACTGGGTCTGGTTATCGATCTGGATACGTGTGTCGGCTGCCATGCCTGTGTGATCAACTGCAAAGAATGGAACACGTCAGGTTACGGCACGGCCCTGTCTGATCAGGACCCGTACGGTGCCAATCCGACCGGGGCCTGGCTGAACCGCATTCATACTTTTGAAGTGACTCCCAGCAAGCCTGCCGGTCAGGGCGAAGGTCAGGTCATCGGAACGGCCGGGGAAGCCCGGGTGGTGCATTTTCCCAAGTCATGCCTGCATTGTGAAGATGCGCCCTGTGTCACCGTGTGCCCGACCGGTGCGTCCTACAAACGTGCCGAAGATGGCATTGTTCTTGTCGACGAAGACATGTGCATCGGCTGTGGTCTGTGTGCCTGGTCCTGTGCCTATGGTGCACGGGAAATGGATGCCGCCGCCGGGGTCATGAAAAAATGCACCCTGTGTGTCGACCGGATCTACAACGAAGAACTTGAAGAAATTGACCGCCAACCCGCCTGTGTGCGGACCTGCCCTGCAGGGGCACGGCACTTCGGTGATTTCGCGGATCCCAATTCCAATGTCTCCCTGTTGGTTGAGGAACGCGGCGGTTTTGACCTGATGCCCGAACAGGGCAACAACCCGGTCAATAAATATCTGCCACCACGGGCCAGAACCGACCTGGGTGCGACCACAAATTTATCTGCGCCAGCCGAAAACACCGATGATGCGGGCGGCCTGCTCGGTTGGATCGACCGTGCGTTGTCCGGGCCCTCGAAGCAGAAAGGGGCACGCTGATGCATCCGGCACTTTCAGTCATATCCTTCACCACTCTTTCAGGTGCCGGCTATGGTTTGGCCATCATACTTGCCCTGGGGCATGGAAACCCCGGCGCACTGAGCACCAAGATCGCATGGATCGTAGCACTTGCAATGATCACGCTTGGTTTTCTGTCCTCGACACTGCATCTGGGCAATCCGCAACGTGCATGGCGTGCGGTGAGCCAATGGCGCTCCAGCTGGTTGTCACGCGAAGGCTGCATGTGTTTCATCACCTATGTGCCGCTATGCCTGCTGGCAGCGATGAGCATTTTTTACGATGCCTTTGACCTTACGCTGGGCTATGTCGGCGCGATCTGTTGCCTGATCACGGTCTACTGCACGGCGATGATTTATGCGTCCCTGCGCACCATTGCCAGCTGGCATACAAAATGGACCCCGGCCTTCTATCTGGCGTTTTCATTGACCGCGGGAACGCTGATTTACATGGCCTTTTTTGGCAAGGAATCAGGCTCGCGTTCGATGCAGATCTGGACCTATCTTGCACTCGTTCTGCTTGTTCTGTCCTGGGCCATCAAATTCGCCTGGACGCGACGGGCTGATCGTATTGGTTACGGCAACTCCAGCATGGAAAGTGCCACAGGTCTCGGCGGTATCGGCTCGGTTCGGTTGCTGGAACGACCTCATGTGATGGGCAATTATCTGACCAATGAAATGGCTTTTCGCATCGGCCGTAAACATGCAGCCAAACTGCACCGCATCGCCCTGTTTCTTGGTCTCGTTGTGCCCGTTCTGCTGCTGGCTCTCGGGCTTGCCATGGTGGCGCTGTCCGGCCCCTTCACGGTCATCGCGACATTGAGTTTTCTCGCCGGTGTCTTTCTGGATCGCTGGCTGTTCTTTGCCAACGCCCGTCATGTGGTGGGGCTGTATTATGGTGGCGATGACGCCTTGGTTCCATCTGAGTAGGCGCTGGTATCTCAGGACGCTCGCGGCGCGGCGGATTTTTTCTTGTCCCGTCTTTTCTTGTAGGTCACGCTCAGTTTCCAGCGGTCGTGCAGCCACAGCCATTGTTCGGGATATTCACGCACCCAGTCTTCCACAATTGACGTGATTGTCTGGGTCGTTTTGCCGATATCAACAGCACCGGTGGCCGTGCGGGCAATCTCGATTGGCCCCTGCAACTCAATGCGAAAACGCCCACCGGGCAGGCGAATGCAGCGGGCAGGGTGGATGTCACAGTCAAACTGGCGTGCAAGTTTTGCCGCAATCGGGTTGGCGGACGCTTCGCGACCAAAAAAATGCACCTGTGGTCCACGGCTGAAGGCCTGGTCGCTGAGCACACCGACTGCGCCCTTTTTGTCCAATACCGACGCGAGTGCCCAGGCTGCCCCGGCGCGGGAAGGAACAAGGTGCCCGCCATCGGTGCGCCGGGCCTTCAGAACCCGCTTGGCGAGAAACCGGTTGTTGGGTGGGCGGAACAGCGCTGTTACCGTCAAATCATAGGTTGCAGCGGCGACCGGCATGATTTCCCAGTTTCCCGTATGACCAGTGAAGATGATGACCGGTTTTCCGGAATCACGCAGGTGTTGGAAATGTTCAACGCCGACGATTTCGATGCGTCCTGCTGCCGGGTTTTCAATGTCGATTTCGATCAGTTGATCAAGAAAGACATATTCAGCGATGGTGCGGCCAACATTGCCCCATACGCCACGGACAAGTTCTGCAATTTCAGACTCTGATTTTTCGGGAAAGGCGAGCCTCAGATTTTTGCGAGCCAGTTTGGTTCGAGGCAGAATGGGCGCCAGAAAACGCGCAATCTTTTCAGCCGCATTGGTGGATTTTTCCGGCGGCAGTTTTTTGATGTAATGGAGAAACAGGCCGACCAGTTTGGCCACGATCCAGTCAGAGGCTGTCTTCAGCTGCAACAGCACATATTCAACAGCTGGTTTGCGTATCAAACGCCCCATATCTGAACCTAGCTCATGCGCATGATGATTTTGCCGAACACTTTGCGGCTTTCCATGCGCTCCAGCGCTGTGGCCATGTCACCGAACTCAATTTCCGTGTCGACCACGGGCTTGACGTATCCGCGAGCCATCTTCTCCATTGACGTTGCAATGTTGTCCATACGGCATCCAAACGAACCGATGAGCCGCAATTGACGCTGGAACAGCATCATCAGATTGGTATCGGCAGACACGCCGCTGGTGGATCCGCAGGTGACCAGCCGTCCGCCCCGTTTCAGACAGAGCATGGATCCCGCCCAGGTCTCCTTGCCGACATGTTCAAACACCACATCTACGCCCTGTTTGCGGGTCAGTTTTCGAACAACGCCTTCAAAACGGTCTTCGCGATAATTAATCACGTGGTCCGCACCCAATGCCTTGGCGGGTTCAATCTTATCGTCACTGCCAACGGTGGTGTATACCGTACAGCCAATTGATTTTGCCAATTGAATGGCCGCGGTACCAATGCCCGAACCACCCGCCTGAATCAGGATGCTTTCTGATGGCTGCAGTTGTGCATTGTCGAACAGCATGTGTTCACAGGTGCCGAAGGTGATTGGTGCCAGTGCCGCACCGATATCATCACAATTGGGTGGAGCGGGAACACATTGCCGGGCAGGGAGATTGACAAATTCGCGGGCAAAGCCACCAAGATGAAAGCCGTGCACTCCTTCGACATGGTCGCACAGATTGTCCTTTCCCTGGCGGCACTGGTGACACGTACCGCAGGTGCGGGCGCCGAATATCGAAACCAGTTGTCCCGGTTTTAAACCGCTGACCCCTTCGCCCAGCGCAACGACTTCGGCACTGGCTTCAGCACCGATGGTCAGCGGCATTTCCCGTTTGGCAAAGGCCATGCCACGCCAGCCCCAGACATCGAGATGGTTGAGGGCGACAACGCGGATTTTCAGTCTCACTTCACCAGCGCCCGGAGCGTCTGGTTCGGGAAGGTCGACGGATTTGACTTCGCGGTCTGAAACTAACTGAAGTGCACGCATGATGAAGCCTGATGATTAGGGATGGACTGGCGGCTTTTAGCCGAACTCGTTGCTCAAAACCAGACAGGCATTTTGCCCGCCAAACCCAAATGAATTTGACAGGATATTATTGACCTTCGCCTGTCGGGCGGTGTTGGGGACAACATCCAGCGGGATGTCTGGGTCGGGCGTGTCATAGTTTATTGTTGGCGGAATGCAGCCATGCTGCAATGTCAGAACGGAAAACACAGCTTCGATCGCACCGGCGGCCGTCAGCGTATGCCCGATCATCGATTTGTTGGACGAAATCGGAATTTGATGGATGGCGTCGCCAAAGACTTCTTTGAGCGAATTGTATTCCATGCGGTCATTTTCCGGCGTCGACGTGCCATGCGCATTGATGTAGTCGATCTCATCGCTGCTCACAGCTGCGTCTTCCAGTGCCCGGTTTACTGCCGAGATAACAGGTGAACCGTCGGGGGAAGAACGGGTTCTGTGGAAATGATCAGCCTTTTCACCGCAGCCGCGGATGGTTGCCAGAACCGGCGCACCGCGCCGTTGGGCGCTTTCCAGCGATTCCAATACCAGGGCTCCCGCTCCTTCGGCCATGACAAAGCCATCGCGGTCTTTGGAAAACGGCTTTGCTGCCTTGGTGGGATTTTCGTTTTGGGTTGTCAGCGCGGAGAGCAGGGAAAACCGTATCAATGCTTCCGTGGTAACCGACCCGTCAGTGCCGATGCACAGTGCGGTATCTGTCTCACCCCGTCGAATGGCTTCAACGCCCAGTTGAACCGCTGTTGCCCCAGACGCACAGGCGGTGGACAGGGATATTGGCAGGCCCTTGGTGCCAAATTTTTCGGCCAACAGATCTGCGGTTCGGTTGAACTGCACCAATTCAAACATTTGCTGATGGCGTTCTTTCCTGGCGGCTTGCAGCAAGCGCTTGTAACCCTCGATTTCACCTGGCGGCAATTCACTGTCGAGTTCAAACCGATGCTGCCATTCCATCTCCACCGGAGGGGCGGCCAAAAACAGCGGGCCGGGAAAATCTCCCACGTCAATGTCTGCCTGGGCAACGGCTTCATCAGCGGCAAATTCCGCCAATGCCAGCGACAGTTCAGGTGCCGACATGGTTTCAATGTCCATGAAGTCCACGGTTCCGGCGACCGTGGTTTTCAGACCTTCCACAGCAAAGCGCTCGATCTCGTGAATGCCGGATTCCCCAGCGGTGAGCTTGCGCCAATTTTCTTCCTTGCCCTTACCCAATGAGGAGACGACGCCCAGTCCTGTTACGGCAACGATCGGACGGCCACGATGATCCTTGGTGTTCATGTATAGCTCCTAATTCGATACCGGTTTGACAAGGCCCAGACCTTCCGAGCGATAGTGGCCCAGCGTGGTAACCAGTATGGATTGCGGACTGCCGTCCAGCGGTGCTTCCTCTGCGTAGACCGGGTCATAGAATGCGCCCTTTTTTGCGGCAATGGCGGCAAGCGCAATCCCCAGGGGAAACTGCGCTTCAATCCCGTGCCCGGTATGATTGCCAAAGCCACGAACCGACAGATGTGGCAGCGAATCGTTCAGCCAGCTATTTTCTTCAGCCGTGATATCTTCCACTCCGGTCGCACCGGACAAAACCGCATTGATATTGCCATCATTGACCTTTTCTAGCGCGGCGGTGAGGCGGCTGCTGGCTGCCTTGTCATTTCTGGTGCCGTGATCGGCGGCGACGGCGGCCAGTTCACCGTAAGGTTCCACGCCTCTCCTGCGTGCACTGGATTCTGATTCCAGTACAAGAAATGCGCCAATTGAGCCAAGGTTGAAGCCTGCATCATCGCCCGTTCTCTGGCCGACAGGCAGGAAGGCTCCGCGGGAAACGTAATGGCCGAGTTCAAACAGCAGCATCATGTCTTCGCGTTCGCCGTTGAACGCCCCGCCAACCAGCACGATATCGCTCTGACCGGATGCAATGCGCGAATGGGCGGTTTTGATGGCCGAAATGCCAGCACCTTCTTCACCCATGAAGGTGCGTGAGGATCCGGTCACCTTGTGCACGATTGAAATGTTGCCGGCAAGCAGGTTGGACAATTGAGCCAGAAACAGGGTTGGTCGCAGATCATTGGACAGACGTTCTGTCAGCATCGCATCGCGGTCGTTTGCTGTCCGTGCTTCGGCAATGATCAGGCCGTCGACTTCCGCATCGCGCTCGCCACCACCTGCTGCGACGATCATATCCATGCGGGCGCATAGTTCTTCATCTGTTTTCGCCTTGGCATCATCGAGCGCGAGACCGGCAGCATAAGTGCCAATCTGCTGCCAGGGTTCCATCTGGCGCATGTCGCGGCGCGATATCTGATTGGTCCATTCAACATCGCCCAGAGCATGCACCATGTAAGGGGAAAAGTTTTCGCTGTCGATATTGCTTGATTTAGCCGAGTTCATCGCTGCCCAATGGGCTTCGGCCCCTTCGCCAGCGCTGGAGAGAAGGCCCAGACCGGTGATCCAGACGGGATTTGCAGTTTCGCCCATATGGCAGGCTCCGGGAGGGGTTCGGTTATGTCTTTAGTGGGGCTTGCGGGAAGGTGCAAACAAAAACGCGACGGATGCCGCAACGGGGCGTCAACTGCCGGGTAGAAAATCACCCGGCATGCCCAGTTCGCGACCACGACCAACAATCATTGCGGCAAATTTATCATCGGGGAAGGGCATGGTCTTGAAGGTCAGCTGGCAATCACAGATTTTTTTGCCATCTGACTTTATCGATGCGTGGCTCACCGCATAGCCCGAACCCTCATGGTCCAGATCAGCTACAATATCCAGGGCGGTTTGCGGTTCAACAAATGTCCGCAGCTTTCCCTGCTTAACGCCGACAAGAAACGGCATGGCGGTGAATCTGTTGGCGGCCATGATGAGGAAGCCTGAAGCCTGAGCCATGGTCTCGATCAGCAGCACACCCGGCACCAGCGGCATGCCGGGAAAGTGGCCTTCAAACACCGGGCTTTTTTCCGGCACGGTTGACTGGGCGCTCAGCTGTCCAGCTGCGAGATCAACAGACGTGATCCGGTCGACCATTTGAAAATATTCAAGATGCATCTTCCGCCCTGAAAATGTGCGTCAATCGTCGGGTTGGGTCGCCGGGTTGGATCAGGCCTTGGCGGCGGCCAATTCGTCGATTCGGGTGCAGAGATTTTTCATGACGAAATAATCTTCGGTTGAAGCCGTTCCGTTGTTGACCTCTTCAGTCCAGGCTTCCATCGGAATTTTGATGCCGAATTCCTTGTCGATCGCAAAAACGATATCAAGAAAGTCGAGGCTGTCGATGCCCAGATCATCAATCGTGTGGCTTTCGGTGGTTATTTCTTCGCGGGGGATCTCGCTGGTTTCGGAAATAATATCAGCGACTTTGTCAAACGTGGACACGGTTGTCGTTTCCTTTGATAAATGAGCGGAAGGGTTAGACCGAACTATTTGCGGCGTTGGCGCTTTCCCTAGCGCTTTCCGTTCAATCTTGCAAATGAGAATTATCGACGTGCAGGGTTTGTGAAGCGTTGTCTGCTCGATTATTTCAATTCGTTTCGATAATGCAGTCTATCGCTTCGACACAGCGAAATGCGCCATTCAACAACCTGGTCATTCAAGGCCACGGCACGACGGTCGATTTCAAGCACCGGGGCCTGATCAGGCAATCCCAGCAATTGGGACACGTTTTGTGGTGCAGTCACCGCGCGCAGCTTTTCATTCACCTTGGCAACGATGATGCCATAGCGCGAGCTGTAGAACTGATACACATTGTTGGGCAGGCGGGTGGTGGGGGTGAAATCCGGGAATTGCCGGGCAGGCAGTACAAGCCTTTCCCAAAGTATGGGTCCAAGCGGATCGCTGCGCAGCCGTTCAAAGCGCCAGACCATATCTTCGGACGAAAGCAGAAAGATATCCTGCTCCTGTTTGGTTGCCTGCCCCTGGGATTGGGCGAGATAGTCGGATTCCGGAAATTCGGCCTTGTCGGTCGTTGCGTCGCTGTCATCGGGGGTGAGGCGGTAGAACCGGAAGAGAATGGAGTTGTCTTCCGCCTCGGCTACATAGGTTCCGCGGCCCTGTTTACGGACCAGCAGGCCCTGAGCCGTCATGTCATCCATGGCCTTTCGCACGGTTCCCTGGCTGACGCCCAGATCATCGGCAATTGAAAATTCGGAAGGCAATAACTGACCCGGACGCCATTCGCCGGCGATCAGGCGGTTCACCATGATGTTGCGGGCTTTCACATAGAGCGGTTGTGCTTCGATGCGATTTGAGGAACCGGATGATGCCATTGCCGTCGTTGCCGCCATTGTGTCGCCTTTCGATAGCAAGTTCACCGGGGCAAAACCCCGAATACTCCGTTGACAGGGCTTATGCCATTGTCTTATGTCTTATACAAGACTGAAGTTTTATTATCTGGAGACGATAGAAATGAGCAACATTCCCCAATTGTTGGTTCATGATCACGAGGACAATGTTGGTGTTGTCGTGGTTGAGGGGCTTAAGGCCGGTACTGAAATGTTGTGTGTGGTTACCCACGACAATTCATCGTTCAAACTCACTGCAAATGACGATGTTCCAATCGGTCATAAGATTGCACTGAAGGACATTGCCGAGGGTGACACCGCAATCAAATATGGCGAGGACATCGGTAAATTCGTTGGATCCGTCAAGCAGGGCTGCCACGTGCACACTCAAAATCTTAAAACGAAACGCTGGTAAGGAGCCAAGCTATGTCTGATAAAATTATGGGCTACCGCCGCGAAAATGGCCGTGTCGGCGTTCGCAACCATGTCATCATTCTGCCGGTCGACGACATTTCAAATGCGGCCTGCGAGTCGGTCTGCAACAACATCAAGGGCACCATGGCTATTCCCCATGCCTATGGTCGTCTGCAGTTTGGTGAAGACCTCGACGTGCATTTCCGGACCATCATCGGAACCGGCGCCAATCCTAACGTTGCAGCTGTTGTGGTGATCGGCATTGAGCCGGACTGGACACAGAAGATTGTCGATGGCATCGCCGCAACCGGCAAACCTGTTTTTGGTATCTCCATTGAGCAGAAGGGTGATCTGGAAACAGTGCGCCAGGCTTCCTGGAAGGCGAAAGAATTCGTCCACTACGCGTCTGAACTGCAGCGCGAAGAGTGCGACATTTCCGAATTGTGGATTTCCACCAAATGCGGTGAATCAGATACCACAACCGGCCTGGGTTCCTGCCCGACCGTCGGTAATATGTATGACAAGCTGATCCCACAGGGCATTACCGGATTTTTCGGTGAAACATCAGAAATCACGGGTGCTGAGCATATCTGTAAAGAACGTGCCATCAACGAAGAGGTTGGTGAGCGCTGGCACGCCATGTGGAAAGCCTATCAGGATGATGTGATTTTCGCCCATCAGACTGATGATCTGTCCGACTCTCAGCCAACAAAGGGTAATATCCTTGGCGGATTGACAACGATTGAAGAAAAAGCCCTCGGCAACCTCGAGAAAATTGGCCGTGAGTGCAAATATATCGACATTCTTGAGCCTGCCGAAGCACCAGCCAAGGGCGAAGGCCTGTACTTTATGGATTCATCCTCTGCAGCTGCAGAATGTGTCACGCTGATGGCCGCTGGTGGCGCTGTCCTCCACACCTTCCCAACAGGGCAGGGCAATGTGGTTGGCAACCCGATCGTTCCAGTGATCAAGATCACGGCTAATCCGCGGACAGTGCGCACCATGGGTGAACACGTTGACGTGGATGTCACAGGTATTTTGACCCGGGAAAAAACCATTGATGAAGCAGGTGATGACCTGATTGAAATGATCAAGCGCACGGCAAACGGTCGTAACACCGCGGCAGAAGCACTGGGTCATCGGGAATTCTCCATGACCAAACTGTATCGCAGCGCGTAATTGCTCTGCGGCACTTCGTGTTTGGGCCTGGCGCTTTGTGCCGGGCCCTTTTTTTGTTGAAAGTCGGGTCATTGTTTGTCACGTGCCAATTGGCCAGCTGACACCAACCCAAAACCGGGATTGAAGGACATCATGCCAGAAATTGTAATTACCGAATTCATGGACGAGGGCGCGGTGGCGCGTCTTCAGGATAAATACGACTGCGTTTATGATCCGAAACTGGTTGATGATCCTGAAGCGTTGAAGGCATTGCTTGGCGATGCGCGGGCCCTGGTTGTTCGCAACCGGACGCAGGTGCGCGGAGCCGTGTTGGACAGCGCAGCCAATCTTGAATGTGTCGGACGTCTGGGGGTTGGCCTCGACAATATCGACGTGGCAGCCTGCGAAGCCCGGGGGCTTGCAGTTTACCCCGCAACCGGTGCCAACGACCTGTCAGTGGCCGAATATGTCATCACCTGCGCCCAGTCCCTGTTGCGTGGGGCCTATACGGGCACGGCGTCAGTCATTGCCGGTGAATGGCCCCGTCAGTCGATGATGGGTCGGGAATTGTCGGGCAAGACCCTTGGGCTGATTGGATATGGGGCAATTGCGCGCGAAGCGGCCACTCGAGCCCTGGCGATGGGCATGGAAATCGTCGCTTATGATCCGTATCTTGCAGACGGTGATGATGCCTGGCAGGCAACCGCCAAGGTGTCCCTCGATGAACTGGCTCAACGATCCGATGTCATCTCGCTGCATGTGCCGTTGACAGACAGCACTCGCCATCTTGTCAATGCAGCGTTTTTGGATGCGATGAAGAGTGATGGGATCGTGGTCAATGCCGCACGGGGTGGCGTGGTTGATGATCAGGCGCTGGCAAACGCATTGGCCAATGACACGATTGGCGGTGCGGCCCTGGACGTGTTTGAGGTGGAGCCGCTAACGGCGCAGGCGGGTGCAAAATTCGCCGGGCTGACAAATCTTATTGCGACGCCGCATATTGCAGGCGTAACGTCGGAATCAAATATTCGCGTAAGCCATTTGATAGCCGATAAAGTGCTTGAAAAACTGGGCGCAACTTCCTGAGGCAGAATCGAATTCATGGCAAATCTATCACCTGACCAACTTCATTCACTGCTGTGCGACACGTTCGTGCGCTGCAATACGTCAAAATCAAATGCAGACAGTGTGGCAAGCGCCCTGTTGGCAGCCGAACTGGCCGGACAAACCGGTCACGGGTTGCGGCGGGTGGCCAGCTACAGTGCCCAGTCCCAGTCCGGGAAAGTCGACGGCAATGCGGTTCCGGTGGCGCAGAAAGTAGCTGCGGCCACGCTCAAGGTCGACGCGGCCAACGGCTTCGCTTATCCGGCGCTCGACCTGATACAGGACCAATTGCCGGTAATGGCACGCGAATGCGGAATCGCACTGGCGGGTGTGTCGCGCTCCCATCATTGTGGCGTTGCCGGCGTGGTTGTTGAAAAACTGGCCAATGCGGGTCTGGTGGCGATGTTGTTTGCCAATACCCCGGGCGCAATGGCTCCATGGGGGGGTAACAAGGCGCTTTTTGGTACCAATCCGATTGCGTTTGCGGCTCCCATTGCCCAGGGAGAGCCGATCGTCATCGATGTATCGCTGTCTAAAGTGGCACGCGGCAAGATCATGGCGGCCAAACAAAAGGGTGAACCCATACCGGAAGGTTGGGCGCTGGGTCCCGATGGTGAACCGGTAACCGATGCGGAGACGGCGCTGAAGGGAACCATGGTCCCCCTTGGCGACGCCAAGGGCACGGCTCTGGCGCTGATGGTGGAACTGATGGCTGCCAGTCTGATCGGAGCCAATACCGCAGACAAGGCGAGCTCGTTTTTCGATGCAGAAGGCCCCTCGCCGGGGGTTGGGCAGACTCTGATTGCCATTGATCCGCTCAAGATCGGCGGCCCTGATGTGATGGACAGATTTGCTGCCATGGCGCAAAGCATTGGCGATCAGTCTGGCGCCCGCGTCCCGGGCCACCGCAGGCAGCAATTGCGTCAGCAGTTGACGCAGGACGGAATTACCGTAGATGATGATTTGCTGAAGGACATTGAGAATTTGGGCCGATGAGCGCGGGTCTTGTGATCATTGGTGGAGGACAGGCTGCTGCCTCCGCCGCAAGCAAATTACGGGAACTGGACAAGGACGTCGACATCACGATGTTCTGTGGTGAACCGGTTCTGCCCTACCAACGTCCCCCGCTTTCCAAAAAATACCTGTCTGGAGAGATGTCGCTGGAGCGTCTGGTCCTGCGCCCGCAATCCTGGTTTGACGAACACAATGTGGACGTACGCTGCGGCTGCTTTGTCGACGCGCTGGATGTTGAAAATAAACAACTCACCCTGGCCGACGGTTCCACCCGCGACTATGACCGTTTGTTGCTGGCAACCGGTTCCCATGTGCGCCGATTGCCACCCGCGATGAACACGGCTTTGCAGGGTGTCCACTATCTGCGGGCAGCCAATCATGCAGATACCATGCGCCCGCACCTGAAACCGGGACAAAATCTGGTTGTCATCGGTGGTGGCTATATTGGCCTTGAGGTGGCTGCCATTGCTGCCGGTATGGGATTGAATGTGACCGTGATAGAAATGGCGGAGCGCATATTGCAACGCGTCGCGTCGCCCCAAACATCTGATTTTTTTCGCAACCTGCATACCAGCAATGGGGTCACCATTCTTGAAAGCACGGGATTGAATGCGCTTTTCGGTGAGCAGGGGCGGGTCGTTGGTGCCGAACTGGCCGACAATCGGGTTGTCGATGCTGATGTTGTGCTGGTGGGAATTGGCATTCTGCCGACCCAGTCCCTGGCTGAATCAGCCGGGTTGGCGGTCGATAACGGCATTCTCGTTGATGCCCATTGCCGCACATCCAACGCTGATATCTTTGCTGCAGGCGATTGTACGCGGTTTGAATTTGACGGTCGCCACATTCGCCTTGAATCGGTGCCCCATGCTATTCACCAGGCTGAAATAGCAGCACAAAACATGATGGATGAACCGACAGAATATCGGGCAACGCCGTGGTTCTGGTCAGATCAATATGATGTAAAATTGCAGATTGCCGGTTTGAATGAAGGCTATGATGATACGGTATTGCGGCCCGGGAAGCGGCCCGGCAGCCAGTCCATATGGTATTATCGTGGCGAACAGCTGCTTGCGGTTGATGCTTTAAATGATGCCCCGTCTTTCATGATGGCCCGCCGGTTGCTGGAGGGTGGAAAAAACCTGCCGAAATCCGCCGCGGGTGATGGCGAGACTGTACTGAAGGACTATCTCTAGATGAAACAAAACCGACCCGTCACGACATTTTCTGGCTCTGATCTCTGCGCTCTTTCGGCCCGCAAGGCAGTGAAGCTTTTGCAGAGTGGTGAGATTTCAACCTCTGAACTGATCGATGCCAGCCAGGCCCGCACCCGGGCGGTTGAAGATACCGTCAACGCGGTGGTTACAACCTGTTTTGACCGGGCCCGGGAAAAGGCGCAGAGCCTCAACCAGCTCGACTCTACCCAGGCTGGATGGCTGGCAGGATTGCCGATTGGTATCAAGGACTTGTCAGCTGTATCTGGAGTGCGCACCACGATGGGTACGCAGGGGCTCGCGGATAATGTGCCAGCGGAAAATGACCCGATTGTCGACATTCTTGAAAACAAGGGCGGTCTGGTTGTCGGTAAAACCAATACGCCTGAAATGGGGGCAGGGGCAAATACGTTTAACGCCGTGTTCGGGGCAACGCGAAACCCCTGGGACAGCCGCAAAAACGCTGGCGGATCGTCAGGCGGTGCAGCGGTTTCGCTTGCCACCGGTGAAGTCTGGCTGAGTCACGGCTCTGACCTTGCTGGAAGTTTGCGAACTCCGGCGGCCTATTGCGGCGTGGTTGGCATGCGCCCGTCACCTGGTCGCGCATTCGGAGGTCCCAAACTGATGGGATTTACCGCAGAAGGCATTTCCGGGCCGATGGCGCGATCGGTTGGTGACTGTGCTTTGTTCCTCGACGCCATGTGTGGATATGACGAGCGCGCGCCCCTCAGCCTGCCTGCACCAGATGAGACCTTTCAATCGGCTGTTGATCAGGCTGATCCCAATATTCGCATAGCCTACGCCCCGACGTTGGACGGATTCGGTGCTCTTGAACCGGAAATCGAACAGATCATGCGCAGTGCGCTCGAGCAATTGCAGGGCGAAGGTGCGCGGATCGAAGAGGCCTGTCCTTCCATGGAAGGGCTGAATGACAGCTATATCACGCTGCGGGCGATGACCTGGGCGGCATTGCCCGGGCGTGCGCCTGACGCCATGCAACGCCATTTCAAAGGAACGCTTGCAGAAAACATCGAAGTCGGTCGCCAACTGACCATTGATCAGGTTCTGGATGCCAATCTGAACCGGACCGCGCTGTATCACCGCATGCGGGAGTTTTTGCACCATCATGACGTTCTCGCCTGTCCGGTGGTGGGGCTTGAGCCGTTGGATGTGGAAATCGAATTTCCGACCCATGTGAATGGCGAAAAAATGGATACTTACATCGATTGGCTGCGGTTCTCGTTCCTTGCAACCACGGCCGGTCTTCCGGCGATATCCGTTCCGTGCGGGTTCACAAGCAGTGGCATGCCGGTTGGTATCCAACTGATCGGCCCGCCCCGGGGTGACGCAAAGGTGCTGGCGGCTGGGCGGGCGCTGGAACAGGTGCTTGATCTTGGCACCGGGCCCATTGACCCCTTCTTGCGCCATAATACAGGATAAGGGTGACCATGACCGCTGACATTGCGCGCGTATCCAACCTGGTTATGAATCTGGGGCATTTTCTGACCCAGGCTGCGCAAAGAATGGGCTCAAACGCGGCCCTGATCCGGGGTTCCAAAACCGTCACTTTCCAACAGTTGGATCAGAGGGTGGACAGCGCCTGTGCGGCCTTGTCGTCCATGGGCATCAAAAAGGGTGACCGGATACTGGTTCAGTCGCGCAATTCCTTTGCCATGTTCGAAACCATGTTCGCCGCCTTCAAGCTGGGCGCGGTCTGGGTGCCTGTCAATTTCAGACTGACGGAAGACGAGGTTGTTTATATCGCCCAGCATTCCGGCGCCCGTGTGCTGGCATTTGATCCGGTCTTCAGACCCAATCTGACCACCGCAAGAAAAGTTGAGACGATTGAACATGTGATCAGTCTCGATACGGCGGAAGAAGGCGAACTGGCCTGGGATGACCTTGCCAGTGGAAGCCAGGTGTTTGCCGACTGTGCCGTTGATCATAACGATCCGTGCTGGTTTTTCTTCACGTCCGGAACGACGGGCCGCCCAAAGGCTGCTGTTCTCACCCATGGCCAGATGGGGTTTGTGATTACCAATTATCTGGCTGATCTGTTCCCCGGCCTGGGGGAGGGGGACGCATCGCTGGTTGTTGCGCCGCTGTCGCATGGTGCGGGTATTCATCAGATCGCCCAGGTTGCACGCGGGGTTGTTTCTGTGCTGCTGGATGGCGAGCGTTTCGACGTTGAGCAGGTTTTCGCGTTAATAGAAGAACACCAGATCACCAATGCCTTTACCGTACCGACCATCCTGAAGACGATGGCGGATTCAGATGCGGTGGATCGCTATGACCACAGCAGCCTGCGGCATCTCATCTATGCCGGATCGCCGACCTACCGCGTTGATCAACAACGGGCGCTGGAAAAACTCGGGCCGTGCATAGTCCAGTATTTTGGCCTGGGCGAAGTGACCGGCAATATCACGGTTCTGCCCGCGGCACTGCATCATGTCGATGACGCGGTTCAGGGACGTATCGGGTCTTGCGGTTATGCCCGCAGCGCGATGCAGGTTGAGGTGCAGGACGAAGATGGGAGCGCGTTACCCCGCGGTGAAACCGGGGAATTATGCGTTATCGGCCCGGCGGTGTTTTCCGGTTATTACAACAATGCAGAAGCCAATGAAAAAGCGTTTCGCAACGGCTGGTTCAGGACCGGGGATCGGGGCCATATGGACGCTGAGGGATTTGTCTATATCACCGGCCGCGAGAGCGATATGTTCATATCAGGTGGGTCAAACATCTATCCGCGCGAGATCGAAGAAAAGATCATGCAACATCCGGATATTCGCGAATGTGCTGTCGTTGGCATGCCGGACCCGAAATGGGGTGAGGTTGGCGCGCTGGCACTGGTGGTGCATCCCGGGTTCGATGAAGACGAATTTGCTGCGTGGATGGGCGGGCAACTGGCCAGCTATAAACGGCCACGCCGTATCGAGGTTTTTGATGAATTGCCGACGAGTGGCTATGGCAAAGTTACAAAAATTCTTGTCCGGGAGGCGATTGAAGCCCGGGATCAGGACCGAAATTAGGGGTTGAGCATTGAAAACAGGGTTTTATTTTGACGAGCTTTGTCTGTGGCACACCGCACCGGCCCATGCTCTTATCGTGCCGGTTGGCGGCTGGGTTGAACCGATGGCAGCGGGCGGCCATGCGGAATCCCCTGACAGCAAGCGGCGCTTTAAATCATTGATGGATGTCAGCGGACTGACCGAGCAGCTGGATGTGCGCAGTGCCGCCTCCGTCTCCCGGGACGATCTGTTGCGGGTTCATACGGCGTCCTATCTGGACGCCTTTAAAGAGCTTTCAGACGGCCAGGGCGGAGAAATTGGAATCAGGGCGCCCTTTGGCCCGGGCAGCTACGAGATCGCCTGTCGTTCCGCAGGTCTGGCCACCCGTGCGGTGGACGACGTTTTGTCAGGCGAACTGCGCAATGCCTACAGTCTGTCCCGCCCCCCAGGGCATCACTGTCTGCCCGATCAGGCGATGGGGTTCTGTCTGCTCTCCAATATTTCGATTGCGATCGAAGCGGCAAAGACCAGGCACAAAGTTGACCGTATCGCGGTGGTCGATTGGGATGTACACCACGGCAATGGCACGCAGGTGATCTATTATGAGCGTGACGATGTGTTGACGATATCGGTTCATATGGAGGGAGGGTTTCCCCCCGGCCTGGCGGTTGCCGATATGCGCGGGGAAGGGGCAGGCGCCGGCAAAAACCTGAACATTCCGCTGCTTCCGGGGGCCGGCCATGAGGCCTATCTGACTGTTTTTGAAAAGCTGATACTGCCGCAACTCTCCAAATACCGTCCCGATCTGATCATTGTCGCCAGCGGATTTGATGCCAATGGATTTGATCCCCTGTCGCGCACACTGGCCCATTCGGGAACCTTTGCCGACATGACAACGATGATCATGGATGCCGCAGATGACTTGTGCGACGGACGGTTGGTGCTTGTGCACGAAGGTGGATATGCCGAGGCGGTCGTTCCGTTTTGCGGGCTGGCGGTCATGGAAAAACTGTCTGGAATTGATACGTCGGTCGAGGACCCGTTCCGCGTGCTGCTGGAAGGCCGCCAACCGCCCGATGTCCTGACCAATCTGCAGTTGAGTTTGCTGCAGGAGCAGGCGGACGCTGCCGGGTAGGTCGTTCATCTTCAACCATATTGATCGGCAAGGCACAGGTGTTCTGAAAATTCTATCGACGGGGAGGAAAGGAAGCCGGAATGTGGATTTGGGTACCCGTTGCAATCGTGCTTCTGATATCTGGCCTGTTGCCTGCGCATGCCCAAATCGCTGACGGTCTCACGGTTAAGGAGACCAATTATGCCGTGCCTCCCGGTGCATTGATTGTCGATGCATATGGCAGCCGGCAAACGGGCGAGGGGCCACTATTCCCAACGGTTTCAGACGCGATCAGGGCTGCAAAGGATGGGGATACGATTGTCATTCATCAGGGTACCTATCGCGAAGCTCTGCCAGATATTGATAGACGGCTGACGCTGCAGCCCGCTCCCGGCGCACAGGTCTGGTTGAAGGGCAGCAAGATTGTGCGGGACTGGAAAGCCGATGCAGACGCATGGCGCCATGACGGGTGGCAGGTTTCCTTTTGCCAAACCTGTTTTCATCCCGGCAATATTGACCCGAAATTCCCCCATGCAGGCCTGCCCGAACAGGTCTTTGTTGATGGCAGACCGCTGTTGCAGGTGACTCGGCGCTCTGCAGTAACACCGACGCGCTTTTACGTTGACCATGCCCGCAACCAGCTGTTCATCGGCACCGATCCGACGGGAAAACTGGTAGAAGTTTCCGCCTGGCCATCGGCTCTCGCGATAGAATGGGGCGGGGCGGGCAGCGTCATACGCGGTCTGGGATTTGCGCATTACTCTCCCCGCGCAGAGCCCGGCTTTGGGGCCGCCATCAAGGCCAATGCCGATGATCTTGAGTTTGAAAACAATACAATCGCGTGGAGTGCGGTGAAGGGACTTTCGGTGTTTGGCCGCAATACGAAGGTTCGCGGTAACCGCTTTCAGCACAATGGCATGATGGGTTTGGCCGCGTGGCGCGCAGACGGGTTGGTGCTGCAAGACAACCGGTTTGCTTTCAACAATTCACAATTCTTTGCGCAGACCGGCGCCGTGTCCGAGGCCGCCGGAGCCAAACTTACCAAGTCACGCAGGCTGCAGATCAGCGATAATATCTTTGAAAACAATCATGCCAGCGGCCTGTGGCTGGACATCGATGTTTCAAACGCAATCATCGCGAGAAATGTTTTTCGCGATAACAACAGACATGGCTTGTTTTACGAAATTTCAGCCAATGGCATCATCGCCTCTAACATTTTCGCCAAAAACCGGGTGTCCGGACTGGCGCTGGGCAATGCTGCCAACATGCAGGTTTACAACAATACGTTTGTTGAGAACGCGATTTCGTTGCTTGTGCAGGATGATGGGCGGCGCAACCAAGACGGGCAGGAAATCGCACAGGGAAATAGCTGGATTTCCGGACGCACCGTGTTTCACAACAATCTGATTTCCGGCGGTGTGGAAGACCGCGATAGTTATATTTATGTGCGCGATTTCACCGGCACGCTTTCCGCCAATACCATGCTGTCCCGGTCAGATTTCAATGGCTATTACCGCCGCAATGCCAACCGCCCAAAGTTGATGGCGCAATGGTGGGGGGCAACCGGTCGAACGGCCTTTGCTGATTTGAAATCTTTTCAATCCGCGACCGGCAAGGAATTGCAAAGTGTGATGGTCGATAATCGGGATGATCATCCGTTTTTCAACAAACGTGATGGGACTGATTTTTCTTTGACAGAAACCAGCGTTGCCCGAAACGCCGGGCGTGATCTTCCGCCGGCCATTGCAAAGGCCATCGGCATCAGCGAACAAAGTGCTCCTGATCTGGGTGCTTTGCTGTTGCCCGGGCGGGTCCCCAATGCGTCCAACCAATACCCGATCCGTTAACGGGCAATTGCAAACCTGTCTGCACAAACGCTGGCATCATGGGCAATTTGCGATGTTCGGGTTCCTGCGCCGAAATATTAACCAAGTTTAGGCTTGTGCCCAGCTTAACTATAATGGACTGCAATTTACCAGGCGGTCTCCAAATTGAAGTGCAACAGACATCCAATTACAGGATGTCTTCATGGATCAACATTATCATCATTTCAGCGCTTTTGAGCGTAACGTTCTTCAGCATCATTTGAATCTCGGTCACACTCAGGCTCGGATTGCCTCGGCGCTTGGTCGATCCCGGTCGACGGTTTCGCGGGAGGTGAGACGTAATTCTGCCGTCACATCGGTGGCTGGCGGTTCTGGTTTGAACTATGACGCAAGCTTTGCTTCCCAAGCCTCTTTTGCCCGACGACGACGGGGGCTTGTGCGTCTTGCGGAAGGGACGCCCATGCGTGCAAAGGTCTTCGCGCTGATAAGATTGGGCTGGTCCCCGCAACAGATTTCCGGCAGGCTGAAGCTTATGGATCATCGCGAAACTGTGTCCCATGAGACAATCTATCAGGCGATCTATGTTCTGCCGAAGGGGGAGTTGCGCAGGGATCTGATTGGTTTGTTACGTCAGGGACGCAAGCTGCGTCGCCCACGCGGTCAGGGAAAAGACCGGCGGGGAAGTTTGTCAGATATGGTATCTGTCCATGACCGCCCTGCATCCGTACTCATAAGACAACTGCCTGGAGATTGGGAAGGTGATCTGATCAAGGGGGCAGGAAACGCCAGTTCCGTTGGTACTCTGGCCGAGCGTAAAACCCGCTATGTCATCCTCACCAAAATGAAGGATGCGACCGCTGACACAGCCCTTTCAAGCTTCTCACGCGGGTTGTCGAAAGTTCCCAAAGCCATGCGCGTGAGTATGACTTATGATCAGGGTAAGGAAATGGCGCGACATGCAGAACTGGCCGAAAGATTGAAAATCAAGGTCTACTTTTGCGACCCACACAGCCCGTGGCAAAGACCCACGAATGAAAACACCAACGGTCTCATCCGCCAATATCTGCCCAAAGGCATCGACTTGAGCATCTATTCGCAAAAAGACCTCGACAAAATCGCCGATAGCCTAAACAATCGACCACGAAAAGTGCTCGGATTCAGGACACCCCTGGAAGTCTATCAAACCGAAATCGCAAATCTGTCTGTTGCACTTCAAAATTGAGACCGCC
>CAJQPW010000226.1 GCA_905480295.1 uncultured Rhizobiaceae group bacterium | reverse complement strand
CTTCAGGACTCTCCGTTGCGGGCCCGATGGTGGCCACGATCTTGGTTCTACGGGTTAGATCGATCTGGGCCATCCACAGGTCTTGAAGCTTGCGGAATCTACCGTCCTGCCCTTTTGGACTCGAAAACTTGTTGGATGATGACTCTCTTCCACATGATTCGTATGGACCTGAACGCCTATCAGGCTGCTGCTCGGAAGACAGCTCTCTATCCAGATGCTGGAAGCAATCCCATCTACCCAACCCTGGGCTTGAGTGGTGAAGCGGGGGAAGTCGCAGACAAAGTCAAAAAAGTGCTGCGCGATCGCCATGGGCACTTTGATGATGAAGTCAGAGCCGAGATCGCTTTGGAGCTGGGCGATGTGCTCTGGTACGTGGCTCAACTGGCCAGCGAAATGGGCTACGACCTGGAGGATGTGGCCAACAAAAATCTCAGCAAATTGCGTGATCGCTCTGCGCGAGGGCAATTGCAAGGCAGTGGCGATCACCGCTGAGCTGATCGCTGGCCGTCACCCTTAGCCGTAGTTGCCAAATCCACCGGCGAACGCATAGCTGGCTGAAACCAAGAGCTGCTGCATCAAGCTCAGGGCCACGAACGCCAGAATCGCGGAGAGGTCCAAACCTCCCAGAGGGGGGATCAGGCCACGAAAGGCATTGAGGTAAGGATCCGTGATCGAGCTCACAGTGCTGAGCACTGGATTCCCCATATCCACATTCGGAAACCAGGTGAGAAGGACGCGAACGATCAAGACGAAGGAATAAATCTGCAGGGTCTGGGCAATGATCTGCAGAAAGGTGGAAACAAAACTCAAATCCATCGGTGCCTTTCAAGCGTGAATACTGAATGAACTTTATGCAGCCTGATCAGGTTCTGAGATCCCTCTATCAGGAAGCACAGAAAATGTGCGGTGAAACTTTTCAGAAAGGCTGAGCCAATAGGAACGCCCTTCGCTTTGGCGTTTGCGTTCAATGAAGTTCTGACTGAGCAGCTCCTTGATGTGGTCGTAGGCGCCTGATCCCCTTAACTCAACCAGTTCCGACTGAAGGATCCGTCGTTTCAAAGCAATTGTTGCCAGCGTTCTCAGCGTTGCCGTGGAGAGGTTCACCGGTAAGAGATTGCGCACCAGTTCCCCAAGACCAGCACGCAGCTGAAGGCTGTAACGACCGCTGTTTTCATGGATTTCTAAGGCCGTATCCCGTTGGGCATAACCAGCAACCAACGCGAGCAGACCCTGTTCCGTTTCTTGTTCACTGGCGTCGGCCAACTCGGCCAGCTCCGCAGTGGAAAGGGCTTTGCCTTTCAGATAAAGAATCGCCTCCAAGCGAGCTGGAAGGGAGAGATTGAATTCCTGCATGTTGCTTCGCTCTAATTCTTGTGCCATGAACTCCCCCTAGGCACGGGCATTCAAAGTAACGCTGGTGCATGGTTTGGCCATGCATTCCTCCTCATCCACCCAGAAAGAGTTGATAAGCCGGGTTACTCGTTTCTTCCCAACTGATGTAACCAAGGTCGCGCAGGAAGGCTTGCCAGGCCTCCCGATCATCTGTATTGACAAGAACACCCACCACGATCCGACCCACATCAGCTCCATGGTTTCGGTAGTGAAAAATGCTGATGCTCCAGTCGCGATGCAAGGCCGTGACGAAACGCATTAAGGCGCCTGGCCGCTCTGGGAACTCAAAGCGATAAAGCAGCTCCTGCACATTGCTGGCCGTCGACGTTGCCGGCAATCGGCCTCCGACCATGTGCCGGAGATGCACCTTGGACAGTTCATCGTCACTGAGATCGAGGCAGGCATAGCCATGGGTCTTGAGATGGCCGATCAAGGACGATCGGTCATCGGGTCCGCTCACCTGAACGCCCATAAAAATGTGGGCCTGTTCACCAGCTCCCATGCGATAAGAAAATTCAGTGAGGCTGCGATCTGCAAGCAATTCACAGAGACAGCGAAGACTCCCTGGCCGCTCTGGGATTTCTACGGCGAGCATTGCTTCGCGTTCTTCACCCAGTTCGGCCCGTTCAGCCACAAAGCGCAGGCGCGCGAAATTGATGTTCGCTCCACAGGCAACAGCCACCAGATTTTGGTTTTGCAGCGACCTTCGGCTCACATCAGCCTTGAGACCGGCAACAGCAAGGGCTCCTGCGGGTTCAAGAATGGAGCGGGTGTCTTCAAAAACATCTTTGATGGCCGCACAGATTTCGTCGGTGCTCACGGTGACGATGTCATCCACATATTTTTGGGCCAAAGCAAAGGTGTGCTCCCCCACCTCACGCACAGCCACACCATCTGCAAACAGTCCCACCTGGGGCAGTCGGATGCGTTCACCAGCCTCTAAGGACAGGGTCATGGCGGCGGCATCATGGGGTTCAACGCCGATGATTTGAACGTCAGGCCAGAGACTTTTCACATACACGGCGATCCCGCCGATCAAACCACCACCCCCCACAGCCACATAGATCGCATCGGGTGGTTGGTGGCACTGACGCAGGATTTCCATGCCCACCGTTCCCTGGCCAGCAATCACCTCCGGATCGTCAAACGGATGGATAAAACAGAGATGTTCCGCTTCACTGCGTGACCTGGCTTCGGCGTAGGCCTCGTCGTAGGTCTCGCCATGGAGAACCACCTCGGCTCCCAGCTGGCGTACAGCATCGACCTTGACGCCAGGAGTTGTCACGGGCATCACGATCACGGCTCTACAGCCGAGGTGGGATGCGCTGAGAGCCACCCCT
>CAJQPW010000225.1 GCA_905480295.1 uncultured Rhizobiaceae group bacterium | reverse complement strand
GCCAGCAGGTCGGCCATGATCACCAGCATGATTGATGGCGGAATCAAAATACCCAGCGTTCCAGACGCAGCAATCGTGCCGGATGCCAATGATGGTGAATAGCTTCGGGCCATCATCACTGGCAATGCCAGCAGCGACATCATCACCACCGACGCACCAATGATACCGGTGGTCGCAGCCAAAATAGTACCCATCAACGTCACAGCAAGTGCCAAGCCACCAGGGACCCGGCGCAACAGGACCTGCAAACAGTTCAACAGATCACGCGCAATACCGGATCGTTCCAGCATTGTGCCCATAAAGATGAACATCGGAATCGCGGTCAGAATCAGACTGACCGATATATTGCCGTAAATCCGTGACGGGATCGCTCCGAACTGGTCCCAGCTGAACAGGAAATCGTCAACCTGAATGGTGATCAGGGCAAATATCAAACCGATTCCACCCAGCACAAATGCAACGGGATAACCGGAGAAAAGAAAAATCGCCAAACCTGCAAACATCAGCAGTGGCATGGCTTCCGCGAGGGCTTCCATCAGTGTTCTCCCCCTACGGTCTCGCCGATCATGTCGGCCGGCAGCTTTCTGTTCAGACCAGCGATGGACTTAAAGATCATGGCCAGCCCCGCCAGCGCGAGCAAAATAAACATCACCGGCATCAGGCTTTTCAATATCCAGATATGGCTGAGGCCAATTGTCGAGTTGGAAACTTCGTTTTCCAAAAAGGAGACATAGGCATATCGGGCACAATAATAGAGACCGATCCCAGCGTAGGGCAGCAGGAAAAACAAGCTGCCAAGAATTTCAATAACATATTGGGTGCGCAGGCTCAGCCGTTCACGCAACAGGTCGATGCGCACATGGGCCTGGCGCAGATAGGCCCATCCCAACGTGAGAGAAAACAGCAGCGTATGCAGCCAGTATTCGGTTTCTTGAACCTGCGTTGAGTTGAATCCAAATACCTGTTCCTTGTTGACCCCCAATTTGCGGGTCACAACATCAAAACACACAACCAAAACGAGCACGACACCAAGCCATGCACCGATTTTGGCAATGAAGGTGAGTAAGCGATCAACATAGATCGCAGCACTGGCCAGTGGCGACACGTGGCATCCTCCCAAATGTCAAATTGAAGATCCGCCCCCAAACCCCAGTCTTGATCGACTGATTGTCAGGGGGCGGATAAAAACAAGGGGCGAAAACAAAAAAGCCTTCGCCCCAATTTCTGGCAAACCTATTTCAGGTAACCCAGGTCTTTCCATACGGCATATTCAGCGCGGAAAGCCTTCAGATTTTCCCAGGTTTCCTTGAACGAAGCATCGCTGGCAGCAATTTCTTCGGCAAGTCCTTCCCAGGTTGTTTTCAGCTTGGCCAGATCAGCGTCGGACCACTTGTGAACGGTCACTCCCTTGGACTTCAGCTCTGCAAGCGCTTTGCCCTGGATTGCTTCACCTTCAGCCATTCCCAATGTGTAGTTGGCCTTACAGGCAACTTCCAACTGAGCCTGCTGCTGCTTGCTCATTCCGTCCCATTTGGCTTTGTTGACGATCAGCTCAAATGTTGTGGCCTGCTGATGCCAGCCTGGGAAGTAGTAGTTCTTAGCGATCTGGTAGAAACCAAGGTTGAGGTCGATCGCTGGCATTGAGAATTCGGTCGCATCAATCGTACCGCGCTCAAGAGCGGGATAGATGTCAGCTGCGGCCAGCAACTGGGTATCAACACCAAGCTTCTGCATCACCTTGGCACCAAGACCGAAGAAGCGCATTTTCTTGCCCTTCAGATCATCGATTGAGTTCAACGGCTCACGGAACCAGCCAGAAGCCTCAGGGGCGATAACACCACAGATCATGGCGTGAATGCCGTTACGCTCGTAGATCTTCTGATACATTTCTTCGCCGCCGCCGTTAAACAGCCATGCAGCATATTCACCAGCAGCAGGGCCAAATGGCACAGCGGAGAAAAGAGCCAATGCAGGCTCTTTACCCTGCCAATAGCCTGATGTTGACCAACCGGCATCGACCGCACCCGACTTCACAGCATCAAACAGTTCCAGCGCAGGCACCAGCGCGCCCGGCTCAAAATATTTGAGTTGAATGTCGCCGCCAGAAATTGCCGCTACATTGGATTCCAATTTTTTGCCCAACGTCCCCAACTGGGTAAGCTTGGACGGAAAGGTTGCGCCCATCTTCAGGCGGACTCTTTCAGCCGATGCTGCACCAACCATCAGCGATGCTGCTGCGGTCGCCAGAACTGCGGATTTCAAAATGCGTTTCATTATAGAATTTCCTCCCATGGAAATGATGCCCGGATTGACCGAGCCTTTACTCGAAATCGGCTACTGGCCGATCGGTTCTGCACAGCCATGCTAACCGCAGTTTCATGCAGAAAGCGAATCTTGAAACCGTTGTTTCAAAAATATATCTGCATGCCGGCGAATCTTCATCGCTGCTGGCTCTTCACCCTCACCAACCACTCGATTGGCAAAGTGGACAACATTCTTGACCACTTACAGCAACGGAAGGTACACTGCAAGTTATGCGGTCTGATCGAGGACCGCCTCAATCGGCAGTCCCATGATCTATTCCAAAATTGAACATGACAGAACTTCGCGGGAAATCGAGCGTCAGATTGAGTTGCTGATTCTTGAGGGCGTGCTGAAGTCGGGTGACAAATTGCCGGGCGAGCGCGAGCTGGCAAAGTCCTTCAACGTCTCCCGACCAATTGTTCGAGAAGCATTGGCTGAGCTGGAATCCAAAAGGCTGCTGATCGCCAAGCATGGTGGGGGGACTTATGTTGCCGATGTCATCGGTACCATTTTTGCACCCCCGATTGTCAATCTGATCGGCTCCAATCCGAAGGCGAAGGCAGACTATCTGGATTACAGACGACAGGTGGAGGGCATTACAGCCGCTATGGCGGCCAGTCGGGCGACAAAGGCCGACAAAGCCTTGCTCGAGCGGATCATGGTCGACATGCACGCCGCTCACCTTGAGGCGGACCCGCAACGGGAATCAGCCATAGATGTTGAATTTCACAGCGCCATTGGAGAATGCACGCACAACATCATCTTACTTCACACCCTGCGGTCGTGCTACAGGCTGTTGTCAGATGATGTTTTTTACAATCGCGAGAAAATATACGGGGGCAAAGGCAGTCGCGAGAAACTGTTAAGTCAGCATCAGGCCATTTTTGATGCGGTGATGCAGGGTGACAGCGCGATGGCCAACACGGCTGCCCAAAATCACATCAATTTCGTAGAACAGGCCACCCGCGAGGTGGAACAGATGGTTGACTGGAGCACCATCAGTGAACTCAGACTCGCCCAGCGTGAAGGCAAGAAAAAATCCCGTAGCAGCCGCGCAGGTTCGCAAATCGAACCATCGAAGGCACCTGCAGACGACCCGACTAAATCCTAACCCATTGTGGAGAAACGTTTTGAAACAACCCAAAGTTGGTCTGTTTGTCACTTGTCTGGTTGACTTGTTCCGCCCCAATGTCGGGTTTTCAGCAGTGGAATTGCTGGAGCGCGCCGGTTGCGACGTATCAGTCCCCCCCGCGCAAACCTGTTGTGGTCAACCCGCATATAATTCGGGAGATCGGGCCGATACGCGAGCAATTGCTGAGCTGGTCATTGCCGCGTTTGAGAAGTTTGACTTTGTCGTTGCACCGTCCGGTTCCTGCGCTGCCATGTTGAAGAAACACTACCCGGAACTGTTTGCCGGTGATGATCAGTGGGAAGAGCGCTGCAAGCAGTTTTCAGACAAGGTATTCGAACTGGTGAGCTTCCTCACCGATGTTGTTTTTCTGCAGGATCTGCCGGCCCGCTATGACGGCACCGTGACCTATCATGATTCATGCTCCGGCCTTCGCGAACTGGGCATAGCCCGACAGCCCCGCAAACTGCTGAACATGGTCGAAGGGGTCGAGATCAAGGAAATGAAAGACCCGGACGTTTGCTGCGGGTTTGGCGGTACGTTTTGTGTCAAATATGCCGATATATCCAACGAGATTGTCGGCCAGAAAACTGCTGATATTGAGAATACAGGTGCCGACTTGTTGCTGGCGGGCGATCTTGGATGCCTGATGAACATGGCTGGCAAGCTGCAACGGGAGGGAAAGGCAACGGAGGTGCGTCACATCGCTGAACTACTTGCCGGACGCCTCGATGGACCATCGATCGGAGGCAGGAAATGAAAAATACCACTCCCCAGTTCAAATCCAACGCCGCAGAAGCCCTGGCCGACCAGCAGTTACAGAAGGCGCTTGGCAATGTACGGGTCGGCTTCATTGAGAAGCGTCAGATCGTGGCTGATGCCCTGCCTGAATTCGAAGCGTTGCGCGACAACGCCCGGGACATCAAAAATCATACATTGGCGCATCTCGATCTGTATCTGGAAGCCTATTGCGAAAAGGTGGAAGAATCCGGCGGCCACGTGCATTGGGCGCAGACAGCTCAGGACGCACGTTCCATCGTTCTGGACATTTGCCGCAAGGCCAATGCCCGCACGGTGACCAAAGGAAAATCAATGATTTCGGAAGAAATCGCGATCAATGACTTTCTCGAAGAACAGGGGATAGAACCGGTCGAAACCGACCTTGGTGAATATATTATCCAACTGCGCGGCGAAGCACCGAGCCACATTATCGCGCCGGCCGTACACGTGCTGAAAGAGCAGATTGAAGAAGATTTTCGGGCTGAACACAGTCACCTGAAAGCGGACCGAAATCTCGATGAACCGGAAACGCTGCTTGATGAAGCCCGCACCGTTTTGCGGCAAAAATTTCTCGATGCCGATGTTGGCATCACCGGGGCGAACTTTCTCGTCGCAGAAACCGGCACGTCCGTCATCGTCACAAATGAGGGCAATGGCGATCTGACTCAGACGCTGCCCAAGGTTCACATCGTTTTGGCCAGCATTGAAAAGATCACACCGACGCTTGAAGATGTCAGCCAGATCCTGCGTGTACTGGCCCGTTCAGCCACCGGGCAGGAAATGTCGGTCTATACGACGTTTTCCACCGGGCCCCGGCGGGAACAGGACGTGGATGGTCCTCAGGAATATCATGTCGTGCTGCTCGATAATGGCCGCACCAACATGATCGGCACCGAATTTCAGGACATGCTGCGCTGCATCCGTTGCGGGGCCTGTATGAACCATTGTCCGGTTTATCACGCTGTTGGCGGACACGCGTATGGCTGGGTCTACCCCGGTCCGATGGGTGCCGTGCTAACGCCGTCACTGGAAGGAGTAGAAAAGGGTGGAAACCTGCCCAATGCTTCCACCTTTTGCGGACGTTGCGAAAGTGTGTGCCCCATGCGCATCCCCTTGCCGAAAATGATGCGGCACTGGCGGGAAAGAGAATTTGAACGCGGGCTTAATCCGACAGTTCAGCGCTGGGGTCTGAAGTCCTGGGCATGGTTTGCCAAGCGACCCCGACTATATGCACTGGGCAGCAGGCTGGCGATGGCATCCATTGCCCTGCTCGGTGGACGCAAAGGGCGTCTGTCTGCCCTGCCGCTTGCGGGAGGATGGACCAAATATCGCGACCTCCCGGCACCGGAAGGCAAAACATTCCAACAGCAATGGCAATCCTCACGGGGGGCAAAGTCATGAATGCACGCGATGCTATTCTATCAAAAATTCGTTCCCAGATTGCAGTTGACGGGGAGGATACCGCGCGCCGGGCCGCTGTGGCCAACCGCCTCGCCAACGCACCAAAGGGGGTCATTCCGGGTCG
>CAJQPW010000224.1 GCA_905480295.1 uncultured Rhizobiaceae group bacterium | reverse complement strand
GGACCAAACCAGCGTGTCTGACCCCATGGGCTCCACCACATCGATGGTTATTTCCGCTTGAAAACGACCCGCCGCCTTGGTTTTTCCAAGGGCGATGTGTTCCGGTCGGATCCCAAAGGTGACCGGTCCATCCTGCGGATCGTCCTCAAAATTATAGCGCTTGAGATCAACGTCCATGCCGTTGGCTAAAAATTTGGTGCCGCCGGTTGTTGTGATCGTGCCTTCCAGGAAATTGATGCTCGGGGAGCCGATGAAACCGGCAACGTATTTGTTGATCGGCCTGTTGTAGATCGTGTGGGGATCGGCCAGCTGCTGGATCGCACCGTCACGCATGATCGCGATCCGGTCGGCCAGTGTCATGGCTTCAATCTGGTCGTGGGTGACGTAGATCATCGTGTTGTGTTCAAGCTTCTGGTGAAGACGTTTGATTTCCACCCGCAATTCGGCACGCAATTTGGCATCGAGATTGGACAGCGGCTCGTCAAACAAAAACACTTCAACATCGCGCACCAGGGCGCGTCCAATCGCAACACGTTGACGCTGGCCACCCGATAGTTGCGCCGGCTTGCGCTTCAGGAGCGGTTCAATATGCAAAATTTCTGATGCATTTTTGATCCGCTCCTGAATTTCTGTCGCAGGCATTTTCGCATTTTTCAGGCCAAAGGAGAGATTACCTTCCACCGTCATTTGGGGGTACAGCGCATAGGACTGGAACACCATGCCAATGTCACGGTCCTTTGGTTCCATCCAGGTGACGTTTTTATCGCTGATAAAGATCTGGCCATCACTGACATCCAGCAGTCCGGCAATGCAGTTGAGCAGGGTGGATTTGCCACAGCCGGAAGATCCGAGCAGAACAAGGAATTCCCCCTTTTCAATCTCGATATTCAGGTTCCGCAGGACTTCCACGTCCCCGAAATTCAGATCCAGATTTCGTACAGATACGCTTGACATGTTCAGCCTTTCACCGCGCCCGCAGCAATGCCGCGTACAAAAAGTTTGCCAGACACAAAATAGACAATCAGCGGCACCAGCCCCGTCAAAATGGTGGCAGCCATATTGACGTTATATTCCTTAACCCCCTGCACCGAGTTGACGATGTTGTTGAGCTGAACTGTCATCGGGTAATTGTCGGGTTTGGTGTAGATCACGCCAAACAGGAAATCGTTCCAGATGCCGGTCACCTGCAAGATGATCGCAACCACGAATATTGGCAACGACATGGGCAGCATGATGCGGAAGTAAATGCCCCAGAAACCGGCACCATCGACCCTTGCAGCCTTAAACAATTCTTCGGGAATTGAAGTGAAATAATTGCGGAACAACAGGGTCAGGATCGGCATGCCAAATATCGTGTGGACGAGAACGAGGCCAGCGAGTTTGGTGTAGAGGCCGAGTTCGCGCAGGATAATCACGATTGGATAGATCATGACCTGATAGGGAATGAACGCCCCGAAGATCAGGATCGTGAAGAAGATTTCCGAACCTTTGAATTTCCAGTTCGCCAGCGCGTAGCCATTGATCGATGCAATGATGATGGAGATCAGCACGGATGGAACCAGAATGCGCACCGAATTCCAGAAACCGCGGGACAGGCCGTCGCAATTTAGACCTGTGCAGGCTTCGGACCAGGCCTTGACCCAGGGTTGGAACGTCACTTCCAGCGGTGGCGCAAAGACGTTGCCGAGGCGAATTTCCGGCATGCCTTTCAAGGACGTGACCACCATCACGTAGAGCGGCAGCAGATAGTAGAGCGCGATGACCAGCAGGGTGCCGTAAAGAATGATGTTGCGACGCGAAAGGCGACGCGTGGGCTTGGGGCCCCGGGGTTCGATTGCGGTTGAATCAGCCATGGGCTTTTTTGCCTCCGAACTCGAGATAGGCCCAGGGGATCAAAATGATGAGCACGGTCACCAACATCACCGTTGATGCTGCAAAACCCTGACCCAGATTCTGGTTCTGAAACATGTAGTCATAGACATATTTGGCCGGCACTTCTGAAGCGATGCCGGGCCCGCCATTGGTCTGCGCGACCACCAGGTCATAAACCTTCACGATGCCTGCGGCGATGATCACCAGCGTGGTGATGAATACCGGGCGCATCATCGGGATGACGATAAACAGATAGGTTTTCCACATCGGTATGCCGTCCACCCGGGCGGCCTTCCAGATGTCCTCATCGATGCCGCGCAGCCCGGCGAGCATCAGGCACATGATCAACCCGGTGCCTTGCCAGAGCCCGGCGATCAGAACGCCGTAAATAACCAGATCGGCGTCGTATAAGGGATCGAATGTAAAGTTTTCCCAGCCCAGTCCGCGCACGATGCTCTGGATGCCGAATTCGGGGTTGAGAACCCATTGCCAGACCAGGCCGGTGACAATGAAGGACAGGGCAAAGGGATAGAGGAAGATGGTTCGAAACGTATCTTCGAAACGAATTTTCTGGTCAAGCATGGCAGCCAGAAGGAAGCCGATGACCAGGGAAAAGATCAGGGAGCAGATGCCGTAAATGGCTATGTTCTCAATCGAGATCAGCCAGCGGTTTTGCGAAAACAACCGTTCATACTGATCGAAGCCGATCCATTTTGTGTTGGGCAGAAGCTTTGATTTGGTGAAGGAATGGACAATCGTCCAAATTGTACAGCCCACAAAAATGACAAGCGCCGTCAACACCATCGGGATGGCGGCAATCTTTGCGCTCATATTGCGAAACAGCTGAACCGGACGCTTTGCGGTTGCCATTCTGCGACTCCTCCCCTGGTGCAGAAAGGCCGACCCGCCAGCAGGGGCGGGTCGGCTGGTGTCAAAGGCCTGACTTAGTCAGCGTCAGCGATAATGGCGACGTAGCGCTTCTGGGCGTCAGCCGGAGTAATCGACTTGTCGTTCCAGAATTCAACCATCAGATCCTGAATTTGACCGGCAGTATCTGCCGTCCATGCATTCACGCCGTCTGGCAGAATATTGCCGGCAGCAAGGATTTTCAGGCCCTTTTTCATGCAGTCATTGGCAGCGGCCAGATCAACATCACCGCGGATCGGGAGCGAGCCCTTTTTCAGGTTAAAGGCCACCTGAACAGTTTTTGAAATCATCTGCGACGCCATGCGCTTTTGCGCGGCTGTCACATCTGCATTGTCGCTTTTCGGGAAGTAGAATGCATCTCCACCCGTTGCGATGACTTCGTTCACGCCAAGGCCTGGCAGGCAGGTATAGTCTTTACCAGCAACCTGTTTGGCCACCTGGAATTCACCCTGTGCCCAGTCGCCCATGATCTGACCGCCGGCCTTTCCGGTGATCACCATGTTGGTGGCCTGATTCCAGTCCTGAACGTTTGACCCATCTGACAATGCACGGGCATTGGCGTAAGCTTCAAACACCTTGGTTGCGTCGGCGCTGGCCGCCGCGTCGGCATCTTTGCCGGAAAGGATTTTTACATAAAGATCCTGTCCACCAACGGCGACCATCAATGTGTCGAACGCCAGTTGGGTCTGCCAGGGCTGT
>CAJQPW010000223.1 GCA_905480295.1 uncultured Rhizobiaceae group bacterium | reverse complement strand
CTCTGTCAGGGGCAAGTATCAGTATTTGCGCCTGTATTTCCATTTGTTCACTATATGTTCTTTTACGGCAATCAGTCAACATTACCCAATGTTCACTCAATGTTCTGGTTAACAAAAGATTAATGGCAATCAGAGGTTTGAAGGTGGCAAAATCGTACCGGCGACGATTAATACCTGAGCCCGGCTGGCTTCGGTAAGACCGCATATTTTCAACATTCTACCTGCCGCGCACACCCGCAAATCCCTGATTGTTATTAATCTTTTGTTAACCAGAACATTGAGTGAACATTGGATAATGTTGACTGATTGCCACAAAAGAACATATAGTGAACAAATGGAAATACAGGCGCAAATACTGATGCTTGCCCCTGACAGAGTAGAGTAGGACTGGTCATGCCCCAATTGTTTCGTAATCTCGTATCCGGTGTTTCGATGTCGCTTTTTCTGTTCATGATCATGGCCTGGATGCACATTCTTGCTGCAGCCTGACTTGTTTGAATTCAACGCTGATCCCATGATTGGTTTTGAAACAGGTGAGTCTTGAAGGTCGGGTCAATGAAGCCCGGATGCAGCGGTTGTCGAAACGCCAGGAAATGAATGCGGCCCTTGCCGGCAAGGATAGTGGTGCTCCCACCAAGGGCCCGTTTGTACATCTTCATACCCATTCCGCCTTTTCCCTGCTTGAAGGGGCTTTGCCGCTGGCGCGGCTGATCGATCACGCGATTGATGATGCGCAACCGGCGCTGGCAGTCACCGATACCAGCAACCTGTTTGGGGCACTCGAGTTTTCAGAAAAAGCGATGCCCAAAGGTGTGCAACCGATTATCGGCTGCACGCTGGAAGTCGATTTTGAATCCGGTATGGTACAGGCTGCTGCGGAACTGACCCGGGCCCCAAGCAGTCAGGATGCCATGCGCGCATTGCCCATGCTGGTGCTGCTTGCTGCCAATGCCGCCGGTTATGGCAACCTGACCAAATTGGTCAGTCTTGCCTATCTTGATTCTGAATCCGGTTCCCGTGCCCATCTCAGTCTTGAATCACTGAAGCACCATTCAGATGGATTGATTGTGTTGACCGGTGGACCTTCCGGTCCGTTGAACCTGGCGCTGGCCGCCGGGCAGGACAAGGTCGCTACAAGCCGTCTGGAGCAGTTGAAGTCCTGTTTTGGCGACAGGTTATACATCGAATTGCAGCGCCATGCTTCCTATTCACGGCCGGTTGAGCAAAAGCTGATTGACCTGGCCTATGATCACGATGTGCCACTGGTGGCGACCAATGAAGTTTATTTTGGCAAACGGGATGATTATGAAGCGCATGATACGCTGATCTGCATTGCAGAAGGGCGGGTCGTGGTCGAAGAAGACCGCCGCAAACTGACCCCGGATCATTATTTTAAGTCATCGGCAGAAATGCGGATCCTGTTTGCGGATCTACCGGAAGCGATCGACAATACGCTTGAGATTGCCCAGCGCTGCGCATTCAAAGTGCCCACGCTCGACCCGATCCTGCCGTTTTTCACCGATGGTGATGGCGACGATCCGCTGCAATCGGAATCAGAAGAACTCAAACGCCAGGCGAAAGAGGGGCTGAAGGTGCGCCTTTCCGTGCATGAGCTTGCCGATGGTCACACGCTTGAAGATTATGAAGACAGGTTGGCGTTTGAGCTTTCGGTGATCGAAAGCATGAAGTTTCCCGGCTATTTCCTGATTGTGGCGGACTTCATCAAATGGGCAAAGTCACAGGGAATTCCGGTCGGGCCCGGTCGTGGGTCGGGAGCCGGTTCGCTGGTTGCATGGTCGCTGACCATCACCGATCTCGATCCGATGAAATTTTCATTGCTGTTTGAACGGTTTCTCAACCCGGAACGTATCTCGATGCCGGATTTCGACATCGATTTTTGTCAGGACCGGCGCGATGAAGTGATCCGCTATGTGCAAAATAAATATGGCCGCGATCAGGTGGCGCAGATCATTACCTTTGGAACCCTGCAGGCGCGGGCGGTTCTGCGGGATGTCGGTCGGGTGTTGCAGATGCCTTATGGTCAGGTTGATCGGCTGTGCAAAATGGTGCCGAACAACCCCGCCAATCCGACCTCACTTGCCGAGGCGGTTAAATCTGAACCGGGTCTTGTGGACGCACGAAAGGCTGAACAGGAAGTTGATCAGCTGATCACCATCGCCCTGAAGCTGGAGGGCCTGTACCGCCACGCATCAACCCATGCGGCGGGCATTGTTATCGGGGACCGTCCGCTCGACCAGCTTGTGCCGTTATATCGCGATCCGCGTTCAGACATGCCGGTAACTCAGTTCAACATGAAATGGGTGGAGCAGGCCGGTCTGGTCAAATTTGACTTTCTGGGACTGAAAACCCTCACCGTCATTCGTAAAACCCAGCAATATCTCGCCCAACGCGCCATTGAGGTCGATGTTGATGCATTGAAACTGGATGATGAACCAACCTTTGACATGCTGCAGCGCGGTGAAACGGTTGGGGTGTTCCAGCTGGAATCGATGGGCATGCGAAAAGCGCTCATCGGCATGAAGCCGGACCAGTTTGAGGACATCATTGCGCTGGTTGCCCTGTATCGTCCGGGCCCGATGGAAAACATCCCGGTCTACAATGCGCGTAAGCATGGTGAGGAAGAGCCGGATTATTACCACGAGAAGATCGAGAGCGTTCTGAAAGAGACCCAGGGCGTCATCATCTACCAGGAACAGGTGATGCAGATCGCCCAGATCCTGTCGGGCTATTCACTGGGTGAAGCGGATATGCTGCGCCGCGCCATGGGTAAGAAAATCCGCGCCGAGATGGAAGTTCAGCGCAAGCGGTTTGTTGATGGGGCGGTTGAACGGGAATTGAAGGCCGGGCAGGCCAATCATATTTTCGACGTTCTGGCTAAATTTGCCGATTATGGGTTCAACAAAAGTCACGCGGCTGCATATGCTTTGGTCAGCTATCAGACGGCATGGCTGAAGGCGAACCATCCGGTGGAATTCCTGGCCGCGTTGATGACGCTGGATATGGGAAATACCGACAAGCTGCATGACTTTTATCGTGAGGGTAAGCGGGCAGAAATCGAAATAGTTGCTCCATCAGTCAATACATCACAGGTCGAGTTTGCGGTGCGTGACGGCAAGATTTTCTACGCGCTGGCCGCGATCAAGGGCGTTGGGGCACAGGCGGTTTCCCATGTGGTGGATGTGCGCAATGAGGGTGGTCCGTTTGAAAGTCTGACCAACTTCTTTTCCCGGGTTGACCCCAAACAGCTCAACCGAAAAATGCTGGAAAACCTGATCCATGCCGGCGCGTTTGACAGTTTTGGCCATACGCGCGAGCAGATGATCGGTGGGCTGGACCGTCTGATCGGCCATGCAACGCGGGTTGCCGACAATCAGGCCATCGGAATGACCGATATGTTCGGTGGTGATACCGGTGAAACCGCGATTGCCCTGCCATCGGTTTCTCCCTGGCTTGTTGCCGACAAACTGTTTCGGGAATTCCAGGCCGTTGGCTTCTATCTCTCCGCCCATCCGCTGGACGAATACAAGCAGACGCTGGAAAAGATGCGGGTGCAGAACTGGGTCGACTTTCAGGCAGCGGTCAAACGGGGAGCAACGGTCGGCAATCTGGCGGGTACTGTCACCAGCCTGCAGCAGAGAAAAACCCGGACCGGAAACCGCATGGGGATCCTGCAGATCTCCGACCCCACCGGACAATATGAAGCTGTGCTGTTTTCAGAAAGCCTTGAGCAAAACCGACACCTGCTGGAAGCCCAGGCCGATTGGAGTGTCCGGAACCAGCGAGTAGTGGTGCCCGGGCTCGCCGACACCCCATCCCACGATCGAGCCGTCAGCGCGCAGCGCGAAGGAATCGAAGCCGTTGCTATCCACCTGCGTGAAGTCCGTTCCTGTGGGAACTGAGAGACCCCATGGATTCGCCGGCCATTCGGTGATCGAGCCGGGCGTCGGGGGGGCAGCGGAGGCGAGAGGCGCAAAGCCAAGCATGAGTGCAAGACCCGCCAGCGCGGCCCTGGTGG
>CAJQPW010000222.1 GCA_905480295.1 uncultured Rhizobiaceae group bacterium | reverse complement strand
GCATCGCGACGATTTCTGCTCGCTGCACTATTCCAGCGGTACAACGGGCATGCCCAAGGGGGTGCTGCACGCGCATAAGGACTATCCGCTGATCGCCCAATTGTCCGGTGTGGACGTGTTCGGCATGACCGAAGATGACCGCACCTTTTCCGTCGCCAAGCTGTTTTTTGTCTATGGCATCGGCGGCAACCTGATCTTCCCGTGGTATGTCGGTGCAAGCTGTGTTCTGCACGCCGGTCCTCCGCGCCAGGCGGCCGCCGTTTTGAAGACCATCGAAACCTTCAAACCCACCATTTTTGTCAGCGTTCCGACGGTGTATGGCTCCATTCTCGCGCTGCCCAAATTCAGCGAGCGTTACGATTTCAGTTCGATCCGCATGTGCCTGTCAGCCGGTGAAGCCCTGCCCGCCCGTGCGTGGCAGGCCTGGAAAGACGCAACAGAGCTGGAGATCCTCGACACCATAGGCTGTACCGAGACCTACCACACATTTATGGCCAACCGGCCGGGGGCAATTCGACCCGGCAGCAGCGGCAAACCCATTGATGGCTATGATGTTTGCCTGGTGGATGATGATGGCAATCCGGTTCCTGCCGGACAGGTGGGCAACCTGATGGTGCGGGGGGAATCCACCGCGCTTTTTTATCTGCACCAGTCGGAGAAGAGCCGCCACACGTTTCGCGGTGAATGGCTGTTTACCGGCGATCAGTATGTGATGGATGAAGACGGTTACTACTGGCATCAGGGGCGCGGTGATGACATGCTCAAGGTCGGTGGGCTGTGGGTGTCTCCGACCGGGATTGAGGACGTATTGAGCGCACATGATGCCGTGACCGAATGCGCCGTTGTCGGCGATTATGACAATGCGGGACTGCTCAAGCCCAAGGCCTTCGTGTGCCTGCAGGACGGCAGGGAGGAGTCCAAGGAACTGCTGGGCGAATTGCTGAAGCTGTGCGCCGGCAAGCTCGATGCCCATGAGCGCCCCCGCTGGGTCATTTTCGTCGACGATCTGCCACGCACCGCCACCGGCAAATTGCAACGCTTCAAACTGCGAGAGCAATAGGGCATGTCGCAACAGGACCGATCGGATCAATCCCAGCCCCTGACGCTTGAGCAAGCCAATGCCGAGATCGCACGGCTCCGTGCACAATTGGCTGCAGGCGATGGTGAAACCGCGCGCGAGCCCATCGCCGTCGTCGGCATGGGGTGTCGCTATCCCGGTGGCATACGCACGCCGGATGAATTCTGGGAACTGCTGAAATCCGGACGTGATATCCTGCGCGATATCCCGAGCGAACGCTGGGATGTCGACGCCCATTACGACCCGGAAATTACCGTGCCGGGAAAGATGTATGTTCGCCACGGCTATTATCTTGATGATATTGACCAGTTTGACCCGCAGTTCTTTGGTCTCTCACCCCGTGAGGCAGAAAGTCTCGATCCGCAACAGCGCCTGGTCATGGAAGTCAGCTGGGAAACACTGGAACACGCCGGCATCGCCCCAAGCAGCTTACAAGGCGGCAAGACCGGTGTTTTCGTTGGCCAATATTGGGATGATTATTCTTCCCAGAGGATTTTCGCGACGGACAATCGGGAGATCGATCGCTACGCACAACTGAGCGCTCTGCGCGGGTTAACGGCGGGCCGGATCTGTCACATTCTCGATTCCCACGGGCCCGCCATACAACTCGATACCGCCTGTTCCTCGTCGTCCCTTGCAGTCCACCTTGCCTGCCAGTCCCTGCGAACCGGCGAGAGTGATCTGGCCCTTGCCGGGGGCGTAAGCCTGATCTTGTCGCCGGAACATCTCATCGGCATTTGCCAGATGACAGCCCTTTCACCGGACGGCCGCTGCAAAACCTTTGATGCCAGTGCAGACGGGTTTGGACAGGGAGAAGGCTGTGGCATCGTTGCGCTCAAGCGCCTCAGTGACGCCCGCGCCGATGGTGACACCGTGCTCGCCGTCATCCAGGGCTCCGCGGTCAACCATGACGGCCATGCCCGCACCGTCACCACCCCCAGCGGTTCGGCACAACGCGCCATGTTGCAGGAAGCGCTCGACGATGCGGGGCTTGATCCGGATCAGGTTGATTACGTCGAAACCCATGGCACTGGCACACCACTGGGCGATCCGATCGAAGTGATGGCGATCGCGCGGGTGCTGTGTGAGGACCGCACGAAACCCCTCTATCTGGGTTCGGTGAAAACCAATGTCGGGCACCTGGATTCGGCAGCTGGAATCGTCGGACTGATGAAAGTCGTGCTGTCGTTGCAGCATGATACGATTCCCCCGCACCTGAACTATTCGGTGCCCAACAGGCACATCCCGTGGGACGACTGGTCACTGAAGGTCCCGACCGAAAATATCCCCTGGGAGGGGGAGGATCGCTTTGCCGGTATCAGCGCCTTTGGCATGAGCGGCACGAATGTGCATCTGATTGTCGGGCAGGCGCCGCAGCCGGTTGTGATGCCAAAGCAGGAGACCTCGGCACACCAGAACGCCCCGCAGACCGAGCATATTTTGACCCTGTCCACCCAGGCCGCCGGCGCGTTGCCGGAGCTGGCAGGCCGTTACGCGGCACTTCTTGGCAGCGATGATGCCAGCGGAAACATGGAGCTGGAAAACAGCGCGGCCGAGCTCAATCAGCTGTGTTTCTCCGCGGCCACCGGTCGATCCCATCTTGCGCACCGTGCCGCATTCCTATCCGGCAGTCGGCAGGCACTGGCGCAGTCCCTTGCCGAATTTGCTGCAGGCGATACACCTGCCGGCACATCAACCGGGGTCATTGGCCGCCGCGCTCCCAAACTGGCATTTCTGTTCACCGGGCAAGGCGCCCAGCACGTCGGCATGGGCAAGGCACTATACGAAACCCATTCCGGCTTTCGCGGGTGGATTGACCATTGCGCGGACCTGCTTGAACCCCATCTCGAGAAACCCCTGCTCGACATCCTCTGGACAGGCGAGGCGCTGCATCAAACGGCCAATACCCAGCCTGCGCTGTTTGCGATCGAGTATTCGCTTGCGAAAGTTTTCGAGGAATGGGGTGTAAAGCCCGATTTATTGATCGGCCATAGCATCGGCGAATACACGGCGGCCTGCATTGCCGGTGTTTTCTCGCTGGAAGAAGCGCTCCGCCTGGTCTCAGCACGTGGCCGGTTGATGCAATCGCTGCCGGGCGGTGGGCAGATGGTCAGTGCTCGTGCGGACGAAGCCACGGTTCTTGACGCCATTGGTGCGGAATCTTCGGTCTCCATAGCCGCCGTCAGCGGGCCTGAAAGCATTGTATTTTCAGGTGAGGGCAAGGCTGTTGATGGCGTCGTTGATCGTCTGAACCAGCAAGGGGTCAAAACAACCGCGCTGAAGGTCTCGCACGCTTTCCATTCACCGATGATGGATCCGATCCTCGACAAGTTCCGTGCCGTTGCAGCAAGTGTGACCTACAAACCACCGAACACGACCATCATTTCAAACGTGACCGGTCAGCCATGGGATGATGCTCAACTCACCGCCGACTATTGGGTGGATCATCTGCGTGGTGCCGTGAGATTTGCTGACGGTATTGCCTATGCCCAGTCGAAGAAGTTTCAAACATTCGTCGAAATCGGACCAAAACCCACCCTTTTGGGGTTGGGCCGGGCAAGCGTGCCCGCGGACTATGGAACCTGGTTGCCCAGTTTGAGACCGGGCAGCGAATGGCCGGCGCTGCTGGGCAGTGTTGCAGAATTGTATGTGCGCGGTGTCGCCATTGACTGGCAGCGCTTCTATTCGCAAACCAAGACCAAACGGGTGCAGCTGCCTAACTATCCGTGGCGCCACCAACGCTGCTGGACCGATGTGGTCTCAACCGGAGGCAATGGGCAGCGGCTTCATCCACTGGTTCATCGGCGTATCGAGAACGCCAGCAGCAGTTTCATCTTTGAATCGACCCTGAGCGCCACAAACCCGGCCTATCTTGACGATCACCGCGTCTTTGGCAGCGTTGTTTTTCCCGCCAGCGCATTTTTTGAAATGGCGATGGTCGTCGCCCGCACCATTTTCCAGCAGGACGAGGTGGCGCTGACAAATGTCTCAATCGGCCGCGCTCTTTTGCTGTCTGAGACGCCGGTTACGGTGCAGATGGTTGCCACGCCCCATGCGGACCGTTTTGAATTCGAGATAAGCAGCCGATCGCTGGAGGGCTCTGACTGGGTCTGGGTCCAGCATACGACGGGAACGCTTGAACGCCGGTTACCGAGTCCGGCAGCATCCATAGATATCAAGGCAACGCTTGAGCACTTCACAGAGCCGGTTGATATTGCAGAGCTTTCGGAACGGTTCGAGGCTCGCGGCCTGGAATATTTCCCCCGGTTCAGGGCAATAGAATCGATCCACAAACCGGGTAACGGATCCGGCCAGGAGTCCGGCAGCGCATTTGCCCGCATTGAGCTTCCGGCGGAGGCCAACCTGCCCGGTGACAGCTACCGATTGCACCCTGTCATTACCGATGCGGGTTTTAGAATTGCAGAAGCCATTTTTTCCGATGAAGATCTGGAGCAGATTCATCTGCCCTTTGGCATTTCAGGATTCAGCTGCGACCATGCTGCCAGTGGGACGGTCTGGGTCAAGGCAACAGCCAGACAGCAGGCGCAGACGCGCGTGGTGGATCTCGAATTGTTTGACGACGCTGGTGAACGCGTTGCCACAGTCGAGCAACTGACGCTGCGCTCCGTACCGGTGTTCAGTCTGAAACGGGCAATGACCAAACCGCGTGCGTCCAGCGATGTGCTGAACGAATGGCTCTATCAGTTCGAATGGGAAGCAACCGAAAACCTTCCTGACGAGACCCGTCAGGAGGCAGGCGACTGGCTGGTTTTGCAGGATTTGGGCGGTGTCGCTGAGGGACTTGTGCAACGGATGCAGGAGAACGGGCATCGTGTTCACATCGCAGCGGACTGCGCAGCTGTCGACGCGTTGATCAAATCGGAAACCGCCGAGTCACTGTCGGGTATCGTTCATCTGTGGGGAATGGATGCCAGCGAAGAGCAACCGGACTCGGCCCTGTTGGCAAGTTTGAACGTCGTGCAGTCGCTTTCACAGGCCGGTGTTGCCGGCAAACATTGGTTCGTGACCAAAGGCGCCCAGGCCGTTGCCGCCAATGATCGGGTTTCACCGTGGCAAACCCGCCTTTGGGGATTCGGGCGAACACTGCAGGTCGAACACCCCGAACAGCTGGGGGGATGTATTGATCTGGACCCCGCATTGTCCAGCGATGGTTCCGGTGACCTTGACCTGCTGATTGCCGAAATTGGCCGATCAGGTCTTGATACAGAAGTGGCGTTTCGTCAGGGAACACGAAGCGTTGCGCGGCTTGCCAGACCGGCACCCTGCGAACAAAATGTTGATCCCCACGCACCGCTGACACTCGATGCCGGGGCCTCCTATCTGGTGACAGGTGGTGTCGGTGCGCTTGGGCTGCTGGTTGCGCAATATCTTGCAACCTGTGGTGCCAGGCACCTGCTGCTCACCGGACGCAGTGGCGTTTCCACCGACGACCAACGCACGGTCCTGCATGCGCTGGAAGATGCCGGCGTTAAAGTCGATGTGGTTGCCGCAGACATCAGCAATGCCGATGACGTCGCCCGCGTGCTCGCCATGGCACCCCGCCTTCGTGGCATCGTCCACGCCGCCGGTGTTTTGGATGATGGCATGTTGATGCAGCAAAATGCTGAACGCTTCAAAAAGGTTGCCGGTCCCAAGGTCGATGGTGCCTGGCATCTGCATTCGCAAACGCTGGACCACGCGCTCGACTTCTTCGTTCTGTTCTCTTCCGTTGCATCCGTCATGGGGTCACCGGGGCAATCGAACTACGCCAGCGCCAATGCGTTCATGGATGGACTGGCGCATATGCGCAAACAGCAGGGGCTGGCTGCGACGGCAATCAATTGGGGACCGTGGGCGGATGTCGGCATGGCAGCCTCCGATGTTGTTTTGCAACGCCTGATGAACGACGGGTGGCAACCCATGAACGCAAGTCAGGGTTATGATTTCATTGCGCATCTGTTGACCGCACGCGACTTGCCACAGGCAGCAGTGATACCGGTCGACTGGGGACAGTTTGCCCAGCGCATCCCGGGGGCTTCCGAATGGAGTACGCTCAAGCATCTGGTTCCAGGCGACCGTTCGAGCCCGCTGACGGCCAGTTCCGCAGAAGCGGCAGCGGAAAGGGTGAAAGCTTCTGCGCCGGGCGAGCGCGTTGATCTGATCTGCTCCTATCTTCTTGAGCGCATTGCCCAAACCCTGCGCGTGCCCGCCGCCAATCTTGATGAGTTTGGTGAGCTCAGCGCGCTGGGTGTCGATTCGCTCACCGCTGTGGAACTGCGCATCTGGGTGCAGGGTGATCTGGGCATCGAACTCGCCGTCGAGCAATTGTTCACCACGCCGAGCATTCGCGATCTCGCTGTCGTGATTGATCAGCTGCTCGGGGGTGAAACGTCCGCGCAGACCGATTCAGAGGAGCCCAACACCGGTGCGGATCAGCCGCGCTGGGTGGTCTGTCCGAAACCGCGCCCGGACGCAAAGCTGCGACTGATCTGCTTTTCCTATGCCGGTGGTGGCGCGTCGTCCTTCAAGGACTGGGCTGATATTGCACCTGAACACATCGAGCTCTGTGTTGTGCAATTGCCGGGACGTGAGGACAGGCTGGGTGAGCCGTTGATGCATGATATGCCGACACTGGTCGATACTCTCACCCGGGAACTGATCGCCTATACCGATCGCCCCTTTGCCTTTTTCGGCCACAGCATGGGTGCGATTGTCGGGTACGAAGTTGCCTGTCGATTGCGCGCCTTGGGAGCAGCACAACCCAGGCATCTGTTTGTCTCGGCCCGGGCGGCACCGCAGCTTGAGAAAAACAGCGAACCGATGCGGCATCTCGACGACGACCTGTTCATCGAACGGCTGCATCAGGCCTATGGTGCGGTACCGGATGCGATTCGAAACAGCAAAGAATTACAGGCCATATTCCTGCCCATTCTGAGAGCTGATGTGGCATTGCTTGAAACTCACATTGATGCCGCGCCGGATCCGCTTGATTATCCGATTACCGCATTGGGCGGTGCCGGCGATCCGGCCATTTCAGCTGCGATGCTGGCGGGTTGGCAGGAACGCACGACCGCCAGATTTGCGCAGCGGGAGTTTCCGGGCGATCATTTCTTTATTCATGCCGGGCGCGACGCGGTCATGGCGGCAATCGTTGATTGCCTGTCCACTGACCGGTAATTGACGAGGAAAATCCTGATGAGCGACGAAAAAGTAATTATCGCCGGTGGCGGCATAGGGGGGCTGACGCTGGGGCTGACATTGCATCAGATCGGTGTTCCGTTCGTGGTGCTTGAATCATCGCGTGAAATGCGCCCGCTCGGCGTCGGCATTAATATTCAGCCCAATGCGATACGCGAACTGTTTGATCTGGGTCTGACCGCCGACCTTCTCGACACCATCGGGGTGCCGGCTCAGGAATGGGCGCTGGTTGGTCTCAACGGCAGGGAAGTTTACGCAGAATCGCGGGGTTTGCAGGCCGGATACCATTGGCCACAATATGCCGCCCACAGGGGCCAGTTGCACATGCTGCTGTACCACACTTTGGTGGAACGGGCCGGGACAGGTTCTGTTTTACTCGGCAGCCGGGTTGAGGGCTATGCCAAACCGGCTGATGGAGGCGTGCGCGTCCATGTTCGCAACAGCGATGGGTCGACCGACGAAATTTCAGGCCGTTTGCTGATTGCCGCCGACGGCATCCATTCCGTGGTGCGGGCGCAGACGCACCCTGACCAGGCCCCGATTCACTGGGGCGGTGCTGTGATGTGGCGCGGCACAATTCGCGCCAGGCCCCTGCGCACGCAATCTTCTTTCGTCGGCCTTGGCACTCACCAACATCGCATGGTCATTTATCCGATATCCAAGACGGATGCTGATGGTACGGCGCTGATAAACTGGATTGCAGAAGTCACCCGGGACAACAGCGAAGGCTGGCCCGATGATTCCTGGTTCACTGAAGTTCCGATTGACAGTTTCGCCCACCATTTCGAAGAATTCCGCTATGACTGGCTCGATGTGCCGTCCATGCTGCGGCAGGCAGACTGCGCCTACATGAACCCGATGATCGACCACGATCCGGTGCCGACCTGGGTGGATGGGCCGGTGGCCCTGATGGGGGATGCCGCTCACGCCATGTATCCCACCGGATCGAACGGTGCCAGTCAGGCGATTGTCGATGCCCGGGTCATCGGCGCTGCCATGCTGGAACGCGGCGTGACGCCTGCCGCCCTAACGTCCTATGATGATCAACTGTGTTCGAAAGTGTCGGAGCTTGTGTTGCGCAACCGTTCGGCCGGTCCGTTCGGATTGCTGAATATTCTGAACGACAGGTGTGGCGGTATTTTCGACGATATCGAAACCGTCATTCCGCAACAGGAACGCACCGAATTCATGGGCAAGTACAAGGCCGCCGCAGGGTTTGCGATCGAGACCCTGAACAACGCGCCACCAACCATCGCGCCGGGTGCAAAGATCGGCTAGCCCCGTCACCTAGCCGGTGCGGCGTACGCTTTCTGCAATCTTGTGCACAGCCGCCATCAGCGCCAGCCAGAAGAGCACGAGCGGGGGAAACTGCACCATGTGTCCCAGGGCGAAAACGGCCCCCAGCCCGGTGCCGAAAACGGGGAAAATCAGCGTGCCGCCAATGGCGCCGCTCAGCGTGGTGGCGATCAACCCGACCACCAGCGACAGGGCCCAGCCCTTCTTCCCGGCGTGACCAAACCCGGACGCCAGCAGCAGGCCGGAAATCAATGCTCCGATACCGGACGGGGGCAGGAACCAGAGCAGGACCGGGACCAGGCCGTCGCGGTCTCCGGCATATCCCGCCATTTCATCCAGAAACGCCGCCACGGCATAGATCACCCCGGCAGCACACAGGGCCAGCGCGATAAGGACCCGTTGTTTCCACGTCAGCTTTCTTTTCGTTTCAGTCGCAACCATCGATGCCTGTGCCGACACTGTTTCAACCTGCACGATATGTAACACCCGGCCCGGCACGCGCCAATGTCGCACGGTGTCGCACGGTATCGCACGCTGTCGCAGCGTCATCGCCTCTTCTTGTCAGCCTGATCCCGCAGGAAGCTGTTCGGCTGATCGAGCAAAACACGCTGCTGATCTGACAGCAGGCCCTCCCCGCTTTCCTGCCCCTGTAGCTGAGACAGCCGCAAAGACATTGCCGCTGCCGCTGCCGCCGCAGCGGCTGCCGCATGGTCGATGGCGGCGCGGCGCAGCCGGTAGCTGTAATATTGATGGGTCAGGATCGCGATCAGCGCCGGTGGTATCAGCGCCACCGCCAGCTTCAGCCAGTCGGGAAAGGATTGTATCGTGTCGAAAAAATCCTTCCAGATGCTGTAATCATCCATGGTTCCACGCCCCCTAAATCCGGTTGTTGGGTCGGTTCTTGGCGGCCTTAGCCGCTGTGGCTTTAGACTCTGCCGCTGCCGCATTTGCCGCTGCATTTGCCGTTGCGAGGACCTCGAGCCGCTCGATGCGTTCGATCAGGTGCGGCCGCACTTCCTGAACCATCGTGTCGGTGATCAGCTGAATGTGGGTTTCGGCGACGTGCCGCATTTTGGCGCGGAGCTCGTTTTCCGCTGCCGTCAATCTTCTGTCGACGGCCCAGTGGATGATCACGTTCTGGATCATCACGGCGGCGATGAACAGGATGGTAAAAGTTTCGGTGGGGTGGTCTTGAATGGCGTCGCTTAGCATGGGTTTCTCCCGCTTCTTGAGGTTTAAAGATCGACAAGAA
>CAJQPW010000221.1 GCA_905480295.1 uncultured Rhizobiaceae group bacterium | reverse complement strand
ATCGAACTGGGAAACAGCGGATTTGCAACCTTGGTCATGAAGTCGATTGTATAATCATCAACGACTTTGACCTCTGAGACCGGCGCAAACCAGGACGCCGTATCGGCAGCTTCGCTGGAAGCCCGCTGGTAGGAGAACATCACGTCTTCAGAATTAAAGTCTGAACCGTCGTGGAATTTAACCCCCTTGCGCAGATTGAACCGCCAGCCCTTGTCGCCCAGTGGTTCCCAGCTTTCAGCAAGGGCGCCTTCAACGGCCATGGTCTTATTACGACGGACGAGACCTTCATAAACATTGTTCAGAAAACCCAGAACCGGTGCCGAATTGACGGCATGGGGATCCATTGTCTGCGGGTCAGTTTTTGACGCCCATTTGAATGTTTCGGCCTGGGCGGCGCTGCAACTCAGCACCAGGCCGAGCGCTATAAGAGCGGATCGTTTGAACGTCATGGGATTCTCCCTTGAAAGGATGGCGGCAAGATCGCCGAACTATCGGTATTACGGTAAAACGGGATGGCACGCATTCGCACCACCCCTGATGGTGTGCAATCAGTTCAATTTGAAATATTTGAACTTGGCTGTGTCGTCAGGTGCAACAACCGTATCAACCTTATCGGCCATTCCCCAATTCAAAACCTGGTGATGGATCGGGATATACAACTGGTCGTTTTGCACGGCGCTCCAAATATTTGCGATCATGCCATTGCGTTTTGCCAGATCGGTTTCGGATGCCAGCGCTTCGATTGTCTTATCAAGGTCTGGATTGGAGTAGCGCGTACCATTCCAGGATCCGTACTTTTCACCCTTGGTATGAACGAGGAAGTTGAAAATATATTCTGAATCATAGGTGGGAACACCCCAACCCAGCATATAGAAATCAGTTTCCAGCTTGTTGATCAGCGGGAAGTGCTGTGCCTTTGGCTTGGCATCAAGCTGCACTTTGACGCCGATCTGAGCCAACATGCCGACGGCTGCCTGGCAGATCGCTTCATCGTTGATGTAGCGGTCGTTGGGGCAATCCAGACGGATCGAGAACCCGTCGCCATAGCCAGCCTCGCCCATCAGGCCCTTGGCCTTGGCGATGTCGGTGGTTGGAACGGCATCGAGCGCGCTGGTCCAGCCGTTGACGAATGGGGGTGAAATCATCCCCGCCGGTATCGACTGATCGCGCATGACGATCTTTTTGATGGCGTCACGGTTGATCGCCATGTTCATCGCCATGCGTACCCGCTTGTCAGCAAGCGGGTTTTTGCCCTCGACATTGTCAGCCTTCAGATCTGCATCACCCTGGTTCATACCAAAGAAAATGACACGGTTTTGTGGTGCGGTTTTCACCTGCAGGCCGTTTGCTGCTGCAACCCGGGCGAGATCCTGCACCGGTACGTCCTGAATGAAGTCAACTTCACCAGACAACAGGGCAGCAACTCTGGTCGCCTGATTTTGAATGGGTGTGTAGATGATTTCAGTTACCTGCATGGGGAATTCACCCTTGCCCCAATAATCATTATTGATGGTCATGACCGTTTTGGCATCCGGCTCACGGCTGACCAGCTTGTAGGGGCCGGTACCGTTGGTGTTGCGGGCTGCATAGGTTTCTTCACCACCCTCATAATCCTGCACTTTGGTAACGTTGTTTTTCTCTGACCATTGTTTGTCCATCATGAACAGATTGGTCAGATTGTTGGCCATTGTCGGATTGGGACCATTGGTTTCAATGATCACGCCATATTTGCCGTCCGCACGAACGCTTTTCACGGATGCCAGCAATTCTTTGTAGTCAGAATCCTTAGTCATCGCGCGGTTGAGCGAAAATACGGCGTCTTCACTGTCAAATTCAGCGCCGTCGTGAAACTTCACACCTTCACGCAGCTTAAACACCCAGTCGTTGGGATTGCTGGACGATGGTCCCCACTCGGTGGCCAGGGCAGGGACAACCTTGCCTGTCATGTCCCGCATCACCAGCGGTTCCATCATCTGATGAGCCAGTGCCGATGTCGGGCCTTCGTTTTGTGCATGGGGATCAAGGGTCAGCGCATCGCCCGCCCGTGCCCAGCGCAACGTTTCAGAATGAGCAGTCCCTGTCACGCCAACAAGCAGCGTGGTGGCCAAAAGTGTTTGTACCAGTTTCATGATTAGTCTCCCGAATATTTTACGGCAAAAGAATATGCTGCCAGCAATATCGGGCGACGTCCAGCGATGCATGAAAAATGCCTGCAATTTTATAAGTTTGATGCGCTCAAGGTCGATGTAACCGTGCCTGCGGACGGACAGTTGAGCTTTCTAAGCGTCAACAGCCAACACGGCCAGACAATCGCCGGGTTGAACCAGTCCGGGAAAGTGCCGGGCGATCAACAGTCCATTGCGATTTGCAGTGATGTCGAACGGTGGACGCCCAGTGTGAGTGGTTGACCAGATCCGGGCGACGATATCGCCTTTCTGCACGGTATCTCCCAATGATTTGCATGGTTCCAGCAGGCCAGCGTCAGGCGCAAAATGGAAACAGGACTCGTCCGGTTGAACCAGAACTCTGACTTTGCTCGGTTCGACGGCGCCGGCCAGTATTTCGCAATGAATGAGGAAGTTGCGCAAGCCCCGACGGGCGATGGCTATGCTTTTAGGCGTAGCGGTGCCACCTCCACACAATTCTGTTGTGACGAAGGTTTTGCCTGCTGCTTCAGCCGCGTCATCATACATCCCGGCGCTGTCAATTTCTCGTATCAACAGGCTGTAAGGAGCTCCAAATGCGTCTCGCGCTGCCGCGCAACGGGCCTGCTGTTCTTCATTGTCGAGGACATGACTGGCGGCAAATGGTAAGAAATCCAGTGTCTTGCCTCCGGAATGAAAGTCCAGCACGCAGTCAGCCATTGGCAGAAGAATGGTTTGAAAATAGTGGGCGATTTTTTCACTGACGCTACCATCGGCTCGGCCGGGAAACAGCCGGTTCATATTGCCCCCATCGATGGGGGACGTGCGTTTGCCTGCCTGAAAGGCGGGGTAATTCATGAAGGGAACGCAGATTACCCGTCCGCTGATAAGGGACGGCTTTGCGCTGTTGGCAAATTCGGACACGGCCAACGGGCCTTCATATTCATCACCATGATTGCCCCCGGTAATGAGAGCCGTGGGTCCCGTGCCGTTGCGGATAACTGTCAAAGGAATACGAAGCGACCCCCATGCACTGTCATCGCGGCTCCAGGGCAGGGTGAGAAACCCATGATGGACACCATCTTCGTCAAACGGCACCGTCGCAGAGATAGGATTGGCTCTGTCACTCATTTGATGAAGAGTTTCCGTGGAGTGTTGCACAGACATTGCGCCCCCTGTTCGGTGATCACGATGGGTTCGGTGATCTCAATACCTCCATCATCGAGCCACAGGGCCGGCATGAAATGAAAGGTCATTCCGACCTGCAATTCTGTATCGTCATTCGCCCGCAACGACATGGTTCGCTCTCCCCAATCAGGAGGATAGGATACACCGATGGCATAACCGCAACGGCTGTCCTTCTCAAAGCCCAAACGGTTCAATGTGGTGTTGAATGCACGGGCAATGTCGGCACAGGTATTGCCGGGTTTGGCTTGCGCCAGGCCCGCTTCGGTCGCTTCCAGAACTGCATATTCGGCATCGCGGTATTTCTTTGGTGGTTGCCCCAGAAACAGGGTGCGGGATTGCGGGCACTGATAGCGTCGGTGCGCTCCGGCTATTTCAAAAAAAGTGGCTTCCCCGCTGACCATGGGTTTGTCGTCCCAGGTCAGGTGCGGTGCCGTGGCATCCATGCCAGATGGAGCCATGGGAACAATAGCCGGATAGTCGCCCCAATGGCCGTCCGCACCTTCGATGCCAGCTTTGTAGATCGCTGCAACCAGCTGGTTTTTCGGCAGACCTGATTCGGCCGTTTCCAGAATCACCTCGTGCATGTGTTCCACGATTCGTGCGGCGCGACGCATATATTCAATTTCAGTAGCGCTCTTGATCGCCCGGCACCAGTTAACCAGCCCCGTTGCGTCTGCAATCGGATCAAACGCGGACGTCAGGACCGCATGGGCCTTGGCCGAGTAGTAATAATTGTCCAACTCGACCCCGAGACGTTTACCCTCAAGTCCCCTGTCTTTGAGTAAATCAATCAGGGTTTCCATTGGGTGTGCATCAGGGTTTTGAACAAAGTGATCGGCATATCCGACAATGTTGGACCCCGACATCCAAACGGTTTGGCGCGCACCCGCCGCGTCCATTTCGCGACCCCACCAGACCGGCTCACCTTCAAGCGTGAGTAAGACCGCCTGGTGAACATAAAAGGACCAACCGTCATATCCGGTAAGCCAGTTCATGTTTGAAGGGTCAGATATGACCAATGCGTCAATGCCCTGCTGTGCCATTGCGGCGCGGGCGCGTGTGAGGCGGGCTTGATATTCGGTCTCAGAGAAAAACAGCTGCGTATTCATAAAAGGGCATTCGCACAACGGTACAGATGGGGCCAAGGTAACCACAAATAGTGTGAATGGCCAAACGCGAATTCGCAGCTGGTTTGAGTTCAGCGACCGAGGATTCGGTGGAACATGCGGGTGCGGCGCAGTGCATTTTTGGTCAATAGTTTCCAGTCCTGGAGTCTGGACTTTGCCGCAATCAACTGGTCGATGTTTTGGTCGGCTTCTGGCGTAAGTGCAATCGCCATATCTGTCATCGCCAAACGTTCGGGCCAAACCCGATTCATCATCTGATGATTAGGAACGGCAAGACTGTCTGCTTCCAGAAACTGCTTTCGTTCGAGCAGGTCTTGTGTTGCTTTCACCATTACCTGCATGCCGGGAGAATACGCGGACATGGTTTCGTCAAATGCAATCTTCCAGGCAACAAATCGCCCTTCGCGTCCCAGCAATATGAGCGCCGCAATGGTCTTACCGTTGTGTTTCAGGGAGACAATTTCGCAATTCTTGTTCATCGCGAGTTCGGCGACGATTTGGCGGGAAAACGCAGCAATTCTCTTGTGATTATAAAGTGCGGTTCCCTTACGCCCCTTCCATCCACTGAGTTCAAGGGTCAAAAATTCTTCAACCGAATCAAGCACTCTGTTTTGGCTGCGCGCAATCTCAAAACGTGTTTCGCCCTTCTCCTCCAGCTTTCTGAACTGTCGTGCGAGTTCACGCAGATGCTTCTTGCTGAGGCCGGTTGCGTTCTTTCCCTCGCCATTATTCTTAGACAGCAGTGCTGCTCGCTGGTGGGAATTGTAAGTGCTGTTCGACAAACCGAGGCTGTTTGCCGCCGCAATAAGAGCGCGGGTGCTGGCACTGTCAGTCCGTTGGAAAGCCAAATCGAGAATGTCCGGCAGGTTGAGATCAGGGTCAGACAGCAGACGCAAAAGTGTCTCACAGGCTTCGCCGGCATATTCCGCATCAATCAATGGCGTGCCAATCGGCATGAATTGGTTAGAAAGGGGTTGCAAAACGGTTTTTCGTGGCAGTCCAACTTTGTGAATGCGGATCGGCATAAACAGCCGCAATGCGCGGTTATCCTCGCCGCTCTGCCAGAGGCACGCCATCCACACGCCATGCGGTGCCAGCAGGCTGGTCAGGCGCGGCCATGCAGCGCGCAATACTGTTGGTTCAAAAAAGATGTTCTGATCAAGCGCGCGTTCTGACAGAGCACCGATGTCATGGTTCAGCCGGGCAAGGGCTATAGCGGGCACAAGTTCCAGCTCCCACAAATGAGCGGACATTCCAGATTGGCTGCTGCGCAGAGTTGGCAGGCGTGTATCACCGCGTCTTTCAACAAGTCGCCCGAGGCCATCCCGTTTTCGACCGGGTTGCAATGCCGCCATTTCAAATATGCCCATCGCTATCGCACCTCCGGTCGGGCTTGGTGCGCGTCGGTAACGGGTGCAAACACAAACATATGGATTCCCAGCCTTCGCAGCACAATGGAATACAGAGCTGCCGCTTCAAACGCCATGGCGATGGTGGTGGCCCATGCCGCACCATAGAGACCGAACAGCGGAATGAAGGTCAGGTTCAATACGATGTTGACCGCCAGGGTGATGCCATAAACCGTGGCGCAGATGTTCTGCTGACCAGACATGGTGAGCACACTTTCTGCCGGCCCAATCGCAGCCCGCGCTACAATGCCCAATACGAGGATGAAGAGCAGGGGATAGCCGGTTGCAAAATCGTGACCGAACAGGGACAGCAAAATATTGCCCAATACCAGTATCACCGATGCCATCGCCACCGAGGGCCAGAATGTCCATTTAACGGTATCCTGGACAAAGCTCTCAAACTGCGGCTTGTCTCCGGCGGTGAAATATTGGGCATAGCGGTGTGCGGCGCCAGCCTTCACAGCGAAATAGACAAAATGCACCAGCGCAAGAGTTTTCACAGCGGCAAAATAAATCGCAACGTCCTTAGGAGGCAGGTAGGCACCTGCAATCAGGATGTCGACGTTGGTCAACAGAGCGAAAAACCCCTCGACCAGGAATATTGGCAGGGCAACCACAATCCAGACTTTTGCATTCAATTGTTTGGGTCCGGAGGGCACAGACCGTTTCAACCGCTGATTGATCAGCACCAGTTGGACAATTGAACTGAACCAGGTCGCCGCAATGGTTGCCATCAGCGCCGTTGCCGCCGTTGCTTGCATGCCGAAAGCAAGGGCACCGACCATGGCGATCAAGATGAGAACCGGTCGCAACAGATAGGTTGGCGATAGGGCAATATCGATCCAATTAAAGGCGCGTGCGACCCCATCCTGCACTTCGGCTAGCGCCAGCATCGGCAGGCAGATCGCAGCCAAAAACAGCGGCAATACATAGATTGATGAAATGGTTTCCTGGAAGAAATAGGTGACAGCGATGCCCACCACAGCCAGCAGTGTTGCGGCGAACAGAGAATAGATACGCGATCCGTATGTAATGCCGCGCAGCGCAGCATCATTCTTTTCAACGCGATATTGCGGAATGAAGCGAACCACGGCCGAAGGGAATCCCAGACAAGCGAGACCGCCACAGATGACGGCGGCGACCCATACCCATACAAAAATTCCGTACTCGTGGCTGCCCAGCCAACGGGCCATCAGGACCTGACTGACATAAGCAATGAAGGCACTGATAATGCGGATGGCAAAGGCAAACAGAGCCGTGCGCAGCGATAGGGCCTTTTCGTCCTTTCCCGCCACGATCGCATCAGCGACATCGAATCCCCGGTCGATCGGCCCAGCCCAACGACGGGACGCAAACTGCGGCACGTAGGGCCGCAGAAGGTCAGAAGGGATCAGCTTGTCGAATAGGGTCACGCGGAATCCGGACGCAAGGTGAATGAAGCGACCAGCACAATGTCTGCAATTCGTTTAAGATTTTATTGGTTTGGCACGACTGCAATTGGTTTGAGGTTAAGCGATGATTAACCGGCGAAACCACCATCGTCGAGAAAGGCTTGCTCCTGCGGGGTAGTTTCACGGCCAAGGACCGTGTTTCGGTGCGGGAAACGACCGAATTCAGCAATAATATCATGGTGTTCTATTGCTGAACGCAGGCCCATTTCATTCCCGATTCGTCGCATCAGTTCCAAGCCCGTTTTCTGATTGGCCAGATTTTCGGAATGCATCAGCGGCAGGTAGCAGAAATTGGTGATTTCTGGGGGCATTTGCCGATCAGCACCAGATGCAATCTGTTTTTTGACAATTTCGACGCTTTTGTCGTCCTGAGCGAAGGCCAGTGCGCTGTTACGGTTGAGATTGCGCGAGAATTGATCGAGTACCAAAATCAGCGCCAATGCGCTGCCCGGGCTATCTTGCCAATGGTCCAGCTCTCCCTTGCAGGCCATCCGATAGGTTTCACCGAACTTCTGTTCAATTTCCGCGTCAAAACTCGGATCCTTTCGCCACCATTTCTTTGGTCCTGCGTTGATCCAGAAATCGAGTACAGTTTTGGGGTCTGTCGGCATATGAATTTTCTCCACCATTTTGCACGCGGACACAAAAGACTCTGTGAAATCCCGGTTGACATGATATGCCTGCCACAACGGCGTTGGTAATGAAACAGGGGATAGAATTGTTGGCTGATACAGAGCTTGATCTTAGGGGTTATCAGTGTCCACTGCCGGTTCTGAAGACCCGTCATGCGATGCGTAAAATGCAGCCCGGCACCCGGGTATGGGTGCTGACGGATGATCCGTTGGCGGCTATTGATATTCCCAATTATTGCAATGAATACAAACAATTACTCATCGAACAGCAGGAGGGTGAAGGTGACAGTCACCGGTTCCTGTTGGAACGCTGCGATGGAAAAATCTAGAAGCTTTTTCCCGGCACAGCCAGTGGATTATCGTCCAGGGCCTGTCGATCAGCGGTGTCGATTCCGGTATTGCCGACGAAAGCATCAAACAGTTTTCGCACAAACGGTTCCGACAAGTCCCGGGTGATCATCACCAGGCGGGTGCGCCTGTCATCGTCAGGCCAGACCGGCAAGGTAGCGGGAGGGTGGAATACCTGCTGAACCCCGTGAATAACCACGGGTCGGTTCGGATCTTCCTTAATCCGGACAATGCCTTTGACCCGCAGCAGGTTGGGTCCGTGTGCGGATCTCAACAAGTCGACGAACGCGGCCAGTGCTGATGCATCTACGGCCTGATCTGAAAGCAATGTAAAGGCACGGATGCGGGCATCATGTCGATTGATGTCGTGGTTGTGATGGTGTTGGTGACTGGAGATGGCCTCGTCATTGAGCCAGCGGGCAACATCGGCAGTCTTGGTGCTGGGATCATACAAACCGCAATTGAACAGGCCGGCAAAGCCGATCTTGTCTTTCTGACCATCCAGCAATTGAGCGGCAGGGTTTAACTGCTGAAGTCGCGGAATTAAATTGTCGTCGGGAGCCGCCATATCCGTTTTGGTCAGGACCAACCGATCAGCGACAGCGACCTGTTTGACGGCTTCTTCATGTTCGTCGAGTGTGGACATGCCGTTGACCCCGTCAATCAGGCAGATCACGCCATCTAACCGCAGGGCTTGCGACAGCATCGGATGACCCATGATCGCGTGCAGAATTGGAGCCGGGTCAGCCAGACCCGTTGATTCGATGATGATCCGGGCCGGGGGCATGTCGCGGTTGAGCAACCGCGACAGCGTATCCACAAGGTCACCCCGTATGGTGCAGCACAGGCAGCCGTCCGATAATTCGACAATGCCCTCATCTGCCGTTTCCACCAGCAGATGATCAATCCCCACGTCACCAAATTCGTTGATGATCAGCGCGGCATCATGCAACGCGCCCTGCTTCAACAGACGGTTAAGCAGGGTTGTCTTTCCTGAGCCGAGGAAACCGGTAATCAAACTGACCGGGATCGGTGCGATCATAATGCTCTTGGACGAAACGTTGGCAGCGGAATGCGCGCGACACTGGCAGGGGCCGGCTGCAATTGTGGTTCTTGGACAACGGTTGGTCTTGGGACGATTGAGGGGCGAAAGCTTGGCAGTGGAACCCGGGCCAGGCGAACAGGAGCTGCGGACCGGCCCAACAGAGCTACTTTCAAAGGTGTCCGGTTGACCGTGCGTTCAAGCAACCAGGGTGATTTGACAAAGGCCTGTCCTGCTCCGGGTTCATAGCGGGCAGCGCGTGCTTCCTTGGTGCACAAAACGCTCCGCATGTTGCGGGGGCCACTGGGCACAGGACCGTTGGCCTTCATCTGTTCGATCGGCTGACCAGCATTCAAAGGCAGTTGGAAGCCCTCTGTTATCAGTTTGGCGGCGTCAACGACACGGCTTGTCTGCGAGTCGCGCCCCAACACCACGGCCGCAATGCGTCGCCCGGACCGGGTGGCCGACCCGATAAAATTATATCCCGATGCACAGACGAATCCGGTCTTGAACCCATCAGCGCCCCGGTAGCGTTCCAGCAACAGGTTGTATGAATAATAAATGCGGTGGATCAGTTTGCCGTTTTTGGTCCGGCTGGGCGCCATCACAGACGGGGTTTCAAACAGTGTCTTGTAGCGCGGATAGCGCAGGTGCAACGCCCGCACCAGAAGCGCCAGATCCCGCGCGGTTGTGACCTGACGCCGGTCGTGAAGGCCGTGCGGATTAACGAAACGCGAGTTCGTCATACCCAATCTTTCAGCGTCGCGATTCATACGGGCAGCAAAAGCTGGCACCGAACCTGATACACTTTCGGCAATCGCCACGGAAATATCATTGGCCGACTTGATGACCAGAAGTTTCAGAGCATCCTCGATTGTGATTGTCGTGCCGGTGCGATAACCCATGCGGCTCGGAGGTTGTCGCCGCGCGTTCTTGCTGACGCGAACCGGATGATCCGGGCTGATTTCACCGCTCTGCAAGGCACCAAAAACTGCATAGGCGGTCATCAATTTGGTCAGCGAGGCCGGGTGCCAGGGGTCGAAAGCCTGTTGCTGTGACAATACATGGCCTGAATTCAAATCAATCACCAGGTGTGGGACGGCGCGCGCGCTGGTCGCGATCAAAATGCCAATAAGCGCAAGCGCAATCTTAATCACCGATGCATCCCTGGTCCGGGTTAAGCCAATACACGGGGTGTAACCCATTTGGCAGGCATTTCGATAGACCGAAATGCACATTATTGAGAGTGACGCCGTCCAGCTCCGTTCTTCATGAGCGGATCAAGCTTTGCACGCAGGCTGTTGGCCGCTGCTGGCAGGGAGTGGGAAACCGTGACCGATCGCATTGCCGCCTGACCAAAGTCCCGGCGCAACGACGGGTGTGACAGCAATGTCGCAAGATTGTCGGCAAACCCCTGCCGATCATCCTCGGCTGCCAACAGACCGGTTTTGCCATGGTGAACGCTCAGCGAAACCCCCATGGAATCAAGCGCGGCGACGGGAAGGCCCATCAATTGAGCTTCCAGATAGACCATGCCGATGGGCTCCTTCCAACCGGGCCAGACGAACAGATCGCCCCGCCGCATATAGGCCAGAACTTCCTCATGGGGCACGATGCCCGTGAATTCGATCCGTTGCTGGTCCAGCGGTTCAAACATCGCCCGAACGGTCTCCTCTTCCGGCCCTCCACCGATGATCAACAGGTTCCAATGCAGGGCTTGAAGCCGCAGCAGCGCGTCAGCAATCAATTGAAAGTTTTTAACTTTTTTCCCCGGCCGCATCATGCCCGTCGCAATCATTTTGGGCACGCCGGGGCGCCAATGATTGGGAAATTGAACATCGGGAAGATGTTCCGGAGGTGTGGTGTCGATGAAGGGTGCAATCATCGCGATGTGTTCATGCGTTCCCAGCAGTTCCGTCAGGAAGGCCTGATCCGTCGGTTTAAACGCAAGATGCAGATCGGCTTTGCGAATGCCGGTCTGTGCCTCCTGTCGCCAATGGACCCAACGGTCTCCGCCATCTTCAAACCCCTGTCCGGTGCGCGCTGCTTCAATGGTAACATACGGGATCCCCAAGGCCGCCGATACAATGGGCCCGATCCAGTCGGGTGCTTTGCAGTAGGGATGATACGTTATCCAAAGGTCCGGCGGTGATGGTTTTAACCGTTCGATGATGGCCTTGGCTTCTCCATGAGCATCGGCCTTTCGCTGGAGCAGAATTTCCTTGGCCTCACGTTTGGAATAGGCGATGAATCTGCTGGCCAGTTCGACGTCATAACCGGCGATTTTCAGCGCCGCAATCAGATTGCGAGCGATAAGACGGTCACCGGAGGCGATCGGATGATCCGGCGGTTTGATGGTTGCATAAAAAGCGATTTTGCTCATCGGTGCTCTAGCCAGGAACGCAGCAATCGTGCGGTGTTGTCGACGCCATCAAAATCAACAGCAAGGTCCACATTAGGCAAGCCCATTGCCTGGTCAATGGCCTGCGACAGGCCTTCGTCAGTGAGTTTCGATTGCGGCAGATTGACCGCATATCCCGCCTCTTCCAGCAATTGCGCGCGCCGGATTTGTTCCGACTGTCCTTCGGTATCATAGGGCACAAATACGGCGCGGCAGGGGCTTTCCTTGTGGGCTGCCAAAACGTCCATGGCGGTGTTGTATCCGCATTGTGAGATCGAAACCTTCGCCAGTTTCATTTGGTTTGCCAGATTGGAAATATAGCGAACCAGTTTAACGTGATCCGGGCAGCGTGTGTTCAGAAGGTTAAATTGCTGCTCTGAAAGGTTGGGGCCGGTCGACATATACCAGGTCAGATCAGGACGGTTGATGGCTGTTTTAAGTGCTGTGTCCATCAAAGCACCTCCAAACGCGCCACCCCCGGCGGACACGATCACGTCTCGTGGTGCCATTGTTGGAGAATCAGATGATGAAGGGATTACAAATCCGGTATAAGTGATCTTGTCAGCGATCCTTTCGGTCGCTGGAAACGTGGCCTGCAAAGGAATGATGTTCGGATCGGAATGGACCAGAATTTTATCATAATGATCCTCAATCAGCTGGCAGGTTTCTTCAACCCGCCCGGTTTTTTTTCGCTCCTGAAGGATGTCACGAACACTGGCTACAATCAGCGGTTTTGGCTGGCGCTTGCCGGCAGCCCTTAACAATGCGTCCATCTCATGCCGCACCATGCGGCGTCCGAATGGGTAGGCTTCGGTTAAAATTAGATCCGGGTTCAGCGTGTCAAAAATTGCTTCTATTTCCGCAACCCGTTGTTGCTGGAACGGTTTCTCCAAACGGTTTCCGTGAGAATCGAGATAGTGGGAATAGGCATTGTCGGCGGCGCGAATGGGGGACAGAAAGTGCATGCTTTCGGCGTTGAAAGTTACGCCGGGCACCGGCTCCCCGCCATAGATGATATCAACAGCAAGGCCTTGACGGGCGAAGCCTTCGATCAGTCTTTGTGCCCTGTATATGTGACCGACACCGAGCAGGTGCAGAAAGTAAAACAGAATACGGGGCTTACTGTTCATTCGCTGCGCTCCCCGTCACGCAACAACTCGAGCAGGAGATTTATCTCATTGGCGGCGTTGAAACTCTCATGCACTTTGTCCGCCCCCAGATTTCCCATTTGGGAGCGTCTGGTCGGGTCTGCGCTCATATCAATCAATGCGGAGGCAAGTTGTTGAGGACTGTTCGGTTCAACCAGAACACCATTCACGCCATTTTCGATAAGTTCCGGAATGCCCGAAATCGGGGTCGACAATACTGGCAAACATTGGCTCTGGGCTTCAACGATGACATTGGGCAGGCCATCGCGGTCACCATCGGCGGCAATCCGACAGGGGAGCACAAAGATGTCGCTCTCCCGGTAGGCCTGCAATACCCGCGACTGGGCCTGACTGCCAAGAAAGCTCAACCTGTCGGTCAGACCAAGGTCACTGGCTTGTTGTTTAAGCGCCCCGAGCAAGGGTCCACCCGCGATATGTGTCCATCGCCAGTGCAGGTCGGTGGGTAAATCGGCCAATGCCTGCAGCAGGGTATCAAGGCCTTTTTTTTCAACTGCGCGCCCCACGCTCAGGAAACGTACTGGATTTTTATCGCCCGTGCCGTCTCTGTTGCTAACCTTTTGCTCAGGCCTGGGAAAGCGGTTGAGGTCGAGACCATGATAGACAAGTTTTACCTTACCTCCGTTGCCGTTGCCGTTGCCGCTGCCGCCGTTGGGAGCGAGAGATGACAGATGGTCAGCGCCACCCTTGGTACAGGTGACGGTCCAGCGGGCATCGGCGAGTTTTTCTTTGAGTTCCCAATCTGGCGAAGTCCAGATGTCTTTGGCGTGGGCGCTGATGGAAAAGGGTAATTCGCGCAGAATTGCCGTATAGCGTGTCACAGAGCCGGGTGTGTGGATGAAGTGGCCATAGAGCCACCCAATATCATCTGGCAGTTCAGCAGCGGCGACGAGAGATTGAACGAAGCGGCGAACCCGATTGCGGGTGCGGTCCCGAACCAGGTCTTTCAGCCAGATGGTGCGAGCTTTTGCATATCCTGGAAGCTTTCGGGCTCGCCACCAGCCCAAAATACACCGTTTCCATTCGTGGTGCACATATTCGGGCAAATAGGAGACGGGTGCTGTGATTTCTTCGTGCACCGGATGGCGTTTGCTGTCGGTGGGGTGCCTGAGGGAAACCAGTTCTAATTCCAGACCGGCCTTTTGCAGGTTGGCAATTTCCTGAGCGATGAAGGTTTCAGAAAGGCGGGGGTAGCCCTTTAGAAATATTGCAACTTTGATGCGGTCCATGGGATCACGCAGCACCAGTATCGGCGGTTTCCATATTGGATGCGTCCATGTTGATGCCGGAGTCGATAACCCGGGACTGCTGAAGCTCTTCGATACGATTGCAGATATTCTCAAGCCCATCCAGCTTGATTTGATAGGGTGACTTTGACGGTGCTGCCGTGTTGGGCAAAGCATGCAATGCATCGGCCATTTTGGCGGGATCGATCGCCTGATCGGCATCAAGAACCTGGGTGAGTCCCAACTCACTTGCCCGTGTCGCGCGGATCAGTTGTTCCATGCGGGGGTGGGTGCGGGGAACGAAAAGTGCCGGTTTGTCAAACGACAGGATTTCACAAAATGTGTTGTAACCGCACATGCCAACCACAGCGGTGGCCCCGTCCATGATGGTTTCCAGCTCATTGTCGAAGTCGATTACCACAACGCTGCGCAAGTTATTTGCACGGCGGTGGATGTCTTCACGTTGTTCACTGCGCATGAAAGGGCCGAGAATTAGCACCAGGGGGTATACAAGATTGCGATCATGCTCTCTTGCTGCCAACACCATCGACATAAGGTCAGATCCGTCACCACCGCCACCGGCGGTCACCAGAATATAGTTTTCTGGCAAGGGATGTTGCGCACGGTGGTTCTCGCTGGTTGGAATTTCCCGTTGCAAGAATCCGGCATATCGGGTTTTGTCTTCTATCCGACTGGGCACGACCAATCCCTCGAGCGGGTTCCAAAAATCCTGCGGACCGTAGATCCAGATTTCATCATAGAGCGAAGCAATCTTGTCGATAACGTCTTTCTTTTTCCACTCTTCTTCCAGCAGTTCCGCGGAATCCATGACATCGCGCAATCCCAATACCGTGGTACAGCCCCGCATTTGCAAGGCGACCAAAGTCTTTTCCACTTCACCGCGCAACCCCATCGGTTCCTTGTCGACAATGAAGATATCAGGATCAAACAATTCCGCGGTTTCGAGGATCAGTGCCTCACGCATGGTCAACGTATCTTTGATATCAATATGTTCGTTGATGGATGTGTATTCACCAGAATAAAGTTTGATAACGCTGGGAATTTTTACGAAATCAACCCGTGCCTTTAAATCGAAGGCTCCGGCGATTTGAGAACCGGAAATAATCAGAACTGTGAGGCCCTTAAACCGTTCAACCAGCGCATGGGCGATTGTCCGGCAACGTCGCAAATGTCCCAAGCCAAACGTGTCGTGGCTGTACATCAGGATGCGGGCATCGTTGAGGCGTTTCATTATTTGTGCGTGACCCTGCCCAAACGTGACCGACACCACAATAGATTGCAGCTGAGGGAACTGCAACGATGAATTCGCACAGATATTTGATTGCGATTGGCGATCTACAGGCTCTTGCTACAAGGTTTCCGCGGGACGACCGAGAGAGGAATATTGCATGCCCAGGCGGGCCATTTCCTTGGTGTCATACAGGTTGCGCAGGTCAACAACGACTGGAGATGCCAGCAGTTTTTTCTTTTCAGCCCAGTCGATTGCGCGGATTTCATCCCATTCCGTCAACACCAAGACGGCATCGGCACCAGTTAAGGCCTCGTCAAGATCTGTCGTCGTTTCGATATGATCAATGACGTTCCTTGCCGCTTCGGCTGCTTCCGGGTCAAATCCAATCACATTCGCTCCCTGTTTAATCAAAAGCGGGGCGATCACCGTGCTGGCCGCAGAGCGAATGTCGTCGGTATTTGCCTTGAATGCCAGCCCGAGTATGGCAATGCGCTTGTCAATCAGGGGTAATTTGGGGTCGACATTCCAAGATTCTGCGCAGAAGTCAGCAATTTTGCGGCCAAGGCGTCGAATGTGGTTGGAGTTGGAATCGACCACACTTTCGATGATGCGTGATGGGGAATCGGCTTCCTGGGCCAAAATGGTCAGTGCCAGGGTATCCTTTGGAAAACACGACCCACCGTATCCGGGTCCCGGTTTCAAAAATGCCTTCCCAATGCGTTCATCCAGGCCGATACCCAACGATAGATCTTCTACGTTGGCGCCGGTTGCATCGCATAGATTGGCCATTTCGTTAATGAAGGCGACCTTGGCGGCCAGAAATGCGTTTGCCGAATATTTGATAAGTTCTGACGTTTCCAAACTGGTCATGATGACCGGCACGTCCTTGTCGTCAAAATATTGGTAGATGGCGCGCATTTTGTCAGCAGCACAGGAAGACTGAGTTCCAATCACGATGCGGTCGGGCTTCATAAAGTCGGCCACCGCGTTGCCCTCGCGCAGAAATTCGGGGTTGGAGGTGATCTGGAAATCATGATCGTTGCCGTGTTTGGCCAGAATTCGACCTACACGGCGGCAGGTGCCGACTGGGACGGTGGACTTGACCACAACGGTCTTGTCGCCATTTGCGGCCTTGGCAATTTGCTTGGCTGCGGCCTCGATCTGGCTCAGGTCCGAACGTCCGTCGGAGGCCTGGGGCGTTCCAACGGCTATGAAAATGAGATCAACGGATCTGACCGCCTCTGCGAGGTCCGTTGTGAAGACCAATTTGCCCGAACTTTTGGCGGATTGCACGATTTCTGCCAGTCCAGGTTCAAAAATCGGAATTTTTCCGCTGTTGAGTGCTTCGACTTTTTCCTCTGCATGGTCGACGCAAATGATATCGTGCCCGATATTTGCAAGGCAGGTGCCGGTCACAAGACCAACATAGCCGGTACCAATCAATGCAATTTTCATTGTTATTCCAAGCTCTTGATGCGTAATGTTGAGGTTTTTCGGACGATACCGAACTCAGGGTTAACTTTCGTTTAGCCATAACCCCATTCGGTTGAAAGCATTTTATAAAAAAATTTAGGAACCCACCGTAATCTGTTCGCACACATACTGAGGGCGGCCAGTTTAATGAAACCAGAGTTGAATACAGAAAACGGGTCGGAAATCCCGATTTACCAGTCTTTTGTCCTGTCGGTTTTTTCCGATTACAAACTGCTGTTGATCGGGGTGCCGACATCTGCCGCTGCTGTAATTCTGTCCGCCTACGCCACCAATTCCTTTGTTCTTTACGCTTTGGCAGGAGTGGTTCTCGTGCTCGGCGCTTTGCGTTACATCACGACAGCCCAGTTTCACAAATATCACGCAAAGCAGACGTTTACTCTGGCCGACTATGAGCGTTGGGAACAACGATACACCATTGGGGCAGTGCTTTATGCCCTGGCTTTTGGAATCTGGTGCTTCATCACAGCAGTGTTGCAAAACCCGCTGGCCGAATTCACCGCTTTCGTTGTGACATTTGCCAATTTGATTGGTGTATGCGGGCGGTGCTTTCCGATTTCGCGCTTGGTGAACGGGCAATTGTTTGCCGTCGGCCTTCCGTTGATTGCCGGTTTGTTGATTCAGGGTGGGGAATATATCCTGCTGGCGGTCATGCTGGCGCCCTACATGATTGGACTGCAGACGATCGCGGCACGGCAGCGTGACAATTTGCTCAACAATGTGGTCAATCGGCGCAAGGCAGAAAAACTGGCGTCCCAGTTTAACAACACTTTGGAAAACGTGCCTCAGGGCATTTGCATGTTTAACGCCCAGGGAATGCTGGAAGTTGCCAACAAACACATTGGCACATTTTTGGGCCGTTCTCTGAAGTCTCTAAAAAATATTTTGCTGGATGACATGATTCAGCTGCTGCACAAAAAATATGGTCTGTCAGATTCCCATGCCGCCGAAATCCAGAGCTGGGTCAACAAGCCGGATGAAAGCACCATCGCTCTGTTTTTCGATTTGGGGACGAAGACCAAACGCAGCATCAAATTCAGGGCATCGCGGATGGAAACGGGTGGTCTGGTGATGACCTTTGAGGACATTTCCCGGGAAGTTGATGCCGCTTCGAAAATTGAACATATGGTGCGGTTTGACCGACTCACTGGACTGATGAATCGCAACCAGCTTCCCGACCATATCGATAAGCAGATGGGTGAGCTGTCTGAGGATGATAAATGTGCTGTCCTTCTCGTCAATCTTGATCGGTTCAAACAGGTCAATGATGCACTTGGACACAGCAAGGGTGACATATTGTTGCGCAATGTTGCACAACGTTTGTCACAACTTTCCAAAGGGATGGGGCAATGCGCGCGCTATGGTGGTGACGAATTTGCCATCGTTATACGCGAAAAACGAAGTCTTGATCTGGCGGCACATTTGGCCGACTCGATCTGCGATTCTTTCACCAAGCCGTTCCAACTTGGCGGGCGAAGCGTCATTTTGGAATGCACGATCGGTATTGTGCTGAGCAGTCCGGAGAACGCCACGGCAGAACAATTGCTGAAGAATGCCGATCTGGCACTTCTCAGCGCCAAGAAGAGTGCGCGCGGTGATTGGCGTGTCTTCAACGCGGAAATGAGTCGCGAAATGCAACGCCGGCACAAGCTGGAAAATGACCTCCGCGTCTCCCTGGCGGGCGACCAGTTCGAGGCGCATTATCAGCCTATCGTCAATGTGCGGAAGGGGCAGGTTACGGTCTGTGAAGCTCTCTTGCGGTGGAAACACCCGACCAACGGATACATATCACCGGCCAGTTTCATACCGATTGCTGAAGAGCTTGGACTGATCTCAGAAATTGGCTCCTGGATGCTGTTTGAAGCCTGCAACGCTTGTGCTTCGTGGCCTGGTGGTACGCGGGTGGCGGTCAATCTGTCCCCGATCCAGTTCAAGCAGGGAGACCTTGCTCAAACTGTCAAGGATGCATTGACCACCAGCGGTCTGGAACCCGGGCGCCTGGAGCTGGAAATCACCGAATCACTGATGTTGGAAAATGTCGGCCAGACCATCGAACTGCTGAACCAGTTCAAACGCATGGGTGTTCGGATATCCCTCGATGACTTTGGCACCGGTTATTCCAGCCTGAGCTATATGAACGAATTACCGCTGGACAAGGTGAAGATCGACCGGTCGTTCATTCTTGATCTGCACAAGAATTCAAACAGCCTTACCCTGGTTCAGGCGGTTACTGCTCTGGGTCAGAAACTCGGCCTGACCGTCGTGATTGAGGGGGTTGAAACCCGGGAACAGCTTCAACTGCTGACATCGCAGACACCGGTTGACGAAATTCAGGGTTACTTCTTCAGCAAACCGGTGGACCGGGAATCGATTCGCCCGTTGCTGGACAAACGTCAGATTGCCAGCAAGACGATGTTGGCGAGACTGAATTCCAGCCGTCAGATTGCAGCCTGACCACATTACTTTCTGCTTTTCTCTGCAGCGGCAGTAAGAACACGATCTGCAGCGTCCACGGCAAATTCCGCAATTGCGGATTTGTGCCTTCCTATTCCCCTTCTTTGAACCACCTTGGCCCGCGAACCAGGTCGTTTGCGGAATCGACGGACGGATATCTTGCATGATCTCATTCTCAAGAATAAAAATCTCTAATCCGTGATAAGTAAAATATTATAGTTTGATGGGTTAAGAAGAAAAATCACTAATGTGAGGTTAGTAGAATTTTGTCAAAAACGTTAACCATTAGTTAAATAGAGGCGCTGGAAAGCTTTACACCGATTAACAATTCGTTAACCTAAACGTCAAAGTAGAAGATCACTTTGGGTTATTGGGCGAATGACTAAAGTCGTTGATATGCAGGGGGTTGATCATTTGATCACCAAACCTGCCAAACTATCGTTACAAGATCGCATTCGTGCGATGGAACACCGGATCGAATATCGACGCATGGTCGATTTTGAGGACCGTGAGGCGGTTTATAAATTGCGTCGCGACGCGTATGCGCGTCACAGCGGCGATTCATCCCTGTGGGTATCTCATGGCATCGATGAAATGCATGAAGAGAATTCCACCACTATTGGATTGTTTATCGATAATCGTCTGGCGGGTTCTTTCAAAATCACGGTTATCACAGCCGAATACCCCGATTGCCAGAGCCGCACTTATTTCCGGGAAGACGTTGATGCATTGTTGGCCAAGGGCAACATGATCATCGATCCGGGCCGGTTTGTTGCTGATCCACAGGCTGCGCTGGACTATCCGGAATTGCCCTTTCTGTTGATGAAAGTGCCGGTTATGGCCTGTCAGTATTTCCGAGCCGACAAGTGTTTCTCGCATGTCAGCAAAGAGCACAGCAGTTTCTATCGCCGGATGTTTAATGCCCGGGTGATTTCCGGACCGGAATGGTATGAGCCACTGCAACTGTATTGGTTGTTGATGATCAGCGACGTTGACCGAATTTACGACAATGTATTCCAACGTTTTCCGTTCTGGAAAGCAGACTATTTGGAAATGCGCCAGATCTTCGGCCCATTGGAAACCTGGCCGGTGGTGCATCGTCACGCCGCGGTGGCCTGACGAGAGTTTCAGAATTCACATAGTTTTCAGCATGCGCGGTGGGTGCAAAAGCCAGCCGTTGGACACCGGTTGTCGGGCTGCGGCAAGGCAGCAACAAAACCAAACAGCTGACGCTGCCCGGCACATTTCAGTCGCAAAAAACGATGGGTCCAGTCCAGCCATACAGGTAAGCGGCCAGGCGACATTGGCTGGATCACAAACCCGCCGCACACCAGCATCTATCAGAACTGGGTTTGGACGTTTCGCTACTTGTACGGGTCAGCCGCGTCGCGCAGACCATCACCGAGAAAATTGAAGGCGATGATGACAAAGATAACCGGCACCACCGGCAGCATCAGCCAGGGGAACACTGCGACCACATTGATGGACTGTGCCTCGTTGAGCAGCACTCCCCATGAGGTAATCGGTTCGCGCAGGCCCAGTCCGAGGAACGACAGGGCTGTTTCACCCAGGATCATCGTAGGAATCGTGATGGTTGCCGATGCGATCAGGTGACTCATGAATCCCGGCACCAGGTGTCGACCAATGATACGGGACGGTTTTGCCCCAATCAGCCGGGCTGCCAATACGTAATCTTCTTCTCGCAGTGATAACAGTTTGGAACGCACCGCTCGTGCCAGCCCGGTCCAGTCCAAAAGGCCTAGTATCACCGTTATGCCGAAGTAAATTAATATAGGACTCCACGAAGGCGGCATGATTGCCGACAGGGTGAGCCATAGCGGAATTGTTGGTATGGACTGCAGCACTTCAATAACACGCTGCACGATCATGTCGACCCAGCCACCGTAGTATCCCGCGGCACCCCCGATAACGATGCCGAGGACAAAGGAAACGGAAATCCCAATCAGGCCAATGGTCAACGATATTCGGGCACCCTGAAGAATACGAGATAGCATATCTCGTCCCAACCGATCCGTGCCCAGCACGTAGAATGGTTTGCCTTTGGGGGCACACACCAAGTGATTATCGGCGGCGATCAGTCCGAACCAATGGTACTTTTCCCCTGAGCAGAAAAAGGACAGTTTGACCGGTTTCTTGTCGTTGACTGTGTATTCCCGCTGCATTGTCTCAAGATTGAGCTTGCGTTTGAGATCATACACGAACGGACCGACAAAAGAGCCCTTATGGAACAGGTGAACCGACTGCGGGGGCACATAGATGTGCTTGCTGTGTCGGGTCTGGTAATTCCAAGGCGACAGAAACTCGCTGAACAGAACACTTGTATACAGCAACAGCAGGAAAATGCCCGACCAGACCGCAACCCGGTGGCGTTTGAATTTCCACCACATCAGCGTCAGCTGAGAAGCAAAATAGATCTTTTCCTGCTCGGGCGTAAGTTTCTCCACCGACTTCAGATCAAAGGTTTCCTTTGACACAAAGTGTGGCAGCTCGCTGGTGCCTTCTTCTGGCATGCTGGAACCGGACTGAATGCTCATTTCTCGGCTCCTCCTGAAAGGCGAATGCGGGGATCAAGGAAACCAAGGGCAATATCAGAAACCAATACGCCGATCACGGTCAGTGTCGCCAGGAACATCAGAAACGATCCCGCCAGATACATGTCCTGGCTCTGCAACGCAGCGATCAAAAGCGGGCCGGTCGTTTGTAGTGAGAGAACGATAGCAACGATCTCGGCACCGGAAATGATCGATGGAAGCAGCGATCCAATATCGGCAACGAAGAAATTCAGCGACATGCGCAATGGATATTTGACCAGTGCCTTGAACGGAGGCACGCCCTTGGCGCGCGCAGTGACCACATATTGTTTCTGCAATTCATCCAGCAGATTAGCGCGGATACGACGGATCATCGCTGCTGTACCTGACGTGCCGATGACGATTGTTGGAACGATCAAATGCTCAAGGATCGATTTGAATTTACCCCAGCTCATCGGTTGATCAATATACTCGGCATCCATCAACCCGCCGATCGAGACACCAAATATGGTCTGGGCAAAATACATCATCACCAGAGCCAGCAGGAAGTTTGGTGTGGCCAGACCGAGAAGGCCGAAAAATGTCAGGCCGTAGTCACCCCAGGAATACTGGTGGGTTGCGGAATAAATTCCGATTGGAAAGGCAATAACCCAGGTCAGAATGATGGTTGCGAAAGAAACCATGATGGTCAGCCACAGCCGGTTGCCGACGACTTCCGATACAGGACGCTGATATTCAAACGAATAGCCAAAATCACCGGTGACAAAATTGCCAATCCACAACAGATAGCGCTGGATCATCGGCTGATCGAGGCCGTATTCCTCACGCAAATATTGCGCTCTTTCCAGATCGACGCTTTCACCAGAGGCAATCAGCTCGCCAATATAGGTTTCCACATAATCGCCCGGCGGCAGCTGGATGATCGTGAAGATCACGATACTTGCCAGCAGCAAAGTGGGGATCATCGCACCAATGCGGGTGATTATATAGCGGAACATGGCTGCGTTATCGCCTTATTCTTCGAGCCAGAACGTGTCGGGCAGATATTGTCCGAAATACAGAGTTGGTTCAAACGACCAGATGCCTTCTTCGGGCACATTGCGCAGTTTGTTGCTGACCACGATGGGTTGCAGGCCACCGGAAACAATTCCGATCGAATAAACCTGATCGGTGAAAATCGAAAGCATTTCATGCCAGATCCTCGATTGTTCATCATAGTCAGCCGCACCGCGCCATTGCTGGTACAATTCGCTGAGCCGCGCGACTTCGGGTAACGTTGGCTTTTCACCGGCGGCACCTTTGGATGCCAGATAATTACCCCAGCTTGGCCATTGTCCCTGAACCGGTGAGACCGGTGCCAGCTCTTCGGGGTTCATTTCCGGCGTCGCCAGACCCCTGTTCAGACCCTGCCAGGTCGACATGACGGTCTCGCCATTGCTTACCCTCCCGCGCAGAATATCGCGCTGGGATGGTTTGACGAAGAGTTTCACCCCAATGTCTTTCCAGTGGTCGGTAATCAGTTGGAGAATATCGGTTTCCTGGCTTTGTTCACCGGCGGTTTCGACGATGATTTCAAAGGGACGGCCGTCTGGCATCAGCCGCACACCATCATCGTTGCGCTTGTCGAACCCGGCCTCGTCGAGCAATTCATTGGCCTGATCAACATCATACTCAATCCAGGCATCAGCATATTCGTCCTTGAACAGCGGGCTGGATGGCAGTACCGAGTTGGACGCTTCGCGACCTAGGCCAAAGAAGATGGCTTCGTTGATCTCACCGCGGTCCATGCCCATGGACAAAGCGCGGCGTACGCGAACATCCTGAAACGCATTACGAAATCCTTCGTCCTTTGTGTTCAGGTTTGGCAGAAGCGTCATTTCAGATCCGCGACCCGATGGCCACAGCAGGACTTTGTAACCGCCATCTTCTGCGCCTTTTTTCAGGAAGGCGTAATTGTCAAAACGGACATAGCGGGCCTGCAGGTCACTCTCCCCGGTACCAGCCTTGGCGGCGATGATCGACGAAGAAGCCATGTTCAAAATGACTTCATCAAGATAGGGCAGTTGCGTGCCTTCAGAATCAACCCGATGGTAGTTGGGATTGCGTTTGAAGACGATGCGCTCGGACGGTAACTTTGTAGTATTCATCCAGGCCTGCAATGTTGGCATTGCCGGATTTTCCGGGCGATACTGACGGCCAAAACGTTTGTGCAGGGACGCCCAGTTTTGAACCTTTTCTGACTCGACCAGCGCCGCGAGTTTTCCAGCATCTGCATATTTCTCGTGATACTGTTTCAGAAAATGGGAGGGCATATAAATATACATCGGCCGGGCGCCTGCGAGCGCCGTCAGAAACAGCGGGTTAACTGTATCCCAGCTGTAGCGAATGGTATGGCTGTCGATGATTTCAACCTTGGGCAGCTTGCCAGCTGCCAGCAATTCCCGGGGTGGGCCGCCTTTCGACAGGGCTTCGTTTTGAGCCACGTCTTCCCACCAATAGCGGAAGTCTTCCGTGGTGAAGGGCTGGCCATCGGACCATTTATGTCCCTTGCGCAGGTGCAGGGTGAAAGATTTGTTGGAATCGTTGTCTACCGATTTCAAAAGATCTGGCATCAACTGGAAAGTTTCATCATAGGCTACCAGACGGGCGCCGGAATAGACGGTCATCCACCGTACGTCTTTTGGCTTTGCCATCAGCATTTTCAAACTGCCGCCGCGCTTTCCAATCTCTTTTTCCAGATTGTCAAAGTCCAGCTGACGGGGTTCGTCCGGTGCGCCCGCAAATGCAGTTGTTGCCAGCATCAAAAGTGCTGCAGCGGAGGAGAAGATAGTTTTCATGTTACTGGTCATAGGTTTACTCAGCTCACATTTAAAATTGAAGCAGGATCCGTGCCTTGAATGGCGCGAACCTTGTGGTTGTCGGAGATTGATATCATTTCCAGATCAGATCCGTCACTCATGCTGGAAAAAGGTGCCTTCCAGTCTCGGCCTTCGGCGGCCATGTCACGGTTAATACGGTCAAAATCCAGCGGGTGGTCCAAATCTGCGTGGGGTACCACGTCGAGCAGGGCCCGGGTGTAGGGGTGAATTGGATTTTCAAACAATTCTTCCCGTGTTGCCATCTCGACGATCTGTCCCTTGAACATGACGCCAATGCGGTCAGCAATATAGCGAACCACAGCCAGATTGTGCGAGATGAAAATATAAGTCAGGCCCAATTCGTCCTGCAGCTGTTTCAGCAGGTTGAGAACCTGTGCCTGAACCGAAACATCCAGCGCCGAAACCGGTTCATCGCAAATCAGCAATTCTGGTCGCAAAGCCAATGCCCGGGCAATGCCGATGCGCTGCCGCTGACCACCGGAAAACGAGTGAGGATAACGACCAAGAAATGTGGGTTGCAGGCCGACCAGACGCATCAATTCCGCAGCATATTCAGCCTGTTCCTTCTTACTTCCCATGTCATGGACTTCCATCGGCTCCTTGAGGATGTTGAGAACCGTTGAACGCGGGGACAGGGAGGAAAACGGATCCTGAAACACCATTTGAATTTTGCGACGGAAGGCTTTGACCCCCTCATTGTTCAACTCAAGAAGTTCGGTTGTTGACTGGTGATCACCATCGCCTTCTAACCATTGAACCGAGCCACCACTCGCTGAAAGCGCCCGAACGATCAGTTTCAGCGTGGTCGTCTTACCGCAGCCGGATTCACCAACCAGCCCGAAACACTCGCCGCGTCGAACGTCAAAGGAGACGTCATCAACCGCCTTGACCACATTGGCCGAGCTGCCGAACCATCCTGAACTCTTCTTTGTCGTAAATTCCTTACGCAGATTGCGGACCTTAAGCAGGGTTTCATCCGCGTGGGTCTTGCGTTCGGTGATTTCGCCGATCATCGAGGCCGGAATTTCGTGCTCAATGTCGCGCAGGCTCTGCAGTTTTTCATCATAGCCCATGCTGAGATCGGGAACGGCGTGCAGCAGTGCTTTGAGATAGTCGTGCTGGGGATTGTTGAAGATGGCTTCGCGGGGGCCGGCTTCCATGATCTGGCCGTGATACATGACAACAACTTCGTCGGCCATATTGGCGACGACGCCGAGGTCATGGGTAATCAGCAGAACCGCCATGCCCAGTTTTTGTTGTAGCTCTTTCAACAGGCTGAGGATCTTGGCCTGCATCGACACGTCCAGGGCGGTGGTCGGTTCATCAGCAATCAACAGGGCAGGGTGACAGATCAGCGCCATGGCAATCATCGCACGCTGGCGCAGCCCGCCTGACAGTTCCATTGGATACATGGACCAGGCGGCCTCCGGATTGGGAAACCCGACAAGGTCCAGCATCTCAACCACGGTGGGTTGAATTTCCTTCTGATCGATATCGCGGTGCAGATAGAGCGCCTCACCGATCTGGTTGCCGATTGTATGCAACGGTGACAGGGACGTCATCGGCTCCTGAAAAATGATCGAAATTTTGCCGCCGCGCAGCGAAATGCGCTCGGCTGAATCGTCTTTCAGTTTCGCCAGATCGGTCGGCTGATCAGACTTGTTTTCCCGATACCAGATATTGCCACCGGTGATCCTTGCCACGTTGGGAAGAATGCCCAGAATTGCTTGTGACAAGATGGATTTTCCTGAACCGGACTCTCCCACCAGTGCGACCGTCTTACCTGCCGGAATGCGAAAAGAGGCACCGCGGATCACTTCCAGATCCGTGCCCTTCAAATCAATTGCCAAATGAAGGTCGTCAACGCGGATGATGTCATGGGAGTATTCCCGTGACACCTGCTCCTGTTGATTCTCCAAAATGGTCTTGTTCGCGGATGCGCCCGTTTGCGCCAAGACGATTTCCCTTGTGTTCTCCCCACCCGTTTTCGGGTTTATTGCGGAACACTGTGGCATACTTGTAGGCGGGCGTTAAGCGCTGATCAGCGAATCTGGGCCTGTCTGTGCAATTTTGCACTATTCCAACACAAAATTGTCACATGTGGCGTTTCAAAGACGGCTGCGTGTTCCCTTTCCAGCCCTCCGAGCAGATGCGAGATGATGCGCAAGACCACCGCATGGGTAACGATAACGGTGTTTGGTTTCAGTCGGGCCAGAGCCGCTGCGATCGATGCACAGCGCTCCTCCATGGATTCGCCCCCGTCGGGCTTGAAATTCCAACGATCAGATTTGCGGGATTTGCGCTCTTCATAAAAGCGGTCCTTGACTTGCTGGCTGGTCAATCCCTCCCAGCGTCCCATCGAGAGTTCCCGGAGCGCCGGCTCAATCGTGATGGATGGAACCGGTTCCAGACAATCGGCGATAGCAACAGCTGACTGCCGTGCCCGCAGCAAAGGCGATGCGACGATTGAAAGTGCGTTGGCATCGAGTCCCCCATTGGTGATCAGATCTTTGATCAGCTGTGCGTTTTGGCGGGCGTCCTGCTCCCCGTCGGGGGACAATGCGATATCGGTGCTTCCCTGATAACGACCGGCCTGATTCCATGCAGTGGAACCATGGCGCACAAAAATCAGTGGTGATGAAAAATCCAACTCGACAGGACCCAGATGCAATTTGCGGTCCTTGTAGCGGTAATCTTTCACTTGCGAAACCGGGTGACATTGAACATGTTCCGTTCATGAAAAAAATTAGCTTACCTGTATTCCTGTTCGCCGCGGTGGTGCTTGCCCTGACATCTGTTTTTCAACCGGTGTCCTCCAGTGCCCAGCTTTTATTGCCAACGGGAAAAACCGAAGAGTCTAAATCCGCCCTTAATGCACTCCTGGAAGAAGCCCGCAATGACGGCTCCACAGTCATTGTGGTGAGCCCGGGGCAAAAGAGTGACACCGCTGAAAACACGATGGGTTCAATGCGAGCGGAAATGTTTTTGCGTGCCCGACAACGCATCAAGATGATTTTTCAATCCGCCCCCACTTTGATTCCCAATATCCAGGCTACTTTGAAGGCGGCCAGTCCAGATGGCTCATGGTTCTGGTTGCTTCGAGCGGTGGGGACGGCACTTTTGGGCCTGGTGATCGGCTGGTACGCCACGCGGCCAATCATCCGATGGGCACAGGAAAATGTCTTCAAACGCTCTCAGATTGATCCAAACACCCAAGCAGACAAATATTCCTACTTGTTGTCACGGGCATTCTTCGCCTTGATCTATGTTCTCATATATTTTGGTGTCGCCATGCTGGTGGCGATTATTCTCGATTCGGCTCACGAACCTTCGCGTCGGGTAATTTTTGAAATTGTGGCATGGTACTGCGTTTACCGCTTCCTGCGGCATGGCGTCTCGTGGAATCTGTTTGCCGGCGGCATGCCCAAATTCAGATTGGTCAATCTGGATGATGACGAGGCGGAAAAACTCCATCGACATTTTCAAACGGGCGTTGCGATTCTTGCCTGTTTTTTTGCGCTGGCAAGGTTTTTCAGCTTCACCGCTCAGGACCAGATAGCCGCCGGCATGAGCACTGTGCTGACAGTTGAAAATATCAAATTGCTACAGATCGGTTCGGCGTCGATGGCGAGCCTCGGGTTCGCGCTCTATATCCTAAAGGACTGGAAGTCCTGGCAGCACATTTTTGCACCCACCGATCCGACGGGGACATTTTTTACCGTGCGCCGACAGATCGCCCGGTTCGTTCCACCGCTTGGTCTCGTTTATTCGCTGGTTGCAATGGCGATGTTTGTTTTTCGACTGGCGCTGGATCAACAGTCACCGGGAGTGGTGATTGTTGCGCCACTGGCCATATTCTATGTTTGTATCATTGCTTACGGTTTGATTCTGATCCTGATTCAGGTCTTGTACAATCGACGCATCCACCGATTTGAAGCACTTGCTGCAGTGGAGCGCGAGCGCCACGAAAAAGAACTCGCCGAGATTGATCGCGAAGCCGGTGAAGATATGGAGGTTGGGCCATCGACTGTGACAACCGCGATATTTGAATATCAACCGATGTTCCGTGGATTGTTTGAAAACGCAGCGCTTGCTGTCATCCTGACCTTTGGACTGGGTGAACTGGCTCGGATCTGGGGCGTTCCGGTTGGGTCCGATGGAAATGCCTGGGCGGCATTCCTGGATATCATTCTCGCAGCCGTACTGGGTTGGATAGCCTATAACGCGGTGCGCATTTTCGTTGACAAGAAAATGGAAGAAGAAGGCGGCATGCCTGCTGAGGATGAAGAACTCGGAGGTGATGGCGGTGGCGCCGGTGCCTCTCGCATGGCAACCTTGCTGCCGATCATGCGCTACGTGCTGGTCACCATCATTTTTTGCATAGCTGGCATGGTCATATTGTCTCGCATGGGCGTGGATGTAGCTCCGATCTTCGCCGGTGCCGGTGTGGTCGGCATTGTGGTCGGATTTGGCGCTCAAAAGTTGATCAGAGATATTTTTTCAGGCGCTTTCTTCTTAATGGATGATGCATTCAGGCGCGGAGAATATGTCGAGATCGAGGGGGTGAAGGGGACGGTTGAAAAAATTTCGATACGGTCGTTCCAACTGCGCCACCATCTGGGCGCGCTGCACACAATCCCGTTTGGAGAGATCAAGCAGCTGACCAACTATTCCCGCGACTGGGTGTTGATGAAACTGCCGCTGCGCGTCACCTATGATACGGATACTGAAAAGGTCCGCAAGCTGGTCAAGAAATTGGGACAGGCCTTGCTTGATCACCCTCAGGTCGGACACACATTTATGCAGCCGCTGAAAAGCCAGGGCGTTTATAAAATGGAAGACAGCGCGATGATCATTCGCGTCAAATTCATGACCAAACCCGGGGAGCAATTTGTCACCCGCAAGGTCGTCTATGAAAGCATTCAGGATCTGTTTGCTCGTGAAGGCATTCACTTTGCCCATAAGGAAGTGACCGTGCGTCTGGCCGACAAGCCGGTGGACGAATTGAGCGATGAAGAGAAGCAGGCTGTCAGTTCCGCAGCCCGCAGTATCATCGATGCTGAAGAGGAGCAGAAACTGGCTGCACAGGGCGGAAAGGCGACTGAAGGTGGGCGCTGACATCGAGTTGGATCTCGACAGCGCATTTGGCGATCATACCGCTGGATTTGGCCAGCGCCTAATCTGGCAGCTGTGCGACTGGAATGCGCTTCCACAGGAATGGCGCCGCCAGTTGCGCAAGAAATATGCGCGGAAGATTGTGGGCCCCTTTGATATTATCCATGACAGCATGCGCTTTCGCCTCTACCCGGCCGAAAACTATTGCGACAGGGTGTTGTTTGGGCGTGCACAATTGCCGGAACGGGTGGAGCATGAAGCCCTGCTGCCATTGCTGACACCCGATATGGTGTTTGTTGATATTGGCGCCAATGTGGGCACCTATTCGATCTTTGTTGGCACCAAAGCGCCGGGGAAATGCACCGTGCTGGCACTGGAGCCGCATCCCCGGACCTATCAGAAATTGCTATACAACCTGCAGGCCAACGGATTGCCGACCAACCATGTTCACAATGTCGGCGTGGGTCCGGTGCGAGACAAAATCTTGTTGTGGTCAGATGGTGGCAGCAATATCGGGCACACATCGATGGTCAAGGCGGGTACCTCCAACCCTAAAGTCAGCCACGAAGTCGATATCGTGCCGCTTGCCGAATTGCTGGCCGAGGCCAATATCAACAATATTGATGTGTTGAAGATTGATATTGAAGGGTTCGAGGATCAGGCTCTTGTACCGTTCTTTCAGGCGCAGCCCGAATCCCAATGGCCGCTCCATATTCTCATTGAGGTGTCGCATCAGGAGTTGTGGCAACACGACCTGATGGCATTGCTGGACAAGCACGGTTATCGAGAAACATTTCGAACCGGGGAGAATCGAATTTTATCCCGGTCATCTTAAACGGAATCGGAAACACCAGACCGGGCTTGTTGGAACAGATCAGGCGTCGCCTTCGACCACGCCGACAAATGGCAGCTCGCGAAACGCATAGCCAACGTCCATGCCATATCCGACGACAAAATGGTCGGGGCATTCAAACCCGGTATAATCGGCCTCAACCTGCGCCTTACGCTTAGAATGCTTGTCAAGCAGAACGGCAATCTCAACATTTCGCGCACCGCGCTCAACCATAAGGTCGTAAGCAAATTTGAGCGTGTTGCCAGATTCCAGAATGTCATCGATCAACAAAACGTCGCGACCAGCCACTTCGCTGTCAATGTCACGCAGGATCTGAACCCCGGTTGATTTGGTGCCTTTTCCATAGCTCGACAGGGTGATGAATTCGACTTCCGGTGCAACGCCCTGCTCATGCATGGCACGGATCAGATCGGCGGCAAAAATGAAGGAGCCCTTGAGAATGGCGATAACCAACAGGTTGTGATGAACCTTGCCGCGCATTTCCGCAGCCATGGCAAGATTGCGTTCAGCAATCTGTTCTGCGGAAAACAGGGTTGAGATGCGTTTTCCGCGAACTTCGATCATGGTTTACTCGGATTGGAGAATTCTTGCCTTATCTAGAACCTTGGGAGGCAGAAATTCAACTTCCACATTCACGGTTTCACTGGGAAAGTCGTGGGCAACGGCAGTAAATCGACTTTTTTCTCCAGCCTTCAGCGAATTCTTCTTTGCGGTAACTGTCCAGGCAAACAGATTGGCGTCCTGCTGGCCCCGCATGGTCAGCTTCAGGGGAGGGACAGGAACGGTGTTGTCAGCAATGTTTTCGATTTCGCCACGAACGATCAGTTGACGGATTCCGTCGCGATTGGTTCGGGTTGTAACAACATTGCCAATTTCCAGTGCCGGATTGTCCGATGCCAGTCCTGCGGCCTGATACAGCCCAACCGACTGGGGTACAGCATTCATGATCGTGGTGCGCAGCCCCACAGCACCGGCAAGCAGCATCAGGCAGACCATGCCGGTTGCAGGCCAGACCAGCGAAAACGGCTTTGAGGTCTTGGTTTCGGGCTCACGGTCGACATAGATCGGCTGTGTCTGCTTTTCGTTATCCGTCTTGGGCATAACAACAGGCAATGCTGTCTTGATGGCCTTTTCATCGTCCACCAGGTTTTTCATGTCCGGAGCCATTGTCGGGGCATCAGCTTTGATGCGTGGCTTTTGGGCTTTGCTGGTGCTCCATTCGTGCTCGCACCTGCTGCATTGCAGCACACGGTTGAGCAGAACGTCTTCGGGTGGATCGCGAAAGCGGGCATCGCATGAGGGACAAATTACAGTCATGGGGCCTTTCCCAAGGACGAAGCAGTCCCGGGCTATGGTTGATAAATTATTGCCAAACCTAGCGGGAAAATAGTTAACGCTTCACTTATTGTCGCAATCCATTGATCACCGGCGACAGGTTTAATGCGGTCTGTTAAGTTCATGTTAACCATAAGCGTCCGACACCGAAGGCGACCATGAAAACAACGATCAGCAGAGACTGACATGATTCGGTTTGATAATGTTGGCGTTCGATACGGAATGGGCGAAGAGGTTCTGAAGGACCTGTCTTTCGCAATAGAGCCGGGATCGTTTCAGTTTCTCACCGGCCCTTCGGGTGCGGGCAAGACAAGTCTGTTGCGCCTGCTGTTCCTGTCGTTGAAACCGACCCGGGGTCTGATCAATATATTTGGTGAAGATACAGCGACCCTGGCGGCCCGGGATTTGCCGGCCTTGCGCCGGCGTATTGGCATTGTCTTTCAGGACTTTCGTCTGCTTGATCATCTCACCTTGTATGAGAATGTCGCTTTGCCACTGCGGGTTCGAGGCAAGGAGGAGGCCGGCTATCGCCGCGATGTGATCGATCTGCTGAAATGGGTGGGTCTGACCGAGCGGATTGATGCGTTCCCGTCGGTGCTGTCAGGAGGAGAACAACAGCGGGTAGCGGTGGCACGGGCGCTGATTGATCAGCCTGAATTGCTGCTTGCCGATGAACCGACAGGCAATCTGGATCCGACACTCGCTCGGCGCCTGTTGCGGCTGTTCATCGAACTGAACCGCAATGGCACGTCTGTTGTCATTGCCACCCATGATCTCAACCTCATGGATCAATATGATGCCAGGCGGTTGGTACTGAATGAGGGGCGGCTTCAGGTCTATGAGTGAATCCTTTCCCACCCACTATTCAACTAAGAAAAAGGTAGCTAGTTCCGACTACCTGATGCGCGATCGAAAACTGCATTCGATTGTTCCGCGCGAAAGTGTGGCTGGCACGGCATTGGTGCTGGTGGTTGCCATTATGGCGTTTCTTGCCAGTCTCACATTGGGTGCGGTGTCGCTGGTCAATGACACCGCCCTTGGTTGGCAAAATGACATTGCCCGCGAAATCACCATTCAGGTGAAGCCTGTGACAGACATTGATCTTGTTGCGGCGGTTGAATCGGTGCGGCAGATTGCTGAAAGTTTCGACGGTGTCAGCAGCGCCAGCATTGTCAGTCAGCAAGCACTGGGTCGAATGCTGGAGCCCTGGCTGGGCGCTGGACTGGATCTGAACGAATTGCCCGTTCCCAGACTGGTGACGGTAATCATTGACCGAAGCAACCCCCCCGATATCGACGCGCTTCGGGCAAAAATTGTTGAAAGTGTTCCGGGTGCCAGTCTGGACGATCACAGAGCCTGGATGGATCGACTGCAAAGCATGGCCCGCGCGACAATCTGGATTGGTGTGTTTGTATTTGCCCTGATGATGGCCGCAACCGTCTTGACCGTGGTATTTGCCACCCGCGGAGCCATGGCGGGCAATCAGCACGTGATTGAAGTACTGCATTTTGTTGGTGCTGAACAAAGCTTTATTGCCGGGCAGTTTCAACGGCACTTTTTGCTGCTTGGGCTGAAGGGGGCCCTGACGGGTGGTTTGCTGGCACTGGGCGGGTTTCTCGCTCTGGGATATTGGAGCCGCAGCAATATTGCAGATCCGGCAAGTGATCAGATGGCGGCCCTGTTTGGTACGTTTTCCGTCGGGTTGAGCGGATATGCTGGCACATTGATTTTGATATTCGTCATCGCCATGCTGACGGCTATAACGTCACGGTTCACCGTGTATCGCTATGTTGGTGCACTGGAGAGCGAAGTCAGGCCCGGAGAATCACTGGATTTTTAGTCTGGTCGCCCGAAATATCCGACATGTTATTTTTGCTTGCCCTTTATAGAGCACCCTACAATACTGGAGTTCTGTCACAGGGGCATAAGGAGCGGCTATAGGCTGCTCCACAGGCAGGTATGAAATGACCGACGACCAAACGCACGCCGAGCCGGAAAATGTACCATCGCTGCGCAGCCGAGCTGTGCGGGGTTCGGGCCGTGCCGTTGGCTGGACTTTTCGGCTCTGCATGAAACTGGTGTTGATATTGATGTTCGTAACCGGTGGCCTGTTCATTGGTGGGTTCCTGCAATTTACCAATAAAGTGGCCAAGAGCGAGCAGCCGGCTGACGTCAATCCGGCTCAAGCCATTGTTGCTCTGACCGGCGGGTCTGCGCGAATTGCCACCGCGTTGAAATTGCTGGCCGACAAAAAGGGCACCCGCCTGCTTATTTCCGGGGTAAATGCAGAAACACAACGGGCCGACATTCAGGAAATGAACGCCGGGCACGCGGCGCTTTTTGAATGTTGTGTTGACATGGAACGGGTGGCTGAAGACACGATCGGCAATGCGGTTGAAACCGCTAATTGGATGCGCAAGCACGGATTTAACAGTCTGATTGTCGTGACCAGCGCCTATCACATGCCCCGCAGCCTGGTCGAATATTCGCAGCAGATGCCCGATGTGCAACTCACACCCTATCCGGTACCGCTTGATGCCATCAGCAAACAGGGGTGGTGGAAAAATGCAGGAACGTTGCGGTTTATGCTCAATGAATATGTGAAATTTGTCGGCGCGCGCCTGCGTCCCTACCTGCGTCCACAAATGTTTGATGCTTTGCGGGGCAGCATATGATCTTCAAAGTGGCCTGATTGCTTTTGTTGCGATAAACAGGGCCAACTTTGCAATCTGCGTTTTCTATCATGCTCTTCTTTCGCTCGCTGCTTTTCAATATCGCCTGGTACATCAATCTGGTGCTGCACATGGTGCTGCAAATGCCCTGGTTCTTTTTTCTCAGCCACAAACAGGCGATTGAGATTCCAAGACGCTGGGGACTTTCATCCAATTGGCTACACAAAGTTTTGGTGGGGACAACAATGGAGGTCATTGGGTCAGAGAACCTGCCGAAAGAGGGGTGTATCGTTGCCTGCAAGCATCAGTCGACCTGGGAATTTTATGCGATTAACGCGATTTTGCCTGACTGTTCCTTTGTGCTGAAGTCAGAACTGATGAAAATTCCGCTTTTTGGCTGGTTCCTTGCCAAGCTGGATCATATACCGATTCGCCGTGGCGATGGTGGCAAGGCCATGCGCAGCATGATCCATGAAGCCAAAATCCGGGTTGCCAAGAACCGTCAGGTGTTGATTTTTCCAGAAGGCACCAGAAGACCGCCGGGTGCAGAACCGAACTATCGATATGGCCTTACCCGGATGTATATGGATATGGATTGTCCCGTTGTTCCGATTGCGCTGAACGCTGGAATGTATTGGCCGCGCCACAAATTCATCCGTTATCCCGGCATCATTCGCGCAAAAATTCTAGAACCCATCATGCCGGGCATGAAGGGTCGGGAATTCGCAGCAGAACTCGAACGTCGGATTGAAGAGGCGTGTGACGAATTGTATCTATTGTCCTCCAAGGATGCCGTATGCCCGCCTTTGTCAGATGCCGTGAAAGAACGCATTGCAATTGCGGAAAAACGGTTGGAAGCTGCTGCCGGGGAATAAATTGTTCTTGTAATGTTCTGTTAATTTGTTCTATATATGTTCTCCTTAAAGGGAGAACATCATGCACGCAACGGAATTTCAGATCAGCCCGGTTCAACCGAGCCTGCCTTTTATCGCCGCCCTGGGACATGTCTGCAGCGCCCCTGCCGAACCTTTTCAGGACTGCGCGCCACAACCACGGCGGGGTCGTTGCGGCATTGCACCACAATCACGCCTGATCCGTTCCGTTGTTGAAGGGGCTGGTCTTGGAAGGTTTGTGTATCTGCAGGGAAAGTCGGGCCGCCGCTACGTATTTTCTTCAATCAGCAATGAGCAGGTAGCGCTTTATGACCGGGCTTTGTTTGCTGCTACCCGGGCGGATTTGCACGGTGTTGAAATCGCCGATCGCATCAATGAGCTGACAGATTCTGCTGGAACGCTTTATGTGCATTTGCTGGACGACTGTGACGGTGATGGCGCTGAAACGCTGGCCGACCTGTGTAACGCTTAAGGTAGAATAGAATGCCCACATGTGTTCCGGTGCCACCAATTTATTGTCGGGGAACGATTGCCCCATGATGGCCGATTACATGCAAGGCAGTGGTGTGACCTTGGACTGCCGCTTCACCCGGTGATCGGCCCTGAGCCAATGCCGCCAGATATCCACCATTAAAACTGTCACCCGCTGCAGTGGTATCGACCACGCGCCCGGCCTTTGGCAGCGGCCCTGTGGTCTGGCCTTCATCAAACAGCAACGGACCGGTTTCTCCGTTTTTCAGCGATCCGTGCTGCACCCCACATCCTCGAATTCTGCTCAGCACGTCACGGGGTGATTGATCCCCAAAGAGATCCATCTCATCATCTGCCGACGGCAGTGCAATATCACAAGTGCTCCACGCCAGGGTTACGCACTCCCGCGCAGCTTCCTGGCTGGCCCATAATTTTGGCCGGTAATTTGAATCAAAGGCCACCAGCCCACCGCGACGGCGATAGTCGGGCAGCCATTGCAACAGGCGGGTGCGGGCCTCATCGGAAAGAATAGCAAGAGTAATGGCTGAGAAATAGATCATATCGAATGCACTCAGTTGTTCGATATCAACCTCACATTGAGCATCAAACAAGGTCTTTGCCGCTGCCTGATCTCGCCAATAGGTGAAACTGCGCTCACCGGTCGAATCGGTGGAAATGGCGTAGAGACCGGGCACCCGATCCGGATGTCGAATGACGTGGTCGACATTCAACTGTTCTTCCACAAACAGATTGACCATACGGTCAGACAGGGCATCTTGACCCACGGCGGTCACATATGAAACCTCAACTTGGGACCCGGCAGCCCGTTTCAGATAAACGGCCGTGTTGAACGTATCACCGGCAAACCCCAACACGCAGTTTTCTGCAGCGTTGGATCCCAGTGAAAGCTCCACCATACATTCGCCAATGCAGGCAATCGTTGAAATGCGTTTCATATTTGCTCAGTGATCCTTGAATGGTCGGGTCATGGGTTGTCGCTGCGGTTGCAACAGATAGGGGAAGAAAGGGCTTTAGCCAAGCCGATAGGCCTGTTTGGCAGCCCCATAACAAAGCCAGTGAGCAATCTGCTCGGCATCCGTCTGACCAAGCAACCCGCTACCGATCATGTCGGCCAGAAAGGCACTGACGCAGCGGCGCCAGACATCATGGCGGGCCGGTATCGAAAGCAGCGCCCGCGTATCGTCGTTAAAGCCAGCGAGGTTGAAGAATCCTGCGGTTTCAACCATGCCATCCAGATACCGTGCAATGCCCCGCGGACTGTCGTGGAACCACCACGGCGGCCCCAATCTCAAACAAGGCCAATAGCCAGCCAAAGGCGCCAGCTCCCGCGCATAAACCGCTTCGTCGAGACAGAAGATCAGCAAATTGAAATCCGGGTTATGACCATGGCGATTGAGCAGGGGTTGCAGCCCACCAACGGCATCGATCACGGTTGGAATGTCGGCACCAAGATTGGCCCCGGAGCGGCGCGTAAGATCCAGGTCGGTGTTGCGTCGAACACCAGCGTGGATCTGCATCACCATGCCATCTTCACATGATAATCCTGCCATTTCGGTCAACATCTGAGCGCGAAACAGTTCGGCATCCCGGGGCGAAGCTGGATGGTGCATGACCCGGCTCAACAGCGCTTGCTTTTCATCCAAGGGCAGGTCGGCGGTGGCTGCTGACGGTACCCCGTGATCGGTCGCTGAAGCCCCGTGCTGACGAAAGTGCTGACGTCGAATTCTGTGGGCTTCGATCATGCCCTGCCAGTCCATCACGTCCTGGTCTGTAAGTTCGGCCAGCTTTTCCATATTGGCGTGGAAATGCGGATGTTCCGGATCGGTAACATCATCGGGCCGATAGGTGGTTGTGATGCGCTGGTTCAAGCCGTCTTGCGCCAGTTTTGCGTGATGGTTGAGGGGGTCCAGGGCAAATTCGGTTGTGGCAATATATTC
>CAJQPW010000220.1 GCA_905480295.1 uncultured Rhizobiaceae group bacterium | reverse complement strand
ATTTCAAAGATGCGAAGGTCAATCCGCAGTTCATGGAGTCGGTCGATGCTGTTCAGGCCTTATTGCGTACCGGGGGACGCACGCTCACGCAGGGGGCATTGGGTTGGATTTGGGCCAGATCAGCCGACAACATCCCGGTTCCCGGTGCCCGGACAGTTGCTCAGATTGAGGAACTCGCCAAAGCTGCACAATTTGGCCCGTTGCCAGAGCCTGTCATGGCGGAAATCGAAACGTTGTTGGACAGGGAAGAGGGGTGCGCTCCCGATCGTGAGCGTTGATGGGCGGTGTTCGTCGGCATCGATTGCGTATTGAAGCAACTTTATTAATTCATTTTTGCTGCAGTGAACCTGCAACTGGAGAACATACCCATGCTGGCGGTTGAATTGCTGTTGTCGCCGTTCGGGCGCATGAAACGCCTGACCTACATCCTGTTGAGCAGCCTGTTCAGTGCCATGAATTTCTGCCTGTTGATCCTGTTGGGATTGCGCAGCGGATCTGGCGTTCTGGACGTGCTCGCCAATGGGCCACTGTCAGTCTTTCACGCTTCTCCGATCCTTTCTTTGGCCGTGCTCGCCGGCATGTGGATGCAACTCTGCTTTGTTTTCAAACGCAGCCGGGACTGCAGCGGGACAGCCAACTGGGGCTGGGCGTTTTTGATTTTTTGGGTCGCTCCTTTTGTCGGTCCCGATCTGATGAACACGTCGCAGGAAACCGGTAGCCGGTTGATGTGGCAGGTTATCTGTGCCGTCCCCGCAGCCCTTGTCGGGTTCATGTTGTTGTTGCGCGATTCACAGCCACAAACGGATCTATCCGGGCATGATGGTGATCGAAGAAGGCACGAAGATGATGGCTCTGACATCGGAAACCTCGATGAATCGACTGACCTGATCGCCCGGGCACGCGCTTTGCCAAACCTGGATGCCCCCTCAATCGAGACGCCTGTGGCCATCGAAGTGCCGCCTGCCATCAAACCGGTTCAGTCTGGATTTGGCCGCCGCAGAGTTTCACCCCTGAATGCCCGGCCATAACTTGCGGTTCGCCTGTGGCATCGCCTATGTAATGCCATGACCATCCTCGTGTTTGATTCCGGTATTGGCGGGTTGTCCGTCCTGCGAGAAGCGCGGGTGCTGATGCCCGAACATCGTTTTGTTTATGTTGCAGACGATGCCTCTTTTCCCATTGGCGGATGGGAGGAGGGTGCGCTGACGGTACGCCTGCTTGATGTCTTTGATGATCTGGTCGAGCGCTATCAGCCTTCGATGATCATCGTCGCCTGCAACACCGCTTCCACGATCATTCTGCCTCATCTCAGAAAACGCTATACCATTCCCATCGTCGGCACGGTTCCGGCGATTAAGCCGGCGGCTGAACGCACGGCTTCCGGTCAGGTATCGGTTCTGGCAACGCCGGGAACCGTGCAGCGCGACTATACCCGCTCCCTGGTTGCCGAATTTGCCCGCGACGTGAACGTGCGTCTGGTCGGTGCGGAAAATCTTGCCGTGCTGGCCGAAGAATTCATGCTGACAGGCAGCGTCGATGATGCAGCGGTTGAAGCCGAGATTTCAGATTGTTTTACCGACCGCTTGGGTGCGCGCACCGACGTCGTGGTGCTGGCCTGCACCCACTATCCTTTTCTTGCCAATGTGTTTCGTCGCCTCGCGCCCTGGCCGGTGGATTGGCTCAATCCAGCTGAGGCCATTGGCCGCCATGCCCAGAGCCTGCTTGAGCACAGTGGAGAGATAAAAGACGTGCAGGATGTAGCGGAATTCACCAAGGGACGTCCGCAACCCAATATGTTGCGACTGATGTCCGGATTCGGCCTGAAAGTCGTTTGACACAGCCCATTGATTAGCCTATCCCACAGCGGCGCGTGCCGGAAACGGCGCGCGCACTTACGTATCCCGTGGACCATGGTCGCAAAGCGTGCGCACAGGGTCCTGTCATCCGGTCAAAACAGCCGGGAGAGGAGGGTGCGTTTTCTCTTGGCCAACGAATGGTTCGTGGGCCGTTTTTGATTTGAGGAAATGCTATGAGCAAGCGCCAATCTACCAAATATAAAATTGACCGCCGTATGGGCGAAAACATCTGGGGACGTCCTAAGTCGCCGGTAAACCGTCGTGAATATGGCCCCGGCCAGCACGGCCAGGGTCGTAAAGGCAAATTGTCGGATTTCGGCATTCAGCTGCGTGCCAAGCAGAAGCTGAAAGGCTATTTCGGCAACATTTCGGAAAAACAGTTCCGTAAGATCTATGATCAGGCCAGTTCAATGAAGGGCGATACGTCCGAGAACCTGATCGGTCTGCTGGAACGTCGTCTGGATGCGATCATTTACCGGGCCAAGTTTGTCCCAACCGTCTTCGCCGCCCGCCAGTTCATCAACCACGGTCATATCCGGGTTAACGGTGTACGCGTGAACATTCCATCGTACCGCTGCAAGCCCGGCGATGTGATTGAAGTGCGCGAAAAGTCCAAACAGCTGGCTATCGTTCTTGAATCGGTCCAGTTGGCCGAACGCGATGTGCCAGAATATGTCACTGCAGACCACAATAAGATGACCTGCAGCCTGGTGACTGTTCCGGCCTTTGGCGATGTTCCTTATCCGGTGATGATGGAACCAAACCTGACCGTCGAATTCTATTCCCGCTAAGGGAAACCAAAAAAACGATTATCAAGGGCTGCTCGATTGGGCGGCCCTTTTTTGTTAAGGTCCGGCTCATGCAAGACGCACACACTCTCGAACAGCCGCAAGATGCCGATTGCCATCGGATGTTTCTCAACACCCCATCGGGTCTTGAGTTCAACAAACTGCGCAAAAGGTTGGTTCGCCAGACTCGGGAAGCGCTTGACGCCTTTCAGATGGTGGTCCCTCGGGCTGACGGTACACGGCCCAAATGGCTTGTCGGCCTTTCTGGAGGCAAGGACAGTTATGGCTTGATGGCCGTGCTGCTGGATTTGAAGTGGCGCGGGCTGCTTGATGTTGATCTGCTGGCCTGCAATCTTGATCAGGGACAGCCGAATTTCCCAAAACATGTTTTGCCGCAATGGCTTGATGACAATGGAATTGAGTATCGTATCGAATATCGCGACACTTATTCTGTGGTTAAGGAAAAGGTGCCGGAGGGTGCAACTTATTGTGCGCTGTGTTCGCGCCTGCGTCGCGGCAATCTGTACCGAATCGCCCGCGAAGAAGACTGCGACGCTCTGGTGCTCGGGCATCACCGCGAAGACATTCTGGAGACGTTTTTCCTGAACCTGTTTCATGGTGGCAAGCTGGCAGCCATGCCGCCCAAGCTGCTCAATGATGTTGGCGACCTGTTGGTGCTGCGCCCGCTGTCTTATTGTGCTGAAGATGATCTGGCCCGATTTGCTGATGCGATGAATTTCCCGATTATTCCCTGTGATCTGTGTGGGTCGCAGGATGGATTGCAACGCAATGCGATGAAACAGATGATCACCGATATCGAAAGCCGCATGCCGGGCCGCAAAGATGCAATGATACGGGCGCTTGGCAATGCCAATCCCAGCCATCTGCTGGATAGAAATTTGTTTGATTTTAAAGGGTTGGGTGACGCAATGAAGCGTGGAATGGACCCCAATGATGACAACGCAACAAACCGTCGAAGTGGTGAATTGTAAAGGAAGCGACTTTGAAATAGGTCTGCAACTGGCCAGGGCGTATCTGAACACTCCACGTGGTCGGGCGATGAAGCGTAAGGACGAGTTATAGTCAAATCTGGTGTTTGAGGTTTTCTGGTCATGCGGCGACCTGATTGGTATTTGTGGTTTCTCTTCCGTCTTGGAAACGGACGCCGTTGATGACT
>CAJQPW010000219.1 GCA_905480295.1 uncultured Rhizobiaceae group bacterium | reverse complement strand
AATTCCCGTCTGTCTAGCTTCATTTCAAAGCTCCTGTTTCAATTGATGTTCGGACCGAACCAAGGCTTATGCCTTGATCTTGGGCCTTATTCCTTCAGCGTGGTCAGATAGGCGATGATGTCCTCAACCTGTTGAGCGTTGAGAATTGTCTTACCCTGGAATTTATCCGCGACACGGACACCGGCTTTTGTCGAATAGAAGCCCGGCATTATCGTCTCGTCTCCGAACACCTGCTTGGAGTTAACCAGAATCGCGCGCAGTTGAGCGGTTTCATAGCGGTCAGCAACACCATCCATTGTCGGACCAACTTCGCCATGAAAAGGAAGTTCATCGAGATCAGTGGTTTGGTGACAGGCCAGACAATTGCCAAGCTTTCGCCCCGCATACCAGTCTCTGCCCGCCTTTGCATCTCCGGCTTTACCTGTCAGGGAAGCCTGAATTTCACCTTCAACGAACTTCACATTGTCAGGCGCGGTCTCTGTGGCCATTGCCGTTCCCGCCATGATGACGGCCAGACTACCGACGATAATCGGTTTCAACATATAATATCCTCCCATGCAGATTCTCCCTTCTGCTCGTTCAGCGTAGATTGCTCGGTGCCGTATTGCAACAATAAATTCAAATTCTTGAATGATTGAATCGTCAACGGCTCAATCCATATCGGGATTCGGCTCTTCCTGCAGCCGCCTGGCATGGTATCGCTGGAAAGATTCCTCACCCTCATAGCCCTTACTCCGAACCCATTCGAACATATGCTGCGTTGTGCCCTTGCCAAAGGCCCCGGGAAGGGTTGCCACGGCAACGGAACCCGCATCTTTTTCGTTGGCTTTGGATTCCGGCATGAACAGCACAGTGGGGGTAAACAGAATTCTCCATTTTCTTGCGGCTTGTTTTTCGCTCAGGACTTCGCCGTCCAGATCGGTTACTTCCTCATCGCCATACAGATTGTATTGCACAACCATGAAATTCTCTTCGATATATCCGGCCACTTTTGCATCGCTGAGCACTTTTTCATGCAAGCGGCGGCAATAGATGCATCCCCGCTGTTCAAAGATAATGGCCAGACGCTTGCCTTCATCTGCAGCGGTTTCCAGATCTTCGGTAATATCCTTGAAAGTGGTGGCAAACCAGGCGGGCTTGTGCAGCCCGTCATCGCCCAATTCGGCTGAATTCGCCGACAGTGAGAGAGCGAAAAACAGTGCAAATGACAGAAAGATACGCATATTTAGTCTCCTTTTTTTGACACCTACCCAAATGTTCCAAATGCCGGGAACCATTCCAACATCAGATAGGCAATAGTTGACATAGAATTGGTCAGGAACAACAGGCCTGTAATCACCAGCAGCACGCCAATGGCCTTTTCGACCGTTCCAATATGCCGCCGGTATTTTTGCATCAGCCTGAGAAATGGACCGGCAAAGAAGGCTACCGCAACAAACGGCAATCCGATCCCCAGCGAATAGACGAACAGCAACATCGCGCCCTGTGTCACGTCGGCTTCGCTGCCCGCATAAAGAAGAATGGCCGCCAACACCGGGCCGACACAGGGTGTCCATCCAAAAGCAAAGGCGAGCCCGACAACATAGGCGCCGGCAAGTCCGAGCGGACGGCTGGCGGTCTGGAACCGCGCCTCCCTCGACAACAGCGGAATGCGGATCAAGCCCAGATAATGGATCCCCAACAGCAGAATCAACGCGCCGGCGACGTAGCTGAGAGTGCTGAAGTGATCGATCAGCAATTCACCGATCAACGATGCACTGGCGCCCAGGGCGACAAATACTGTTGAAAAACCCAGAACAAAGGCAATGGCCGTGATCACCACGTTGCGGGCAGCCATGGCTGGCTTGTTCTCGTCGGTGAGCTGATCCAGTGAAACCCCGGCCAGAAACGACAGGTAAGGGGGCACCAATGGCAGAACGCAGGGCGACACAAAAGACAGCAGTCCCGCGATAAAGGCCCCGTAGAAGCCCACATTCAGATCCATGATCATCAAACCGTGATTTTACATATTCATATTTTATAATGTAAGGGACATTCAGCAATTGCAACAACGTTCGAATGATGGATGAGCAAGGACCGGTCATTTTGGCTAATTGGCATTTCGGCGCTGGCAACGGGTTTTCTGTTTTGCCTGCCGGCCAAGGCAGCGCAATTGATCATGTTCGAGCAGGATTATTGCGAATGGTGTGAGCAGTGGAACGAGGATATCGGTGTCGTTTATGCAAAAACTACAGAAGGAAAACGAGCCCCGTTGAGGCGGGTCAATATTCATGACCCTATGCCGGATGATATTTCTTTTGTAAGGGTTGAAAGGTTCACCCCTACTTTTGTTCTCGTGGAGAGGGGTGCCGAAGTTGGACGTATCCGAGGATATCCGGGCGAAGATTTTTTCTGGGGGTTGCTGGGCCAGCTCATTAACAAGCTGCCCGAAAAAGGAAATTAGAAAAGTCGTGGTAAGAAGCCAATGAATTCTGCATCAACAACTGCAATCAAATTCGACTTTGAAGTCGATGAAATGGTCGACAGCGCACGCGAGGCAACAGATTTTCTGAAGTCCATCGCCCATGAAGGTCGCCTGATGATTTTATGCCGCCTTGCTGAAGGAGAGTGTGCTGTCACGGATCTGGAAGAACTGTTGTCTGCACGTCAGGCCGCCGTCTCCCAGCAATTGGCCAGGCTGCGTCTTGAAGGTATTGTCGATGCGCGACGCGAGGGCAAATCGGTTTACTATTCGCTGTCCGATGACCGCATACAGACTATCATTCCAGTGCTGTATGATATGTTTTGCAAGCCTGATTAGAGCTTGATCTCTCAATACGTGCAAACTAATATTCAAAAAATCGTATATGTCGATGGAAGAACGGCATGGAGGAGATGAGTGCAGGCGCAACTGCCGCGCTCGCGGGCTCAATTGGTGGCATTGTGCTCGGGTTTTGCGCCCGTTGGGGAAGATTCTGCACTCTCAACGCGATTGAAGGTGCCGTGCTTGGCGGTGATGCCAGCGGGCTGCGCAGTTGGGGACTGGCAATCGCAACAGCAGCAATTGGTGCCTTTGCGCTTGATCAGGCTGGATTGATCGAGGCCAGCTCTTCCTTTTACATCTCCAACCCCACGACACTTTTGGCAACAATTGTTGGTGGCCTGATGTTTGGCCTTGGCATGGCTTTTGTCGGCACCTGCGGCTATGGCTGCCTCGCCCGCATTGGCGGCGGCGATCTGAAGTCTGTTGTTACATTTCTGGTGATGGGTATTTCTGCCTACGCCACCCTGCGCGGCGCAACCGCCTATCTGCGAATCGCCGCCTTTCCTCAACCTGAAGCGGTTGAAACACCTGCGTCTTTTGCCCATGCAGCAAGCAATTTGTTGGGAACCGGGTTGCATCTAACGGCCTATATCATCGCGCTCATTCTGATCGGAATTTGCCTTGCTTCTGCGCGCTTTCGCGCCCAGCCAAAGAAAATAGCCATTGGCGTCCTGGTAGGACTGGTCATCGCGTGGGGTTGGTTCGCAACAGGTTATTTGGCCGCAGACGACTTCGACCCCTATCCGCTGGAAAGTTATACTTTTTCCGCTCCACTCGGTGACACGCTCATGTATTTCATGACGATGACTGGTTCGAGCCTGAAGTTTGGAATTGGCGCGGTCGTGGGTGTTGTCATCGGAGCGGCGGTCACCAGCATCATTCAAAGCCACTTTCGCTGGGAGGCCTGCGATGATGCGCGCGAAATGCGGCGGCAAATCCTCGGCGGGTTTTTGATGGGAGTGGGCAGCGTCACCGCGTTTGGCTGCACCATCGGGCAGGGCATATCTGCCGCCTCTCTGCTGGCCTTTTCCGCGCCTGTCGCGTTGATTTCGATATTCGTTGGGGCGTGGATTGGCTTGCAAATTCTCATTGACGGCACTCTGATGGGGCCAGTCCGCGCCTTTGGTGCCTTGATACAAAAAAACTGAAACTTTCGGGAGAACTTCCAAATGAAACTTTTAACATCACTGCTGATCTCAGCATGCCTTGTCGGCCCGGCATTGGCTGAAGCCGACCTCAAAAAAGGCGAAAAGGTCTTCAAAAAATGCAAAGCCTGTCACCAGGTTGGCGAAAAAGCCAAAAGCAGGACTGGCCCAATTTTGAATAATCTGTGGGGACGTACCGCCGCGGCAGAAGAGAGCTTTAAGACGAAAAAATACTCCAAAGCGCTCAGAAAAAAAGGAGAGGAAGGGCTGATCTGGAATGATGAGACCATTTCAGCTTTCATTGAAAACCCCAAGAAATACATCAAGGGCACCAAAATGGCCATCAAGGTCAAAAAGGAAAAGGACAGGGTGAACCTGCTGGCCTATCTGCAGCAATACTCAACGCCAGAAGCCATTGAAGCCGCAAATGCGCTGGAACAATAGTCAACGGGCTGGTTGAAGCGACAAGGCCATCAGCACAAAATCAACTTGGAATCTCTTGACCGATCAAACTCACTTGATACATTCATAAATGTGATTATGTGCAATTTCTCCTTGGTTCTGGCGGTTTCGAGCTTCTTGCTGATGGTCCAATCTGCCTATGCGGAAGGTGACCGGGAATATGGCGAATATCTGTCTTCCGAGTGCGTGACCTGTCACCAGTCGAAGGACGTTGACGCTCAGATCCCCGTTATCAACGGCATGCATGGAGAAGGTTTCATCGCGTTGATGAAGGCCTATCGGGCGGAGGAACTCGATAATCCAACAATGCGGACGATCGCAAAGCGGTTGACCGATGAGGACATAGAAGCGCTGGCGGCTTATTTTTCTGCGCTGCCGGTTCCAAAATAGAAATCACCTGAAAGTTGGGAGGACTATCATGACGGACTTCACAAGACGACAAATCAGCGGGCTACTTGGCCTCGGTGCGGTGACAGCGGGCCTCAGCCTGCCAGCCTATGCACAGGGTGCAAAACCCCGCGTGATCGTGATCGGCGGCGGTGCCGGTGGTGCAACAGCAGCACGCTATCTTGCCAAGGACTCCAAGGGAGCGATCGACGTCATTTTGATCGAGCCCACCAAAAAATACTACACGTGCTTCTTTTCCAATCTTTATCTGGGTGGATATCGTGATTATTCGATGATCGGTCACACCTATGACGGTCTGGCAGCCAATCACGGGGTGAACGTCATCCACGACTGGGCGGTTGGCGTCGATGGTGCGGCCAAAACGGTCGAACTCGGTTCCGGCGCAAAAATCAGCTATGATCGACTGGTTATCTCTCCCGGCATCGACATGAAATATGACTCCGTTCCCGGATACTCAATTGAAAATCAGGATGCCATGCCTCACGCCTGGAAGTCCGGCACCCAGGTCGCCTTGTTGAAGGCGCAGGTAGAAGCCATGCGCGAGGGCGGCACATTCGTGATGGTGCCACCTCCAAATCCCTACCGCTGCCCACCAGGACCTTATGAGCGCATCTCCATGGTTGCTCATATCCTTAAAAGGAAGAATCCAACCGCGAAGATCATCGTGCTGGATCCCAAGGAGAAATTCTCCAAACAAGGGCTGTTCGTGGAAGGATGGCAAAAACATTACCCGGACATGGTGGAGTGGATTCCCGCGTCAATTTCCGGTGGTGTTCAGAACATCAACATGGACACAATGGAAATCGAAACCGACATCGACACGTTCAAGGCCGATGCCGCATCCGTGGTACCAGCGCAGAAAGCAGGTGCCATCTGTGATCGTGCGGGAATCACCGACGGCGACTGGTGTCCAATCGTACCCGCCACCATGCAGTCGCGTGCCGACGAAAACATCCATGTATTGGGCGACGCGTCTGTTGCCTCAGCGATGCCCAAGTCAGGTTTCTCCGCCAACAGTCAGGCCAAGGTTGCCGCCAATGCAATCCGTGGCGCATTGACGGGTTCTCGCGTGTTCCCGGCGCGTTTTGTCAACACATGCTGGAGCCTCATTGAAGATAATGACGGCGTCAAAGTGGGTGCCAATTACAAAGCTGGCGAAGACAAGATCGAAGTTGTCGACAAGTTCATCTCCAAGACCGGGGAAGACGAAGATCAGCGCAAGGCCACTTACGATGAATCTGAAGCCTGGTACGCGGCCATTACAGCAGACATGTTCAGCTAACTATCTGCCTGCTCAGAACATCTCAAACGGGCCGCGCATCGTCGCGGCCCTTTTTGTTCAGCCCTTCGGTACCAACGGTTCGCGGTGATCACCCACGCCTATTCGAATTCCATTGCTTCGAAAATTCGACCAGCATTGCGCGTTGCCAGTTCCTTGAATGTATCGAGATGCTCCCAGCGCGACTGGTCGACATAGTAGGCATCCGCCAGTTCGCCACCTGCCTCAATATGGGCTCCAATCTTCGTTCGAAGGTCTACCAGATAGTCGAGCGTGTAGCGGCGTACCTGGTCCATATTGGTCGGATGACCATGGCCCGGAATGACGTAGACGGCGCCCAATTTCTCAAATTCCTCATTCCAGGTTTCAACCCAACCTGCGGTGTCGGTGTCGTCGAAGACCGGCAACATGCGCTCGTGGAAAGCCATATCTCCGGCAATCACCAGCTTCTGTTCGGGCAGCCAGACCTGGGTGTCCCCGGGTGAATGGGCGGGTCCCAGCATCAGCACTTCGATGGTGAAATTACCCATCTGCACCGAATGTTTGTCCTCAAAGGTCTGGTCGGGGATTTTCACGTCGGTCCCTTCGGCACGATCCTTCAGGCGGTTCTTGGCGCTGTCGAGAATGTCGTAACCACGTTCCTCGAACTCCGACGCAGCGTCCTCATGCGCCAGAACTTGAACGCCCTGTTTGGCCCAGTAGGAATTGCCCAACATGGCGTGCCCCTGGCCGTTTTCGTTGATCAGAAGCTTGACCGGTTGTTTGGTGATGCGGCGAATTTCATCATGCAGGGCTTTGGCCAGCAGATAGCCGCCGCCGCCATTGATCACCACAACCCCATCGCCGGTCACGATGAAACTGAGATTGTTATTGTGGCCGGCATTTTCATAGGTTGAAGGACCTGTCTGTCCGATGGCGGACCACACATTCGGGATCACTTCAACCGGTTTGGCGTAAAGCATGGACCCTGGATATTGGTCCGGGATTGCCTGATCGGCGTGGGAGAGACCGGCCATCAAAGTCATGACCAAAGCTGTCGAAATCGAAAAGAGCTGTTTTCTCATGCTGCCACCCATCTGTAGGCCGTGCCGTTACGCTCCACATATCCCACGCCCGGATAAGGAAAATGAAATCCGATGATCTTCGTCTTGTTGGCTGCAAGGTCGCCCAACAGCTGTAAGCGGGTATTCGCCCCCAGCGATTTGTCCTGATCGGAGTTCGCCTCCCATGCTGGATATTCGAAGGCCAGGTGATGGTTTACAATCGCATCACCAACGACCATCAGGCTCTGATTGCCGGAACGAATTTCAAAGGACGTATGCCCCGGCGTGTGCCCCGGTGTCAGGCGGGCAAAGATGCCAGGTAGAATTTCCTGTCCGGGTTTGAAAACGCTGATCAATTCATCGATTGCACCCAGATTGCGGGCCGCACCTGCGGCAAAGGCCTGACGCGCTTCACCGATCGACTTTACCGTGTTCGGATCGCGCCAGTAGTCCAGTTCGGCCGCAGCAATATGATGCCGCGCTTCGGGAAACATCGGGTCGTCAAAATCGTCCAACACACCCCATAAGTGATCAGGATGGGCATGGGTAAAGACAACGTCGGTGATGTCTGAAGGGTCGACGTCGATGGCGTCCAGAGCATCAATCACCTTGCCCGCCGATTCCATGAAATTGGGGCCCGCACCGACATCAAACAGGATTGCCCGCCCCTGCTGCCGCACCAGGGTTAAATTACAGTCGGGTTGAATACCATTTGTTGGCAGGCTGTATTTTTGGATCAACTCTTTGACTTTGTCTTCGGGCAGGCCCGAAAAAGTGAAATTCGCCGGCAGGTTCAGGTGACCATCGCTCACAACATCGATTTTCATGTCACCAACCGACAAGGAGGAAACAGACCAGGCCGGTGTGGCCTTTGATGCCAGAACAGCCCCAAAGCCCAGGGAGAGGAATTTTCGGCGACAAAGCATATCGAACCTCAAAACATATATAAACGTATGAATGTGAGAATATACTATTCTTGGAAAATTTGAAGACGCAAAGCACCCAATTCAGCTCTTGGAGCGTGGTGTTTTCACTCCGCCCTTGTGGCACATTGCGATCGGCTAAACGCAAGCGCAGATCGACTGTGCCCCGAACGTCGCCTGGGCATTGCTGGGAGAAGACGGACGGGACCACCATGTAGCCCTCGGTGGCATTGGCTCACGTGAAGCTGCCCCACCGGGCACCGACATCCCCATGTCAACGACGCCTCGAGAACACCTCCGAAGTGGGGAATGTGAGGCCATGATAAAACACGCGGGGAGAGCGGGGATAAGTTTGTTTTGGGGGGCTGCTTTTGGAGGAAGCTGCCGTTGGCGACCTTATGCACTCGTTGCTAAGATTCTTCAAAGCGGACTTTGAAAATTATCGAACAGTGAAAATGCCAACGACGGTTCAGAGCCCACTGTTACCAGCGATCAAAGAGATTCTAAGTCCCAATGTTGAACGCTATCACGATTGATTGCCAGGATCAGAGGACCGAGCTTCAGAGGGAGGGAAGCAAGCGCTCAGTCGGCATACGTTCGCCCCAAAATTTTTGCTTCTTCCAGAAGCGCTCGCCTAATGTCATCGCTTTCCAATGTATCGTGAAGTAGTTCCAATCTGGCGTTCTCGATACCGCAAAAGTTCATTATGCCGACGACTAACTGTGTTTCCATCGCCGAGGTGTATCCACGCTTTTTGAATGATGCGGTGCCAGTCGCCGCCAAACCGATCATCAGAGCCCGTTCAAGGTGCAGCTTTTTGGCACCGTAAGCCCAATCCTCATTCCACACCCGGTCAATCCAGCCCTTGGTGGTCGCGGGGATAGACCACCACCAGACCGGGAAAATAAAGGCAATGGCGTCGTTACGCTCCACCCGTGCCTGTTCGCGCAACACCGCCTCGGTAAAAGTGTTGGCACTGCCGACAAGATCCGGTTCATCTTCGGTAGGCATGCGCGGATTGAATGTTTCTGCATGCAAGTCCGCGATTTCAGGGACATGCCCAGCCTCGTGAAGACCTTGCACAAACTGGTCCAGAACTGCACCTGACAGCGATTTGCGGCGCGGATGATCGAAAACAACCAACACATTCATAACCAACCTCCCGTCCCAATAATATGGCATTGCGGCACAAAATTTACTATCCACTCAGCCAGAAACCGGTTGGAATTTTACAAGCGCAAAGCAGATCATTTTGCCGAACGGCCGATGTTGGTAATGAGTGTCGATATCCGGCCTGTCGCATACTCGAAAACGGTCCACTACGACCAAGCCCTTATCGATCCAGCCGCCGCCAATACGCGCCAAAAAATTGACTGACGTGCACTGGCTCAATCCTTACAGATCGATAGGGAAATCATAAGACAAGCCCAATTTGACCTGACTTCACTTGTCGCAAACTAGATAGTTTGTCGAATGCGCATGACCAGTAATGGTCCTTTTCGAGACTTGCAGCCATGTCATATCTGAAAAAACCCAGATGCTGGAAGTCCATTTCATCATGGTGCTAAAAGCCGCCTGCTCTAATTTGCCCGCAGTCCTTAGTTGGGTTATTTTCGTGGATGCCAAAATGACCTATCATTTGGTCAGTGCGTTATTGTTAGTAGTGCTCTCTCGGATTTGGAACCGCGCATGCGAAAACTATCAACGATACTTGCAGCTGACATCGTCGCTTTCTCCAGATTGATCGGAGCGGATGAAGAGGGCACTCTGAACAGCCTTCGCGAAATGCGCGTCGAACTGATTGATCCTCTTATTCAGCAGTATCACGGGCGCCTCGCAAACACAGCCGGGGACAGCCTACTCATAGAGTT
>CAJQPW010000218.1 GCA_905480295.1 uncultured Rhizobiaceae group bacterium | reverse complement strand
CCCCGGGTAAAGTCGTAATCATTGGTGGTGGAGTCGTTGGAACCAATGCGGCCATGATGGCGGTTGGCATGGGTGCGCAAGTAACCATTCTGGATCGATCGATCGCCCGCCTTCGTGAACTGGATGTCATGTTCAACAGTCGCATTACCACGCGATATTCGACGGTCAATGCGTTGGAAGAAGAAGTATTCACCGCAGATGCCATCATCGGAGCAGTTTTGATACCCGGTGCAGCAGCACCTAAACTGGTGACCCGTGCCATGCTGGGTGGCATGAAGGCCGGCTCGGTCCTGTGTGACGTGGCGATTGACCAGGGTGGATGTTTTGAGACCTCAAAGGCAACCACACACGCTGATCCGACATACGATGTGGATGGTATCGTTCATTATTGTGTGGCCAACATGCCAGGCGCCGTGCCGCTGACGTCCAGCCACGCGCTGAACAATGCCACATTGCCGTTCGGGTTGAAATTGGCCGATCATGACTGGCTGCATTGCAGAACGATCCAAATCTGCGCAACGGCTTAAACATTCATAAGGGCCGAGTCACGAATGCTGCCGTTGCCGAAGCCCTGAACATCGCTTTGGAAGACATCAATCAGGCATTGGCCGCTTAATGATAGAACCGATCGGCAGTACAGATTTTCTGTGCTGCCGATCGACCCGCCGTCAGGGTCGTCATTTCGCCCCTGATATGTCTCCGATTCTCTGTCGGTGCGCCAGTGGATGCTGCGTGCAGGGCTGATGTGCTCAATGCGCAGTAATAGCGAGGAATATTAAGGCTTTTTGGGGGTTGACGAAAACCGGGTAGGGGCCTAATAAGCGGCCATTCCAAGCCGATGTGAGCTTTGATTTTCGACGCGCCACGCGTTGGAGCAGGATCGCTCAAACAAGGTTTGTTATAACGAGAGATAAAAATTAGAGCATGAATTCAGCGATTTAGCTGTATTCCTCTGCATTTTAAAAAGTGCCTCGGCAAGCTGCTTGCCTGATGGTGCTTATTTCTATGTGGAGCGGAATCAATTCCGACTCGAACGAATATCGCACGGATTTTTCGGGTGACAGCCTGAGAAATCCACAAAGTGAAACGCCCATCCTCATGTTTTTGAGCGGGCAGATAAAAAAGGATGTGTCCATGCCGACCATCAACCAGTTGGTGCGTAATCCGCGGAAAGCGCCAATCAAACGAAGCAAAGTTCCTGCCATGGAACAGAATCCTCAGAAGCGTGGTGTCTGCACCCGCGTCTACACAACCACACCTAAAAAGCCGAACTCGGCGTTGCGTAAGGTTGCAAAGATTCGTTTGACCAATGGATTTGAAGTTATCGGCTACATTCCTGGTGAAGGGCACAACCTGCAGGAACACTCCGTGGTCATGATCCGCGGCGGTCGTGTAAAAGACCTTCCCGGTGTTCGTTATCACATCATTCGCGGCGTGCTTGACACGCAAGGCGTTAAAGACCGTAAGCAGCGTCGTTCAAAATACGGCGCCAAGCGTCCGAAGTAAGGGTATATTAGATGTCACGTCGTCACCGCGCCGAAAAACGCGTTATCAATCCAGACCCCAAGTTTGGTGATCTGGTACTTTCGAAATTCATGAACTCCATCATGCTTGATGGTAAGAAATCCGTTGCAGAGCGCATCGTATATGCTGCTCTGGATCAGGTTGAAGAAAAAGCTCGTACCGAAGCCCTGCCAATGTTCCACACTGCGTTGGAAAACATTGCGCCACAGGTTGAAGTTCGTTCACGCCGGGTCGGTGGTGCAACCTATCAGGTTCCCGTCGAGGTTCGTACAGAGCGCCGTCAGGCACTTGCTATTCGTTGGTTGATCGCTGCAGCACGCAAGCGCAACGAAACAACGATGATCGAGCGTCTTTCTGGTGAACTTATGGATGCGGCAAACAACCGTGGTTCTGCAGTCAAGAAACGTGAAGACACCCATAAGATGGCTGAAGCGAACCGCGCTTTCTCCCATTATCGCTGGTAACAACCGCTTCTCAGGCTCCTCCCAAGAGAGACAAAAAGATTATGGCACGCGAATACGAACTCAAAAATTACCGCAACTTCGGGATCATGGCGCATATCGATGCGGGCAAAACCACGATGACCGAGCGGATTTTGTATTATACCGGTAAAATCCACAAAATGGCTGAAGTGCATGACGGCGCGGCAACCATGGACTGGATGGAGCAGGAACAGGAACGCGGCATTACAATTACGTCTGCTGCGACAACGACCTTCTGGGAAGGTCGTGACGGCACAAAACGCCGCTACAACATCATTGACACCCCAGGCCACGTGGACTTCACCATTGAAGTTGAGCGTTCGCTGCGTGTTCTCGATGGTGCTGTTGCCCTGTTGGACGCCAATGCCGGAGTTGAGCCTCAAACTGAAACAGTTTGGCGCCAGGCTAACAAATACAACGTGCCTCGCATGGTTTTCGTCAACAAGATGGACAAGATCGGTGCCGATTTCTTCCGCTCTGTTGAAATGATCAAAGAACGCTTGGGTGCAACGCCTTGTGTGCTGCAGTTGCCAATCGGTGCAGAAAACCATTTTGAAGGCATCGTTGATCTGATCGAAATGAAAGAACTAGTCTGGCAGGGTGAAGACCTTGGTGCCGGCTGGGATGTTCTTGAAATCCGTAACGAGTTGAAAGACCAGGCCGAAGAATATCGTGAACTGCTGATCGAGACGGCTGTTGAAGCTGATGAAGCTGCAATGGAAGCCTACCTTGAAGGTGATATGCCGGATGTAGATAAGCTCCGTGAGCTGATCCGCATGGGTACAATCAATGTAGATTTCTTCCCGGTTATGTGCGGAACAGCCTTTAAAAACAAAGGTGTACAACCGCTTCTTGAAGCAGTTACTGACTTCCTGCCAAGCCCGCTGGATGTGCCTGCGATTGCTGGTATCGATGCAAAAACAGAAGAGGACACAACACGTGAATCCTCCGATGATGCGCCGTTCTCCATGCTGGCATTCAAAATCATGAATGACCCATTTGTTGGTTCCCTGACATTCTGCCGTATCTATTCCGGTACGCTGGAAGCTGGTGGTTCCCTGATGAATACCGTTAAGGGCAAGAAAGAGCGCATTGGCCGTATGTTGCAGATGCACTCGAATGACCGGGTTGACATCAAGGAAGCCTATGCAGGCGACATCGTTGCGATTGCAGGCCTCAAGGAAACAACCACCGGTGATACGCTGTGTGACGCAATGAAACCCGTTATTCTCGAGCGGATGGAATTCCCTGAACCGGTTATTTCGATTGCTATTGAGCCTAAAACCAAGGGTGACCAGGAAAAGATGGGCATCGCCCTGAACCGCCTGGCAGCTGAAGATCCTTCCTTCCGGGTTAAGTCTGACGAAGAAAGTGGTCAGACCATCATTTCCGGCATGGGCGAACTGCATCTGGATATTCTGGTTGACCGGATGAAGCGTGAATTCAACGTGGAAGCTAATGTTGGTGCGCCACAGGTTGCCTATCGCGAAACAATCACCCGTGAAGCTGAAATTGACTACACCCATAAGAAACAGTCGGGTGGTTCGGGTCAGTTTGCCCGCGTCAAGATCGTATTTGAACCAAACACCGAGAGCGAAGAATTTGAATTCATTTCAAAAATCGTTGGCGGTAACGTTCCTAAAGAATACATCCCAGGCGTTGAAAAAGGCATTCAGTCCGTTATGGATAACGGCCCCGTGGCCGGCTTCCCAATGCTCGGTGTGAAAGCAACGCTTCACGATGGTGCTTACCATGACGTTGACTCCAGCGTGCTGGCCTTTGAGATCGCTGCCCGTGCAGCTTTCCGTGAAGGCGCGCAAAAGGCTGGGGCCAAACTGCTTGAGCCCATCATGAAGGTGGAAGTTGTAACCCCTGAAGACTATATGGGCGATGTAATCGGTGATTTGTCTTCTCGTCGTGGCCAGGTGGCCGGCACGGAAACACGGGGCATCGACCAGGTAGTAACCGCCATGGTGCCTTTGGCAAACATGTTCAAATACGTGGACAGCCTTCGCTCAATGAGCCAGGGCCGTGCGCAATACACAATGACTTTTGACCATTATGAGCAGGTGCCTCAGGCAGTTGCTGATGAAGTGGTCGAGAAATACGCATAACCGGACATATGTCCAAAACTTTTTCCGCAAACGCGACA
>CAJQPW010000217.1 GCA_905480295.1 uncultured Rhizobiaceae group bacterium | reverse complement strand
AAGCCGGGCGTGACCGGCTGGGCCCAGATCAATGGCTGGCGCGGTGAGGTGGACAATGATGAAAAGATCCGTTGCCGGGTCGAGCACGATCTTTACTACATCGAAAATTGGTCAGTCCTGTTCGACCTTTATATTTTGATGGCAACGCCCTTCAAATTGTTCAACAGCGAGAATGCATATTGAGCATCACCGCCGAACATGTTGACGCCGCGGCTGCAACGGCTGGCTCATCAAGAGCGAGTGGGAACATCTTCTCACCTCAAGGCAACAGCGCAACGCGGAAACTTGCCCGTTGGGCCATCGGCCTGACCGCCTTTTTGGGGGCCTTCGTTATCAACGAGCCTGCCCCTTACGAATTGCTTCTGATTGTGGTCATGGCGATGTTCCTGATGTTCGGAATGCGGTTGAGCCGCCTGTCGATTACCCTTGCCATCATCGTGACGGTTTTCAACCTCGGCGGTCTGATCTCGATGTTTACGATGTCGGGTTACAAGGAAATCCCCCTCTATTTAGCGGTTTCCCTGTTTCTTGGACTGTCATCTGTTTTCTGGTGCGCGGCGATTGAAAACGACATGGGCAGGCTGAGAACCGTGATGCGCGGTTACGTAGCCGGGGCTGTCATTACGGCGATGGCAGGCATTGCCGGTTACTTCGATCTGTTCCCTGGTGCGTCCGTATTTACACTTTACGACCGGGCCAAGGGCGTCTTTCAGGACCCCAATGTATTTGGCCCCTTTCTGGTCCTGCCAGCGCTTTATCTGGCTTATGGATTGCTGTACCGCAGCAGCAGCCTTGCTGCTTTGCGACTGGCGGGGCTTACCATCCTTCTGGCTGGACTGTTTCTCTCCTTTTCTCGTGGAGCGTGGGGCGTGATATTTGTTTCAGCAATCACTCTGTATGCCCTGCTTTTGATGATCGAACACTCGGCCCGCATGCGTTTAAAACTGCTGGTAATGGGCTTTGCGGGACTGTCGCTTGTTGCATTGATGATCATGGTGGCACTGCAGATTGATGTGGTCTCGCAAATGTTTGATCAGCGCGCGGTGGTCGTGCAGGACTATGATGGTGCTGAGCGCGGCCGGTTTGCCCGCCACGCTATTGGGTTTCAATGGGCATTGGAAAACCCGCTGGGTATCGGCCCGCTTGAATTCGGCCTGACCTTGGGTGAAGACACGCACAATATCTGGTTGAAGTCCCTGATGGCCTATGGATGGATCGGTTTTATTGCCTATCTGACCCTGACAATCACAACCCTTGCAGGTGGCGCGCGTCTGGTAGGGCGGGATCGACCATGGCGCCCTTACTTCCTGTGTGCCTATGCGGCCTATGTCGGGCATATTTTGCTCGGCTGGGTGATCGATATCGATCACTGGCGTCATGTCTATTTGATTATCGGCATCATCTGGGGATGCATGGCATTGGAGACCAATCACCAGATCAAAAAGGCGCGCAGTCAGCGCGATGTTTTCGAAGTTTCAACGATATGATTGAATGGTCGGAGTAGCAGGATTCGAACCTACGACCCCACGCCCCCCAGGCGTGTGCGCTACCGGACTGCGCCATACTCCGACTGAGGACTGGTTTAGTCACCCATCCATCTAATTTCAAGCAGAATGCAAACAAATGGCGACAAAAACTAGCGGACCTGGTCCAGCAAACGCTTGCACTCAAGCAGTTCGGTAAGCACCGACTGCAATTGTGCAGCTGTGTCTGAACCTGCGACGCCTTTTTGTGCCGTTAACTGGGCAATCGGGACCGCCCGTTGGGTCGGCACGCTACCATCTTCCACCGCGATCGTCGCTCCGGCATTGGCGACTGCATGGACAAACCGGTTTCCATGTTCTTTCAGGATGCGCTGCACACCTTTGATCGTATAACCTTCGGAATAAAGCAGATGTCGGATGCCTTTGAGCAGCTCCACATCGTCGGGTCGGTAGTAGCGGCGACCACCACCACGTTTCAACGGCTTGATCTGCTTGAAGCGGGTTTCCCAAAACCGAAGCACATGCTGTGGCAAGTCCAGTTCATCGGCAACTTCTGATATGGTTTTGAACGCGTCCGGACTTTTGACCACCCAACTCCTCCTCTGGTGCAGACACTTCCCTCACTCTGTTATCTTTCAGAATGGCCCCAGACTTGGGCTCAGGAGGAACGCCCCTTATTGGACTTTAAAACCTTGTCCTTCATAATATTTGAAGGACGGAATACCATCACCCTTCTGGGAGTAATTGGTACTTCTTCACCAGTTTTTGGATTACGACCGATGCGTTCATTTTTCGAACGAATCGAAAAAGTACCAAATGATGAAAGTTTTATTGTCTCGCCACGGACCGCCGCCTGGCAAATTTCCTCAAGAACGGCCTCTACGAGATTAGACGATTCCGACCGGGAAAGGCCCACCTGCTGGTAAACCGCCTCGCTCAAATCTGCTCGGGTTAGTGTATTTCCAGCCATTTAAGCAATCCCCATCTTCTTTGCCCAATCTTATAATTCGGACTATTTGGAACTTTGGTTCAGTTAAACACTAAGCGCAGACCGCGTTTCGGTCAATTGTGACCTTAGGTCAACTGTATTCAACGCCGATTGGCCGAACAAATCCGTCGGTTATCCTTACCAACGCACCAATACTGCACCCCAGGTAAATCCACCACCCATGGCTTCCAGCAACACCAGGTCTCCTTCTTTCAACCGACCGTCAGAGACCGCAACGTCAATCGCCAGCGGTATGGATGCGGCGGAAGTATTTCCATGCTGATCAACCGTCAGCACCACCTTTTCTGAAGCGATGTTCAGTTTTTTTGCTGAAGCGTCGATTATGCGTCGGTTGGCCTGGTGGGGAATGAACCAATCGATGTCTTCTGCCGTCAGACCGGTTTCTTCAAATGCCGCTTCGATTACATCCGTAATCATCGCCACTGCGTGTTTAAAGACCTCTCGTCCCTGCATGCGCAGATGTCCGACCGTCTGGGTAGAAGACGGTCCGCCATCGACGTAAAGTTTGTCCCGGTGTGAACCATCAGAACGCAGGTGACTGGTCAAAATGCCGCGATCGTTAGACAGTCCAACCCCTTCCTGCGCCTCCAGAATAACGGCCCCTGCCCCATCGCCAAATAGCACGCAGGTGGTGCGGTCCTCCCAGTCCAGAATGCGGGAAAAAGTTTCTGCGCCGATTACGAGAATGCGTTTTGCGCGTCCGGCTTTGATGTAATTGTCAGCCGTGGTTATAGCGAATACGAAGCCCGAACAGACCGCCTGCAGATCAAAGGCGGCGCCGTGTTTCATTCCGAGCCGATCCTGAATATTGACGGCAGTTGCCGGAAAAGTATTGTCCGGCGTTGACGTAGCCAGCAGGATCATGTCGATATCATCGACCGTGATGCCGGCATCCGCCAGCGCAGCACGGGCGGCTGCTTCTCCAAGACTTGCCGTCGTTTCATCTGGTTCGGCGATATATCTCTGCTTAATGCCTGTTCTTTGCTGAATCCATTCGTCAGACGTGTCGATTTTGGTCGCCAATTCGGCATTTGTAACAACAGTGCGTGGTTTGGCAGCGCCGGAGCCCAATACGACGGAACGAATCATTTACTATCTCCAGTCGGTGCAAGCTCACCGAAACGGGTTTTTTCAAGGTCAGTTGCAATTTTCTGCTGCAGGGAATTACGGATCATATTGTGCCCCACATCAATGGCGCTGGCAAAACCTTCAGCATCGGTGCCGCCATGGCTTTTGATGACAATGCCATTGAGCCCCAAAAAAACAGCACCATTGACTTTGCCCGGGTCCATCTTGTCGCGCAGTCGACGAAAAGCCTGTTTGGCAAATAGGTATCCAATTCGGGCCATCAAAGTGCGCGACATCGCTTCGCGGAGATATGTGCCAACCTGACGCGCCGTGCCCTCAGCACTTTTTAGAGCTATGTTGCCGGTGAATCCTTCAGTGACAACAACATCGACGCCGCCCCGACCAAGATCATCACCCTCAACGAAGCCGCGATAATCCATGCCTGGCAGATTGATTTCTTTCAAACGGGTACCAGCGGAACGGATTTCCTCTAACCCCTTCACCTCTTCCACACCAATGTTCAGCAGTCCTACGCGGGGACGATCCAAATCAAACAGAGCGCGGGCCATCGCGCTTCCCATCAATGCATAGTCAACCAGCGCTTCAGAATCTGCACCGATAGTGGCCCCAACATCCAACACAATACTTTCGCCTTGAAGATTGGGCCACACAGCGGCGAGTGCCGGTCGTTCAATACCGGGCATCATGCGCAGGCAGAATCGCGCCATCGCCATCAGCGCGCCGGTATTGCCTGCAGAAACCATCACATCCGCCTCACCGGTTTTGACCGACTCCAAGGCTTTCCACATTCCGGAAACACGTCGCCCCTTTCTCAAGGCCTGGCTCGGCTTTGCATCCATCGAAATCGACATTTCGCATGGGTGAAACACGGATTCGGCTTTGAGCCGCTCATATTGGTCGAGCACCGGCAAAACGGCGGCTTCTTCGCCGTGCAGAACATAACGAATTTCCGGATATCGCCTGCGCGACAATTCCGCACCCGCCAGAACCACTTCCGGCCCTTTGTCTCCGCCCATCACATCCAGCGCAATTGTGATTGTTTTTGCTTTATTGGACATGGAGGTGAAACGAGACTTTCAGTTCATCGGGTTTGGCATGCAAAACGAGCGTGACGGCAACTCCCGCCTACTACGAAAGATGAAATACACAAAGGGAATTGCAATTGCGAGCCAAATTGGGCCGATTCAGGAGTTTTTCAGAGATGGTTTCATGTCTGCCAACACCGAAAACGGTGAATCTTGTGACAAATTCAATCCAGAGCGGTCGAATTCGGCGCCTTCGATGCGCGCATGGGGATCTAATCCAAGGTCAAAAAACTCCAACCAGGATTGTGCCAGATCAATAGAATCTCCAACAAAAGGTTCCGGCAGGTCATCCCCCATTGGGTCGAAAACGATTTCACCGTCGGCGTCGGTCGCGGGACGGGCCAATCGTGAACCTTCCGGCAAAAACAGCACCTCTACGGCTTCATCCACCACGGCGCTCAGTGGCTCGCCACTCACCGCACAGGGCTGAGTAACCTGCGCCTTCACGTGGCCTGTCAATTTGACCCCGTCGCGTTTCCACGGAGCAACAAGTCCTTCTGCATTAAATGATTCAATGCTGATAAGGTTGTAATCCCTGGCGATTTGTTCCCTCTGCTCTTTTGAAGCTTCGAAAAGGAGCATCTGTCCTTTTTTGGGCAACCGGCGGACATTGACCGGCAAAGAAAATGCCGCTTCGGCTTCAGACGGCATATTCGGCTTCCTCCAGTAGAGGACCCTGAAACGGGACCTGCTCATTGACGATGGCATAGGCTGTGCTGTTCTCCAACTGCTCAACCTGCCAGTTCATATAGACTGCCAATGCCTTTTCGTGCCCCGGCGGGTCAATGTCTGGAAACAAATTCCTGGCAATGACATCGGCCAATTCGGACAGACGGTCTTCGCTTGCCAGCGCGGTTTCATAAGCACCCGTGCGGCCATAAAAAACCTGTGTCATCTTGGCGATCCTTTTGGGAACAGTCTGGTCACCGACCGCCGCTTCACGCAAAGCGCTGTCCATGTCGTCGATGAAGGCATCAAACACCTGCTGGGAAACATTGCGGGTATTTTGATCTTCTTCCTTCAACCGTGTGTGTAGCAAAAACAAATGCATCACGAGCATTTCAAAGCGACCGTCAAAGGTATCGGGAACTCCGTATTGGGTATAAAAACCCTGATCTCGGGCTCTTGCCACAACCGCGCCATAAAGTGCGTGTGCAAGTTTGGCGTTGACGTTTTGGCCAAACAGGGCTTTGAACATGTCCGAAAAACCAGATAAGAAGAATATAGGATGCGAATTACCGCATCGATATAAGATCTAATTGAGCTGTCGAACAGGGGGCGCGTCCAGGGGGACGGAGAAAACGCATGATTACGAAGAAAAAACAGCTTAAATCGGCGCATCGTACGAGTACCGGCCTGCTGATTCTTGGTGCAGTCTCTGCACCCTTGTTGCTTTCGGCCTGCAACTCCACCAGCCAGGTCCTGTCCCATGGATACCAGATGAACGAAGATTCACTGGCGCTGGTTCCTGAGGGATCGTCGCGCGAGCAGGTTTTGTTGTCACTGGGAACACCATCAACAACCCAAAGGCGGCAAGACGGTGGGGAAACTTTCTACTATATCAGTCTTAAGAAAGCCCGCCCGGTTGCGTTCATGAGACCTGAAGTCGTCGATCAACGGGTATTGGCAGTGTATCTGAGCGGCGATGATACCGTGCAGAACATCGCCAACTACGGATTGAAAGACGGAAAAGTATTCGACTTCATCGGTCGCGTTACACCAACTGGCGGACGTGAACTCTCATTCCTCGGTCAATTGTTGAGAAGCGGTGGGTCAATCAACCCGTTCGGCACCTAACCCTGCCAAGAGCCCGGTTTAGCTCATTGGCCTGATTGCTGGTATTAAGCGAAGGTGCGCGGTGTTTTTGTCCGCAACCAGAGCAACGACAACAAGCAAACTGCCACGACAGGCAAGATGGTATAGTTGATCGCGTTCCAGCCATTGTCGCCGAAGGCGTTGAGTATCTGCCCGGACATGAATGAACCGAATGCGACGGAAGCAAAAAGCAAAAAGTCGTTGGCACCCTGGGCTTTGGCCTTCTCTTCCGGCTCATAGGTATCGGTCAACATTGACGTTGCGCCAATGAACCCAAAGTTCCATCCAAACCCCAACAATATCAGCGCAATGTAAAAATTGGTCAGGCTGATTCCCGACAGCGCAACAGCGGCACAACTCACCAGGAGCAACATGCCCACAGCAACAATCTTTTCCTTGCCGAAACGCGTAATCAGGTGACCGGTAAAAAAGCTCGGGCCAAACATAGCCATCACATGCCATTGAATGCCCCAGGTGGAATCATCGGGGCTGAAACCACACAATTTCATCGCCAAGGGTGCACCCGTCATCACAAAGGACATCAGAGCATAGGATCCGACTGCGCAGATGACGGATACAATGAACCGAGGTTGACGAATGATGACACCAAGCGGCCGCCCGGTGTCAGCTTTGCCCTTCGCATAGTCGGAATGCGGTCGGTCCATTCTCAGCTGACTCAACACAACAATGCCGATCAACAGTAAAAGCATGCCAGCAAGGTAGGCGGCAGCAAATTCAATCGGAACAAACAATTCCCGGATGAATGATGCGATCGGCTCTCCGAGCATGTAAGCTGCGGCCGTCGCAAGAGCGATTGAAACAACAGAAATCACAAAGTCAGACGGTCTGTTGAACCCATTGCGCACCGCAGCCAGAATGCAACCGACCACAAACACAGAACCGCCGAGATAAAGACCTGCGACATCATTGGAGGCAGCATCGGGATTGATGAAGTAAATTGCCGTTTGCGGACCGATGATGGCGGCGAAGATCCCGCCGGCCAGAACCCAGGAAATCGCTTTGGGTTTGAACGCTGTGGTTCCCTGATCAGCTGCAGCAAACCGCAATTGCTGTGTGAAGGCACCAGCAGAACCGGTCAGCGCCATGCCCACACAAAACATCATGAAGCTGCCGAAATATATCGCGTAGCTGGAAACAATGGCACCAATGATGCCAACAAATGCGCCGGAGATGAAACCAAGTCTTCGACCAACACGTGACATCAACAACGCCGCGGGGAGAGCGGTCAGGGCGACGCCAAGGTTGTAGATGGTAACCGGGGTTGTGGCCAAGGACTTGTCGCCGTCAAGCAGGTAGAAACCAACGAGCCCACCCAAAGCAATAGAAATGGGCGCCGCAGCGCCGCAAAACGCCTGCGCTGTTGCCAGCAGCAGCGCGTTACGCTTTGCCGAGCCATTGGGATCCGCTACCGATTGATTGGGCATGCAGGCGCTTAAAAATGAGAATACGAGTAAGCATCAATGGACACGCGAACACCATCAATGTCCAGTGCGACCGCACCGCTTTCTGTCCCGTCAATGAATCCAATTTGCGTTGCAACCAAATCGTGTTCACACGCAAGCGAAATAAAAGCATCAACATCTGCGGGCGCAACTGTGGCAAGCACCTGGTAGTCGTCTCCGCCCGCAAGAACGGCCTTCCAAAGTGCCTCATCCTGTTCAATTATTCGCTTTGCAGGCGCGGACAAAGGAATCGCGTTACGATCAACCACCGCGGCAACCGATGATGCGGTACACAGTTTTCGGCAATCGCCCATCAACCCGTCGGATATATCCATCGATGCTGTGGCATGTTTTGCCACACATTCGGCCAGTGCGAGCGGAGGGTCCGGCAGATGGTAGGCCTGCAACAGCTGGCGCTGGTCTGCCTCTGCGCATTTCAGCGCGCCAGTGGCCACCTGAAGTCCAAGAGCTGCCTCACCAATGCAGCCACTGACAATAAGAATATCTCCAGCAGATGCACCATGGCGGCTTTTATATCTGTTATTTGAAACGCCACCAAACATGGTGATGGCGATTGTCAGCCCACCAGGCGAACGATAGGTGTCACCACCAGTCAGCGTCATGTCATAGATGCGCTGATCTTCGGCAAGTCCCTGGCAGAACAGTTGCATATCCGTATCCCGCCATTGATCGGGAACACCAAGCGCCATCGAATAGGCGTAGGGCCTGCCGCCTTTCGCAACAATGTCTGAAATATTGACCCGAAGGGCTTTGCGGGCCACCCAATCCAACCGGTCATCGGTAAGAAAATGGACGCCTTCGGCAATCGCATCCTGGGTCACCACGATGTTTTGGTTTTTCGGCACTTCAAGCAAGGCCGCATCGTCGGTTAGTGCAAAGGAATTTGGGCCGGCCAGAGGCGCGAGATATTGGGATATCCAGTCGAATTCACCAGACCGGCTCACCCCTGCCCTCCCGGCTCCGCACTGTTGGCGGATTCGGCATTTTCAGCTTTGGCATCCAATTCACCATCGCGCAGCTTTCTGGCAACACGGTCCAAAACCCCGTTGACCATTTTTGGCTCGTCGCCATCGAAAAATGCTTTGGCAACTTCAACATATTCAGTGACGACTACTCTGGCATCAACATCCCGACGCTTGGTAAATTCAAACACCGCCGCTCGCAGGATGGCGCGCAGCGTGGAATCAATACGCGCCAGCGGCCAATCATCGGTGAGCGCATCATGAATGATCGGGTCAATGCGCTTTTGATCCTTTACCACACCGGAAACAATACCCCGGAACCAGGACGCATCTGCCTGCAGATAAGTTTCGCCGTCAATTTCTCTACCGAGACGAAAATTTTCATATTCTGCAACAATTTCGGTCAAGCCCATGCCACCAACGTCCATCTGGTACAGAGCCTGTACAGCTGATAGTCGGGCTGCGCCGCGCTTGTTAGCCGGCTTTGATCGGGCTTGATCAGACAAGAAACTTATCCCGCAACTTGATCATTTCCAGCGCTGCCATTGCCGCATGTCCACCTTTGTTCAAGGCATTCTTATCTGCCCTTGCCACCGCCTGCTCTTCGTTTTCGACGGTTTGAATACCGTTACCCAACGCCAGGCATTCAGCGATTGTCAGGTCCATGATGGCGCGTGCCGATTCAAAAGCAACAATGTCGTAATGGGTCGTTTCGCCCCGGATGACACAGCCCAGCGTGACGAATCCGTCATAATGAGTGTTTCCCCGGCTCATTCCCTCCAGCGCCATGGAAACCGTTGCCGGGATTTCCAGTACACCTGGAACCGCGACCCGTTCCCATGTGGCACCTTCGCGTTTAAGCGCTTCTTCAGCACCTGCCATCAGCGCATCGGAAATATGCGTGTAATAAGGTGCATCGACGATCAGGATATGAGGCATGGTTCAACTCGGCTAAAGAATGAAGGGCACAAAACATGCCCATGCTGTGAGTGCAAGGCTAAAGTGTATGCGCGCGCCTACGGATTGGGAAATTCTGCCAGCCGTGCCG
>CAJQPW010000216.1 GCA_905480295.1 uncultured Rhizobiaceae group bacterium | reverse complement strand
GTTGCGCAAATCGGGCTTACTCACGATCTCGGCTAGGGCTACACCCGCTCGGTTGTAGTCGACCAGCGAATGCGTAGAGCCCGCCAGGCGATCGCTTCCAGCATGAACCAACTTGCCGGCATCTTCCTCCATGTGCAGGCGCTCGATTCCAATCTTTTTCAGGTAGGTGTCTTTGCCTTTCTCTGCAACTTCCACCTCAATCCAACCCTCTTCTGCAATCGGCTGATCGAATTGAGTGATTTGATAATTCTTAGGAAGGTCTGGATAGAAATATTGCTTGCGATCAAATTTGCTGTGCTCAGCGATGTTCAAGTTCAGTCCCATCGAGGCCTTAACGGCGTACTCGAGCACTTTTCGATTCAAAACCGGAAGCGTGCCTGGGAGGCCACACACCACGGGATCGATATGGGTGTTGGGGTCATCCCCGTAAGTCGTGGAAGCGGACGTGAAAATCTTGCTGTTGGTGCCCAACTGCACATGGGTCTCAAGACCGATCACGGCCTCCCAAGGCAAAAGGGTTGCTGCAGGTGCCGCCATCAGCTTTGAACGTCGTTAAACCGTCTCAATTCTATGGCGTGACAGCAATCAGAATGGGAGGCTGCAGCAAGTCATTCCGACCTCCAATACAGCAACGCTTCACAACTTCGTTGAAAGAAGCATCACCCAAATAAAAAAGATCAGCGACAAAAGCGATAACGTAAGTCATCACTGAACCAATAAAATGTATCTCGACTGTCCAACACCGCCGATCCCTATCGAAAGATCGTACAGAGCAGATGACAGCCATAAGAATATTCCAAACATCACTGTCTTCGGCGACAGCATGAGCGATTTTGGCTCAAGATCGGCCGCCATGTACAAACAGATTCTCTATCCCAACGCCCGTCCTGGATGGAGCGGCAAAACGTTTAATCATTCGAACAATAACTGGCAAACCTTCTTACGCCAATCCATTGGCACATCGACGCAGAACAAGTTTTGTTCAGACATTACCAATCGCTTCGTCGGGGGAGGTCCAAGCCCAATCACCGCAACCGACGAGAACCCCTCCTATGCGCTTGGCGGCGCCCTGACTGGCCGAAAGACGATCTTTGATGTTTTGAATGCTTTTGGACAGTTCCCAACAGAGCTCCTTAAGCCTCCTTATGCCGTCAGCCAATTAGGGATACGCTCACAGATTGAGCATTTTTTCCAACGCGATCGCCGCGATCTTTCTGCCCAACTCACTGTGATATGGGGCGGAGGAAATGACATCCTGGCGACGGTACTGCAGCAACAGAATCTCAACACCGCTTTTGAGCAGATTCTGAACAACAGCAAAGCCAATCTGATCACCTTGCTGCGCAATAGCAATGCAAAAACTGTCTTAATCTCTAGTGGGGCCCCGATCATTGGCAGCGTGGATGGGGTGAACTATGTCCTGCCCTACATCAGAGATCTTCCACAGAGCTGGCAGGCGCAAATTCAGTCTGGCGCCAACTCGATCCTACACATCAAAACCCAACAAATAGCAAACGAAATCACAAAAATGTTCCCCTATGCAACGATTATTTCCTTCAATAACGAATACGAATACAACTGGAAGCGTTTTGGTGACAAACTCGGAAACTTCAAGCAATATGGCATTACCAATACAACTGATGCTGCACAAGATGAAGCTCAGCTTGACCAGAAAGACGGAATTCTATACAACCTGCCTACAGTTGCCGCAGAGAATCAGACATCCCACCGGAAACAAACCGAAGCTAATTTTCTCTACTTTGACTCATTACATCCGACCGAAGCCGGCCACAGAATGCTTGCGAAAGCAATCGAGCTCACACTTGCGGAGCATCAGGCAGCAATCGAATCATCAATAACACAAACAATCATCTCTGCAGGAAACTTTATTTATAATGGAACATCAGGCAACGATTTCATCACTTCATCTCCCGATGGCAGCACACTTCAGGGTGCTAAGGGGAATGACATTCTTCAAGGTCAAGCCGGAGATGATGACCTCAAGGGCGGGCTTGGCAACGACAAACTTGATGGCAAGGGCGGAAGCAATCGCTTGCAAGGAGGACTTGGTGCAGACGTGTTTGTCATCAGCCTCAAAGGGCTGATCGATGGCCCGCAAATCATTGAAGATTTCAACAGTGGGGAAGGAGACAGAATTCTGCTTTCACCTGTTCTAAGTGAACTAATGGAAGACCCCTTTCTTGTTCCCACAGCTGCCCAATGGGAACAAGCTGTTAAAATAAGGCACACCAAAGATGGAAATCTGAGGCTTGAGATCCCTCTAAGCCCAATCAGCGAACGGACTGGAATCGTGATCCTGAACAACATCAAGGCCTTGAAGTTCAATTCTCTGTCCTGACCGACAACTGAGTCTTAGGAAGAGATACGAGCAGCACATCATCCTGAGACAACACGACGGGAAACAACGGTCCGGAACCCGACATGAAGGCAGGCAGCAACCCTTTTAAGAATCAAATTTTAATCCTCGGCGGAGGACTCATGGGCCTCGCCATCGCCCATCAGCTGGCCCGGCGCGGCCGTTGCGTCACCGTGCTAAGCAGGCGACGCAACGAGGCAGCTGGCTTCGTGGCTGCAGGAATGCTGGCTCCCCATGCCGAAGGATTGCGTGGCGATCTCTTGCAACTTGGCCAGCTGAGCCTGGAGCGCATTCCCCGCTGGGTGGCGCAAATTGAAGCCGACAGTGGACTTCCCTGCGGGCTGCGCGCCACGGGGATTGTGGTGCCCTTTCTTGATGCAAAAGAACGAGATTGTTATCCGACGGCCGCTTTTGGCGAAGCC
>CAJQPW010000215.1 GCA_905480295.1 uncultured Rhizobiaceae group bacterium | reverse complement strand
GATCAGGTGGAGGCGATGACGCTTGCCGACCGTATTGTCGTGCTGTCTGCGGGTTATCTGGAACAGGTGGGTGCGCCAATCGAGCTCTATGAGCGTCCGGCCAACCTGTTTGTGGCGCAATTCATCGGGTCTCCCGCGATGAATATTGTATCGGCAAATGTTCAGTCTGCCGGCACCAGTACCAAGGTGAAACTGCCGGGCGGTGGTACGACAACCGTGCCAATCAAATCGGACAAGGCGCTTGAGGGGCAGGGGGTCAAACTGGGTTTTCGACCCGAAGACATGGCGGTTGATGGTGGCAAATCTCCCCTGGTGGAAGGCACTATAACCCTTGTTGAATCCCTCGGTGAGGTGACCAACCTCTATGTCGAAGTTGAGGGTGCCGCCGATCCGGTGGTGGCGAAATTGCCCGGGACGCTCGATGCCAAACGGGGTGATCGTATCGGCCTGACAGCGAAAAATGACAAAATGCATCTGTTCAATGAAGCAGGACAATCGCTGCTCTACCTATAGAGCACCGCTTTCTCTATTCAGGGTGGCGCGAACCTGCCGCCGGGGGATCATTGGGCGCACCAGCAAAGCATTGGGCCAATGCCATCCAGCGGGTCGCAACGTCACCTGAAGATTGCAATTCGGTATCAGCGACGTTGCGGGTCTGGGTGACCACCTGACAGAACTCCACCGCATTGCCGCAGACCTGATTGTCATCCTGTGGCGTATTCCAATCCCATGTCGCTCCGGACGGTGCCGTCAGGCGCACATAGGGCGCGGGTTCGGGCACTGTTTCCCCACGGTTGATGAAGGTCCAGCCGAAAGTGCTGACCCCCAGATGGGCGATGTTTTTGATACGATCGGTGTCGGTGCGGACAAGTCCAAGACAGTCGAAAACTTCCTGACCATGGGCCCAGGTTTCCATCTGCCGGGCGGTGATGGAGGAACGGGCGCTCATGTCCGGTCCGGCCCATCGCACACGCGTCTTCGGGTCGGCGTCAGCATAGAGATCGGCCGTGGTCATACATTCCGCTTGCCAGGCCAGAAACAGGGCGCGTCCCGACAGACCATCGAGCCAGACATATTGGGCTTCCAGCATGGATTTCCCCTGTCCGACCAATGCCGCGACAGGGGCGTAAAATGCAGAAAACGCATCACCGCTTTCCAGCGTCAACCGGGAAGCCACGTTGAACATATGCAGGTGACCGATGACGTCATTGATGCTCCAGCCTTTGAACTGGGTCTCCCGGTCAAAGGTTTCGTGCGGCAGATCCTCCAGTATCTGGGCCAATGCGTCACATTCCTGCCTGAAGTCTTCAGCCTGCTGCATGGGGTCACTCCGCCAATTGCTTGTTACCTGCGTATCAAACGGCAGTGTGCATAAAAATGCAAAATGTATGTCACCGGCTTGCGATCCTGATGCTGAAAAAACTCAGCTCAATCCCGCAGCAGCTAGTTGGTTGATTCAGCGATATAGCCGGCGCTGATTTCTGCGATGCGCACCGGGCTTATCACGGGTGCAAACAGGGTCTTGAAGGCTCCATCCGGCCCAAGCAGGTAGATGAATGACCCATGGGAATAGACGGCCCCCTCATCGACATGTTCAAACAGGAACTTCTTTTCCAGATTGAACGCCTTATAGGCCACATCCAGTCGGTCCTGCGGGCCGGTGAGGCCAACCATTTTCGGGTGGATGTCGCCCACGGATTTGTTCAGCTCTTCCACCGTATCCCTTTTCGGATCAACGGTTATCAGCACCGGGGTCACGGCAGCGTTCATGCCTTCCAGCAGGTCGACGGCCTCGGCCAGCGTGGGCAGCGCCATTGAGCAGATCGCCTTGCAGTTTGAATAGCCAAAAAACAACAGCTGGAATTTGCCATCAGGACTTTTTGACGTACGCGGGTTGCCGTGATGGTCGATCAGGTCAAAATCGCCTCCCTTTATCTGTGGGAAGCCCGGTGTGTTGGAGGCGTCAACTGAAAAGCGCTTTGGATCGGGACGCGCGGATGCCGGTAATTCGGTGCGCGCCGAAAATGCTGCTGCAAAAGCACCAGCGCCTAGCCCCATAACCAGGGCCAGACCGATGGCGGCATTTTTTGTTGTCAGTGCGGCGAGCAGGTTCACTCGTTTTCTTCCAGATATTTCTGATCAAATTCGAGGCCAAGTCCGAAGTGACCGGTACGGGCGAGTTGTTTTTTCACCCGTGGATCGCGCCGGAACCAAGCACCCTTGCCCTTGGCTTCGGGGTTCTTTGCCCGCCAGCGTTTGGTCCAGCGTGTGGTCTTGTTCCACTTTGCTGCCCCGGTTTCCCGGATCAGCTGAACCATATAGAACTGCGTTTCCACAACTTCGTCCTCACCGACCATCAAGCCGTCGACATCAACATTCTTGTTGCAATAGGGCAGCAAGTCTTCTGTCGCACCATTGAAGGACGCCTGACGGTTTTTCAGAACTGCGATCAAACGGTTATCATCGGCACGCACAATGCCCATGTGCCGGTTGCCATCGCCGCAATTTGCCGGACAATCCCCGGTCAATTCGCACAAAATATCGACGACTTTACCGGAGAACAGTGCTTTTTGTTCGCCGTAGAGGTTCCATTCTTTTGCCTTGCTGTTTTTTGAATAGTCTTCAGCCTGGGCGCCTTGGGCAATAAATCCGGCGCAGGACAGGGAAACGATTGCTGCAATCAGAGGTTTTACTGACATGGTGAGCCTCACTTGCTTTTCTTGGGTTTGGAAAAGGGAGGAACCGAATCGTAGTCCTCGTGGCTGAGATAGGTGATGCCATCATTGGCCACCACATTTTCGACTATGATGTAATTAACCCCATCGCGCAGGAAGTGTTTTCCCCGCGCCGTGATGATATCGCTTTGGATTTCCATCAGTGTATCGGTCTGTTCAAGCGGGTCTTCCCCCTTGAATTTCAATACCATGTAGACTTCGCCTTCTTCGGTTCGGACGCCGACGGGAATTCCCCCCGCTGCACACCATAGCGCACAGGTATGATGGGCCGTGCCCCGGGTTGCGTCAGAATCGCCCATGACACCGGAAAAATAGCACCAGGTGTCGATCATCTCCCCCTTGATTTCGATGACATTACCAGTCGCCGCAGCGGTCTTGCTGACCATGGAGACACCGGTCAAGCCGGTTAGCAGGCCACCTGCCAGGAGTGTGGCCGCAAGAGGTCGTGTAAAAAAATTGTGCTTTGTCATGATGCCCTATCACAGATCCGGATCGATTGTGCTGGCAGGCTAACGAATTTGGTGCCTCAGGCCAATGCACCAAGTCCCAACTTTTCGTGTACGAAATTGATGTCGAAGACAAAAAAAGGGGCAGAACCAGAAGGCCTGCCCCTGAAGCGTTTTGAGGCTGTGGTCTAGAGGCCGCTCATCAAGAGATATTTCATCTCGGTAAATTCATCGACGCCATGGCTTGAGCCTTCGCGCCCGATACCGGATTCCTTGACCCCACCAAATGGCGCAACTTCAGTTGACAAAATGCCGGTATTGATAGCGACCATGCCGTAATCGAGCGCTTCTGCAACCCGCCAGATCCGGCCGATATCGCGGGCGTAAAAATAAGATGCCAGGCCGAATTCTGTAGCGTTGGCCAGTTCGACAACTTCTTCATCTTCCTTGAACCGATAAAGCGGTGCCACCGGACCGAAGGTCTCTTCACGGGTAATCTTCATGTCGACTGTGACGTCGGTCAGAACAGTTGGATGGAAGAAACGGTCTCCCATCTCATGTTTCTTACCGCCGGTCGTCACCGAGGCGCCCTTGGATACGGCATCGGCGATGTGATCTTCAACCTTGGCCACTGCGGCGTCGTTGATCAGCGGCCCCTGGGTTACGCCGGGCTGATCGCCATGGCCAACTTTCAGTTTTTCAACTTCCACCGCAAGCTTGGCGGCAAATTCGTCATACACCGCATCTTGAACATAGATACGGTTGGCACAAACACAGGTCTGGCCGGCGTTGCGGAACTTGGAGAGCATGGCTCCCTGAACTGCCGCATCAATGTCCGCGTCGTCAAAGACGATGAAGGGGGCATTGCCACCCAGTTCCAGACCCATCTGCTTGACGGTATCGGCGCATTGTTTGATCAAAATCTTGCCGACTGCCGTGGAGCCGGTGAAGGTCATGGCACGCACGTCGGGGCTTGAACACAGCGCTCCACCAATCGCAATGGCGTCGCCGGAAATCACATTGAGCACACCATCGGGCAAACCCGCTTCCTGGGCCAGTGCGGCAACCGCAAACGCTGTCAGCGGGGTATCAGGTGCTGGTTTCACAACCGCGGTACAACCGGCGGCAAAGGCAGGGGCAACTTTGCGGGTGATCATTGCAGCAGGAAAGTTCCACGGCGTAATCGCGGCAACAACGCCGATCGGCTGACGGATGACGACAATGCGCCCATCGGCATAGGGGCTGGGAATGGTTTCGCCATAAATCCGCTTTGCTTCTTCAGCGTAAAATTCAACGAAGGACGCCGCATAGAGAATTTCTCCCTTTGCTTCTGCCAGTGGCTTGCCCTGTTCGCGGGTCAGCAGCGCTGCAAGTTCATCGGCGTTTTCGACCAACAATTCATACCAGCGACGCAGGATGGCGGAGCGTTCTTTGGCAAGCAATTTGGACCAGGGGCCAAATGCCGCCTTTGCAGCCTCAATCGCCTGATTGGCTTCATCAGCACCAAAATTGGGGACGGTTGCAATTTGCTCATCATTGGCTGGATTGGTAACCGGTGTTTGTCCGGAGCCGACCCACTGTCCGTTGATCAGGCACTGTTCCTTGTAGAATTCAGTCATTGTCGTTCTTTCTGTTTTCGCTGCACGTGCTGTACGTGCTCTCTCTCCAGCCCGATGGGCTCCTTAATTTTCCGCCAGCCAATCGCTGATTACGCTAACCTGTTCGTCATTGCGCAGGGTGGGTGTATGCCCTGTATCGTCGAATTCCACCAGTGTTGTTTCCGGCCCACAGGCCAACATGCGCTCGGCTGTTTCTTCCGACAGGAAGCTGGATTCTTTTCCACGCAGAACCAGCACCGGGCAACTGATGCGTTCCCAGGTGTCCCACATGTCCACGTTAAAATAGGATATTGCGTCGCGAAACGCTTCACCCACCCGGTTGTCAACTTTCAACCGGAACGTGCCCTGTTTGGTACGGCGGCTCGAATAATGGGCCATATGTTCCCAATCCGCGTCGGTCATGGGAGCAAATTCGCTGTAAATGCGGCGCAGGTGATTGGCCACAGCGGCGACGCTCACAAAATCATCGGAGCGGCCGATATATTCCCCGATCGCCATCTGCGCTTCGCGTGAGACTTCCGGCCCGATATCATTGACGATCAGCCGCTTGATCGGGGATTGCGCAACCGATGCCAGCACCATGCCAATGATGCCACCCATCGATGTGCCCAGCCAGTTGATCTCGGTTACCCCGAGCCGGGCAATCAGCGCGTTCATGTCGGCGTTGTATTGCAGGTAGTTATAGCCATCTTCGGGAATGTGGTCGCTATCACCACGACCAACCACGTCGGGGCAAACGATGCGGTATTGGGTGCACATCTTGTTGGCGAGGAAGTCGAAGTCCCGGGCATTTCTCGTCAGGCCATGGACACAGAACAGCGTTTCCATGTGATTGAAAGCAGTCGCATCACCCCATTCCAGATAGTTGATGCGGTGAAAACCGTGAAAACCAAGTCCCAGGTGATAATGTTTGGAATAGGCCTTGGCAGGCTGAATCGTTCTGTGGGGCATAATGACTTTCGTGCGGCTTATTTCAGCGACTTAAGGCGTTCCTGCAGCGCATCAATTTGACTTTGGATGTTTTTAAGCTCACTGGTGCGGCCATTGTCGTCGGACGATGGCTCAGCGGCAGCGGCAGCAGCAGAAGTTTCGGTTGTCGTCGTATCCGACTGGGCTTGCGGCGCCATGCCAAACATCGACCAGGACTGTTTGAACATTTCCATGTTCTGCCGGGCCAGTTTTTGACTGTATTCCAACATCGCTCTTGTGTTCTGGTTCACCGCACTTTCAAACGCATGGCCCATCTGCTCCCGCTCTGCGGTGAACAGGTTTAGGGATTCAGTCAGATAGTTGGGAACCATCTGGCCGTATGAATCTCCATACATGGCGATCAGCTGCTTCTGGAATTCCAAGGGAAAGTGAAAATTCGAGGGTTTGATTTCCTGCTCGAATATTATCTGGTTGAGAATGGTCCGGGTAATGTCTTCCCCGGTCTTCTTATCTTCGATGACAAAAGGCGTGCCGGCTTTGACCAGATCAACAACGTCGTCGAGCACGATGTAGGTCGAGCTTGCCGTGTTATAGAGGCGGCGATTGGGGTATTTTTTGATCAGGATGGCTTCACCGGAAGGTGACTTGCCGGATGAACCGGCAGCATCTTTGTTTTTGTTTTGTTTCAAAACCTGCCCCCGGTTTCCGTCACAACGACATTTGTGTCGTCGCAGAAGCTAGCGGGAATTATGTCAGTTTGAAAGCAGTTTTATTGCGCTGCACAATTACGGGTGCCGATGCAGGGACTGTTGTAGAGGCGGGTTGGCTGGTTCAGCCAAAAAAAAGCCGCCGACTCACGTTCAATGAGTCGGCGGCCTTCGACATGCTGTCAGCCAGTCCTGGGAGGAGGAAGGACTTAGAGGCTGACGGCAAAACCTTTGGAGTAAGCAAGGCGACCGGCTTCACCGGTTTCCTTGAGGACTTTACCGGACAGTTCAACAACACCTTTGCTCTGGTCTGAAAGATGCTCGGCGGCGGCTGCTGCGTTGGACGTTGCAACCTTGTAGAACTCGGCTACGTCGTTGGTTTTGTTCAGAGCTTTGAACCCGTCAAAAGCTGCAGCAACATTGGAGACGTAGTTCTCGTAATATTTCCTGGCGAGTGTTTCATTGCCTTTGAAAACAGCGGCGTTGTACTCGATCGCGCTTTCGACAGCTTTTTTAGAATTGGCGATCTGCGTGGTGAAATATTCTTGTGATTTTTCCATGGTATCAGTCGTTTCCGTCGTTTTCTTGGTCATTGGTTTTCTCGCAAACTGGGCAGGGAGGATGCCCGTCAGATAATTGGGGCGTTACCGATTTGTTTGCTCGGTACGGGTTTAACATAGAGGAAAATTTGTGCGTTGCAACATAAAAATGGTGCATTGCACAAAAATTCTGTTATCCTATGCCTGCAACCGATGTTTCGTTCAGGCTAACATGCACAAAGAACACAATAAAATCGTCCGGTCTGTGAAAAATGCATTGCTGCCCTGCGGCCAATGCTGTTGTCAACGCTGCACACGTATGGTGATGGAGCCCTGTTGGCGCGGAAACAGAACAGTTGCTCACCTCCACTCATCATCATGGCGAAGTCACGTTTCGCAAGTAATGATTCTGCATCGCAGCGCGATGTACGACATCAATCATAAGGGAATTAAATGTCAAACAAACTGAGATCGGCCGAACTCCTGGTAAAGTGCCTGGAGCATGAGGGGGTCGAATATATTTTCGGTATTCCCGGCGAAGAAAATATCGCCGTTATGGATGCGCTTCTGGACAGTCCAATACAATTCATCATTACCCGGCACGAACAGGCCGCGGCCTTTATGGCTGATGTGTATGGCCGGCTGACGGGCCGGGCCGGTGTCTGCATGTCGACATTGGGGCCGGGTGCGACCAATCTGGTCACCGGCGTTGCTGATGGCAATATGGACCGGGCACCGCTGGTCGCCATTGCAGGGCAGGGTGCAACAACCCGCATGCACAAGGAAAGCCACCAGGTTCTCGATCTCGTCAACCTGTTTGATCCGATCACCAAATATTCCGTTCAGATCCGCGAACCGGAAATTGTTCCGGAGATCGTACGCAAGGCGTTTAAATTTGCTCAGGCAGAAAAACCCGGCGCCGCTTTCATCGACTTCCCCGAGAACATTGGCGACATGGAAGTCGAAAATGTTCAACCGCTGAAGGTGCAATCACCCCTGCCGTCAACGGCGGCAGTGGGCAAGTGCCGCCAGGTTGCCGAACTGATCTCGCAAGCAAAGAACCCCATCATTATCGCAGGCAATGGCGTTATCCGCAGCGATGCCAGTGACGAACTGGTGGCCTTTGCCGAAGCCATCAGCGCACCGGTCGCAACCACATTCATGGCCAAGGGTGTTATTCCCTCATCGCACCCGCTCAGCCTCGGCACCGTTGGTCTGAAAGCTCATGATCTGGTGGCTTTCGGCATTGATGAAGCCGATCTGGTGATCTGCATCGGCTACGATATGGTTGAATACGACCCGGCACACTGGAATCCAAACCACGACAAACGCATCATTCATGTCGATGGCAGTCCGGCGGAAGTGGATACCAACTATATCGTCGAAGCCGGTGTGATTGGTGATCTGCGGGACTCCCTGCAACGCATCGCCGCCCGCAGCGAACGCAAGCCCTGTTCAGCCATGAAAAAGCTGCGTGGCAAGATCGTCGATATGCTTATCCAACACGCCGACGACACGGCGTTTCCGATCAAACCGCAGAAAATCATTTGCGATCTGCGCAAGGCGATGCAGCCGGAAGACATCGTCATCTCCGATGTTGGCGCCCACAAAATGTGGATGGCGCGGATGTTCCAGGCCGAACGGCCCAACACCTGCATCATTTCAAACGGATTTGCCTCCATGGGTATCGCGTTACCCGGTGCCATCGCAGCCAAACTGGTTTATCCGGACCGCAACATTCTTGCAGTCTGTGGTGACAGCGGTTTCATGATGAACAATCAGGAAATTGAAACAGCGGTTCGGCTTGGGCTGAACATCACAATTTTGATCTTCAACGACAACAAATACGGCCTCATCGAGTGGCACCAGATGCGGGAATACGGTCGTTCGTCCCATATCGACGTTACCAACCCGGACTTTGTGAAGTTTGCAGAGAGTTTTGGTGCCAACGGTTATAAAGTTGAGCGGACGGAAGACCTGCTGGATACCATCAACACTGCAATGAATGATGGCGGGGTATCAATTATCGATTGCCCGGTGGATTATTCGGAAAATATGAAACTTACCAACAGGTTGAAAAGCCTGAAATCTTATGACGAAGAAGTGGACTGAACATGCACGCCTTTCAATTTCAGACAACCAAATCGATCCTCTGCGAAGTAGGGGCCACCGCAAAAATCGGGGGCCTGATGGCGGACATGGGCTGTAAGAAAATCGCCTTTGTTACCGACAAGATGATTTTGGAACTCGGCCTGGCGCAGGCCGCGCTCGACGGCATTAAAGCTGCCGGCATCGACGTCCATATCATTGACGATGTCGTTGCCGACCCGCCTGAAGCCATGATCCTGACCGCGGTAGATGAAGCAAAATCTGCCGGCGTGGACGGTGTTGTTTCCGTTGGCGGCGGTTCGTCGCTTGATACGGCGAAACTAATCGCCGTTCTGGTCGGTTCCGATCAGCCCATCGGCGAAATGTACGGCATTGGTCTAGTCAAAGGTGGTCGACTTCCGATGGTGCTGGCGCCCACCACTGCAGGTACCGGGTCAGAAGTGACGCCGATCTCAATCGTCACCACCGGAACCAATGAAAAGAAGGGCGTTGTGTCCCCGCAATTGCTGCCCGACTGGGCGATTTTGGACGCGGAACTGACCGTCGGCCTGCCGGCCCACGTTACCGCTGCAACCGGCATTGATGCCATGGTCCATGCAATTGAAGCTTATACATCGGTCCATAAAAAGAACATCGTTTCCGACACCTTGGCCCGCCAGGCGCTATCCCTGCTGGGGGCGAATATTCACACCGCCTGCACCAATGGTGGTGACCGTGATGCCCGCTCCAACATGCTGCTGGGATCGATGCTTGCCGGCATGGCATTTGCAAACGCCCCGGTCGCGGCGGTTCATGCGCTGGCCTATCCCCTGGGCGGCCATTTCCATGTCCCGCACGGCCTGTCAAACGCGCTGGTTCTGCCCTATGTGCTGGATTTCAACATGAGCGCAGCAGCTGAGCAATATGCTGAAATTGCACCGCTGATCTTTCCTGAACTTGCCGGTCAGCCCGTCGCCAAAATAGGCGAAGGCATGGTCGAAGGGTTCAAGGCCATGGGACCTGAGCTTGG
>CAJQPW010000214.1 GCA_905480295.1 uncultured Rhizobiaceae group bacterium | reverse complement strand
CTCCGGCAACATCACCGATTGCGTAAATCCCCGCGATATTTGTCTTGCCGTAGTCATCGACTGTGATCACACCACGGTCGGTCTTCACACCGAGCGCTTCCAACCCCAGGTTTTCGGTATTGCCGACCACGCCAACAGCGGAAATCAGCCGTTCGGCGGTAATTGCCTGCACTTTGCCGTCCTTGGTCTCGACATGGGCCGTAACATTGTTCTTGCCCTTTTCAACCTTGGCGACCTTGGCCTCCAGCAAAATTTTCATACCCTGACTTTCAAATCGTTTCTGGGCATGATTGGCAATTTCGTGGTCTTCCACTGGCATCACCTGGGACATCAATTCAACCACCGTCACATCCGCTCCCATGGATCGGTAGAAAGAAGCAAATTCAATACCAATGGCGCCGGATCCCATTACCACCAGCGACTTTGGCATTGTCTTCGGCACCATCGCTTCAAAATAAGACCAGATCAGTTTGCCATCCGGTTCCATGCCTGGCAAAGCGCGCGGTCTTGCGCCGGTTGCAATGATGATGTTTTTCGCCGTGTAAGTTCCAGGCTCCAATACACCTTTGGGCAAGGGATGTTGCGGTTCGACAGCCGCTTTGGTTGGAGCTGAAACTTTAACTTCGCCGGGTTTGGTAATTGCAGCTTCGCCCCAGATTACATCCACCTTGTTCTTTTTCATTAAAAACCCGACACCACCGTTCAATTGTCCGGAAACGCCACGCGAGCGTTTGACAATTTTTTCGATATCAAAACCGAAATCGCCTGCAGATAATCCAAAGCTGTCAGCATGTTCCATGTGATTGTAGATTTCAGCAGAGCGCAGCAGTGCCTTGGTTGGAATGCAGCCCCAGTTGAGGCAGATACCGCCCAGATGTTCACGTTCCACGACCGCTGTTTTGAGGCCAAGTTGTGCGGCACGGATTGCAGCAACATAACCGCCAGGTCCGCCGCCAATTATCATCACATCATATTGGTTTGCCATGGATTTGCCTTACGTCTGGGCCGCCCTGTCGGGCGACAAAATGGGGTTGATCATCTTTGCCGCAACCGAACAATTGGCACACGCGACACTTTTTCACTTGTTTGAACGCGTCCTGCGCGCAATAGAGGTTTCTAATTTCACGGTTGGACCATGAGACATGCAGTTTTTTGAATCCTTTTACAGCCTGGGCTATTCGGGCGTTGTTCTGCTGGTGACCACCCTGTTCGTTACCGCAATGGTGTTTAACGGATTGAAACTGCACAAACGAGGTTGGTTGCCAAAAACTCTCCTGTTTCTTGTCTTCGCCGTCGCCTTTGTTTTTGTGACGAATTATCTCGCCAGGGAACGTCAAATCATGTTGGAGGCGATCCGGGATGAGGGCGGTCTAAAGCGCACACAGGAACGCTGATCCAATCCAATTCAGACCAGCATGCTGGTCGGGTTTTCCACGAAACGCTTGAATGCCGCAGCCAGTTCCGCACCCAGAGCACCATCGATCGCGCGGTGATCAAAAGCGAAGGTCGCGGACATAAGGGTCGCCACCGCCAGTTCATCGCCCCGCACTACGGGTCGTTTTTCACCCGCTCCGATGGAAACAATTGAAGCGTGTGGCGGGTTGATGATCGAGGTAAACTCTTTCACACCGAACATGCCAAGATTGGATACGGCGGTACAGCCGCCCTGATATTCCTCGGGCTTCAATTTCTTCGAACGGGCCCGGCCAGCCATATCTTTCACTTCTGCCGATATCGTCGACAGGGACTTCAGTTCAGCTTGCCGGACAATCGGTGTAAACAATCCGTCCTCGACCGCAACCGCCACACCGACATCAGCATGTTTGTGGAAGATTCTGTCCGTTGACGTCCAGGATACATTGGCCATCGGCACCGCTTTCAGAGCCATGGCCATTGCTTTCACGATGAAGTCGTTGACCGATATTTTATAGGCTGGCTTGCCGTTTTCATCTGTAGGAGCACCTGCATTGATCTGTGACCGGATCGCCAGCATGGCGTCCAATTCACACTCCATGGTGACAAAATAAGAAGGTATCGACTGGGTGCTCTCGGTCAGCCGCTCGGCAATGACCCGCCGCATGCCGTCGTGCGGTTTCTTTTCAATGGCGGCTTCGTCAAACATTTTCAGCACGGTGCTGTCGGCCATGCCGGTCGAAAGGGATACCCCCTGCCCGGCCGGAGCTATGGAAGCCGGGACACCGGATGCCAACGCGGATTCGACATCTGCTTTGACGATCCTGCCACGGGGGCCGCTGCCACTCAGCGTTGCGATGTCGAGCCCGTTCTGTTCGGCGATACGGCGCGCAAGCGGCGTGGCGAACACGCGGCCGGATGATGATGCAGCTGGTGGAGCCGCAGCAGGAGGTGCCGCCGCTGTTGCAGGTGCTACAGGCTCGGGTTCTGCGGCCGGTGCCGGTGCGGCGGCAGCAGCAGGAACCGGAGCAGCAGATGCGGCGGATGTATCAACGTCACCGGCGTCTTCTCCATCTTCAGCCAAGACGGCGATGACGGCATTGACCTTCACCCCTTCAGTGCCTTCCGGTACCAGGATCTTGGCGACAACACCTTCATCCACGGCTTCCACTTCCATGGTTGCCTTATCGGTCTCGATTTCCGCGACCACGTCACCGGCTGAGACGGTATCGCCTTCCTTGACCAGCCACTTTGTCAGATTGCCTTCCTCCATGGTGGGTGAAAGCGCGGGCATGGTAATATTGATACTCATTGATTATCTCCCTGCGATTGGGCCAGGGGCTCAAGATAGATGGGTCCGCTGTCTTCCGGGCCGTCATCATAGTCCTCAACGGCCCAGGAACGGCCGTTCAGGATTCCGGTGGTTATGGTGATCACGTTGTCATGGACGGGCGTGGCATTGGCGACGGCAGCCAGCAATGCCTTTTCATCGACAGCAGCTTCAATCGCCTCCTCCGGCGTCAGGCTTCGGTTGAACCAGCTTTCAAGCGCCTCGATGGATATGGCGACCTGATTGGCACCGGCGGGAATTACAACCGCACCGCGATATTTGTCCCAGCTGGCATGGCGGACATCAAGTTTTGGAAAAGCACTCACTTATACGTCACCGCTCTTGCGGCCGCGACGATCTCTTCGACATTCGGCAAAGCCAGTTTTTCGAGATTGGCGGCATAGGGCATCGGCACGTCCTTGCCCGATATGCGGATCACCGGCGCATCCAAATAGTCAAAGGCATGCTGCATGATCTGCATGCCAATTTCAGCACCAACACCCGATTGCGGAAAACCTTCTTCTATGGTGATGCAGCGGTTGGTCTTCTTGACCGATGCAATCACTGTTTCCATATCCATTGGGCGGATCGTGCGCAGGTCAATGATTTCAGCATCAATTCCGAGTTCCGCCATCGCTGCCGCTGCGTCGATCGCGTATCGAACACCGATACCAAACGTGACAAGGGTAACATCATTGCCCGGCTTTTGGACGCGCGCCTTACCGATTGGCAGGACAAAATCATCCATTTGGGGCACATCAAAGCTCTGGCCGTACACAATCTCGTTTTCCAGGAAAATCACCGGATTGGGATCTCGAATGGCCGCTTTCAGCAATCCTTTGGCATCAGCTGCCCCGTACGGAGCCACGACTTTCAGACCGGGAATATGGCTGTACCAGGCCGCGTAGCATTGGCTGTGCTGCGCCCCCACCCGTGCCGCAGCGCCGTTGGGACCGCGAAATACGATCGGCGCGCCCATCTGTCCGCCAGACATATAGAGGGTTTTGGCCGCAGAATTGACGATCTGATCGATCGCCTGCATGGCAAAGTTGAAGGTCATGAACTCTACGATCGGTTTCAGTCCGGCCATGGCCGCCCCAACACCAATTCCGGCAAAGCCATGTTCGGTAATGGGAGTGTCGATCACCCGTTTGGCGCCAAATTCATCGAGCAGACCCTGTGTGATCTTATAGGCGCCCTGATATTCGGCGACTTCTTCTCCCATAACAAAAACATCTTCATCCGACCGCATTTCCTCGGCCATCGCGTCACGCAGGGCTTCGCGAACGGTGGTGGAGACCATTTCCGTTCCAGCTGGGATATCCGGATCAGCAGCAACAGCGGCGACAACTGCAACTGGCGCGACAGCCGCGACTGGCGCAGCTTCAGGCTCAGCAACTGCGACTTCTGGTTCGGCAACAGGGGCTGCGGGCGTCGCGGGTGCGGCATCAGCAATTGAATCAGCAGACTCGCCTTCTTCCAACAGCACCGCAATGACGGCGTTGACCTTCACATTTTCGGACCCTTCGG
>CAJQPW010000213.1 GCA_905480295.1 uncultured Rhizobiaceae group bacterium | reverse complement strand
TGGGTACTTCCATGTTACCGCGGAACCGGTTTCCACCTGGGTCCAGGAAATCTTGGAATTCTTGCCGCGGCAATCACCACGCTTGGTCACAAAGTTGTAGATGCCACCCTTGCCGTTTTCATCACCGGGATACCAGTTCTGAACGGTGGAATATTTGATCTCCGCATCGTCCATCGCAACCAGTTCGACCACCGCAGCGTGCAACTGATTTTCATCGCGCTGCGGCGCCGTGCACCCTTCCAGATAGGAAACGTAGGAACCTTTTTCGGCAATAATCAGCGTGCGTTCAAACTGACCGGTATTCTGTTCGTTGATCCGGAAATAGGTCGACAATTCCATCGGGCAGCGAACGCCTTCGGGAATGTAAACAAATGTGCCATCGGTGAACACGGCACAGTTCAGCGTGGCGAAATAGTTATCCGTAACCGGAACCACCGTGGCCAGGTATTTCTGCACCAGTTCGGGATATTCCTTGATCGCTTCTGTGATCGAGCAAAAGATCACACCGGCTTTCGCCAGTTCTTCGCGAAAGGTGGTCACGACCGATACGGAATCGAACACGGCATCCACCGCAACCCGTCCGGATTTGTAGATGTTGTCACCAAGGTCTTCTTCACGGTCGGCTTCATCGGCCTGCGGTTTTACCACACCGGCCAGAATTTCCTGTTCACGCAGGGGAATACCGAGCTTTTCATAGGTGCGCAGCAGCTCGGGATCGACCTCATCGAGCGACTTTGGTCCGTCCTCGAAATTCTTCGGTGCGGCATAATAGTAGATGTCTTGGTAGTCGATCTTGTCATAGGCGACGCGGGCCCAATCAGGTTCGACCATGGTCTTCCAGCGCTCGAATGCCTCCAGACGCCATTTCAGCATCCATTCCGGCTCGCCCTTTTTGGCGGATATGAACCGAATGGTGTCTTCATCCAGACCCTTGGGTGCTTTGTCCGACTCGATGTCGGTCGAGAAGCCATATTTGTACTGGTCAATATCCAGCGTTTTGACTGTGTCGATGGTTTCTTGAACGGCAACCATTGAATTCTCGCTTCTTAATTGGGCACAGCCTAAGCCGCGCCAGAAAGTCTCATGTCTGTCATTTCGGCCAACCGCCGGGTAATCCGGTTGAAAGCCCTGAAAAATTTATCTTTGTCCTGCTCGGTGGATTTCCACCCAAGACTCAGTCGTATCGCGCCCCGTGCGCTCTTTGCATCCACACCCATCGCCTGCAGCACGTGACTGCGACCCACTTTGCCTGACGAGCAGGCCGAGCCGCTTGATACAGCAACGCCATCGAGATCAAAAGCGATCAGCGCTGTCTCCGCATTCAGACCTTCGACACTGAACAAAATCGTGTTTTCAATCCGAGCGACGTCCGCGCCATACACGGTCAGGCAATCAGCCAGCCCCTGTGCGGCACATATAGGGTGGAGTTCGCTTTCAATCGAGTCTCGCAATGCCCTGATCGACAAATAATTTTCAGCTTCTTTTGCAGCCAAAGCCGCAGCAGCGCCAAATCCGGCAATCGCCGCCACGTTTTCAGTCCCGGCGCGACGATTCATTTCCTGTCCACCGCCCCGAATTGCCGGTGCGATTTCCAACGCGGATGGGGCACAGATCAAGGCTCCAACACCCTGCGGACCACCAATTTTGTGAGCGGAAACCAGCAGGAAGTCGACGCCAAGCTGGCCGATATCCACCGGCATGCGCCCCACCGCCTGCACTGCATCGCACAGGACATATCCCCCCCGCAGCCGAACCAGCTTTGCGAGTTCTGCAACAGGTTGAACAATTCCGGTCTCGCTGTTGGCCAGTTGCACAGCCAGATAGGGTATAATTCCAGCATGCTGCGACAGGATTTCCTCAAGACCATCCACGTCTGCAAGACCATTGGACTGAACGGGAACGGATATCACCTGTTCGGGCTCAAACCGTCCACCGGCAAGAATGCATGGGTGCTCCGTCTCCAGCACAAATAATTTGTCGGCAGGACGGGCGGCCCCATTGCTGGAAATTGCTGGTGTCAAACCAAGATGCGCGGCTTCTGTTGCGCTTCCGGTAAAGATCACACCATCGGGTTCTGCCGCCACCAAATCAGCAACCTGAACGCGCGCTGCTTCAACACATTTTCGATAGTACCGTCCTTCACCATGCACCGAAGACGCGTTGCCAGGCCGGGCATAGATATCAAACATCACCGCCAGCGCCTCTGGGCGCAGCGGTGCACTGGCATTATAATCAAGATAGGCGCGTTCAATTGTCATGATGGAGCGTGGTTTTGGGCGCTGTTTACTCAAACGCCCTATTTTCCTTGAAATCGGAAGGCTGAATGGCCTATGTACGGCTTTCGCGAGGCAAAGCCGAACCGGGTTCGGATGATCTTGCAGTTTTGAATTGTTCTAAACTAGGTTAGGAAGTGCCCGCCCTTTCGTCAAGCCGAATGGCACGATTTTAGGGAATTTTGCCTGCACCAATTGTCGCGGGCTCACTTTCATCTGGTTGCAGTTGGAGTCGTCCATGCCCGAAGTCATCTTCACCGGTCCAGAAGGCCGTCTTGAAGGCCGCTATCAGCCTTCCGAAGATAAGAATGCGCCTATCGCGATCATTCTCCATCCTCATCCCCATCCGTCCTTCGGTGGAACGATGAATCATCCGATCGTCTACAAGCTGTTTTACATGTTCCAGGAACGGGGCTTTACCACGCTGCGATTCAATTTTCGGGGTGTCGGACGCAGCCAGGGCGAGTTTGATCACGGTGCTGGCGAACTGTCTGATGCCGCTGCGGCGCTGGACTGGATACAGACATTGCATCCCGATTCGACAGGATGCTGGGTTGCAGGGTTTTCCTTTGGTTCCTGGATCGGCATGCAATTGCTGATGCGGCGCCCGGAAATCGAGGGCTATATGTCAATTGCGCCGCAGCCGAACATCTATGATTTCGCCTTTCTGGCCCCGTGCCCGTCTTCCGGCCTGATCATCCATGGCGAAGACGATATGGTATCTAAACCGGAACATGTTCAGACGCTGGTCGACAAATTGCGCACGCAAAAGGGCATTACCACCACTCAGATTACCGTTCCCGGCGCCAATCACTTTTTCACCGAACATCAGGAAGAGCTGCTTGATGAATGTCAGATTTATCTCGACAAGCGTCTCGGTCTGATTGAGGGCGGCATCGAAGAGACGATGCTGTTGCGCTAAACCAACGGCTGGTTGGTTCTTCTCTTCTGGTAACTTTCATCGCCGGTCCATTCGTTGGATTTCCGGCGGTGGAAGCCTAATCACCTGCCTTTACATGAACGCCACCCGTGACAGGGGCGCGACAGCCTGTGGTTGTTGGAAATGTCAGTGGCAGTCCCAACTGGCTTCGGACCGCCAGATAGCCAAAAGCCTGGGCTTCCAACATATCGCCATCCAGTTTCACATCTTCTGCCCGCATTACAGCAGCCCCCTGCTCCGCCGCCAATTGGGTCAGGTCGGATACGATTGTATCGTTCAACCGTCCACCACCACATAAGATATAACTGCCCGGTGGTTTCGACAGATGATCGGCCGACTTGATAATCGAACGCGCTGTCACATGGGCCAGTGATCGTGCACCATCCGACAGTTCCGCCCGCGTCGGTTCGAGCGGTGGAAAGTCACCCCGGTCAAGTGATTTCGGCCCGGGTTTCTCAAAATATTCCGTTGCCATATAGCCTTCAACAACCGGAATGATCACCTGACCTTCCGATGCGATGCGCCCCCCCTGATCGTAGGGAATTCCCCCCTTGGCCTGAACAAATTGATCAATCAGCGTATTTCCCGGGCCACAATCAAACGCGCACAGGTCATCCTCATCGACATAGGAGATGTTTGATATCCCACCGATGTTGACGAAACAGACCGGCGATTTGCACGTCAATCCATTTGCCAGTGCGCGATGAAAGACGGGAACAAGTGGCGCACCCTGACCGGATTCCACCATGTCCCTGGCCCGCATATCGTAAACGACATCGATTCCTGTTTGCCGGGCCAATGCGGCTCCGTCACCAAGTTGGACTGTTAGGCCGATTTCAGGTCGGTGCAAGGCGGTCTGACCGTGGAAACCGATCATGTCGACATCTGATCGGGACAAGCTGAACTTGTGCAGGAACGTATCGACAGCCGACGCATGGCTTCGGGTGATTTCCAACTCCAGACCGGCAAGGGACCTGGGACGATCAGACCGCTGCTCGATCTCTAGCGCATCAACCAGTCCGGCTTCCAATTTTCTTCGCATATCCGATGGATAATCAATCGCCAGACTGGGACCAAATTCAATACGGTCCTGCCCGTCGGTTTCCACCAGGGCCACGTCGATTCCATCCATCGATGTGCCGCTCATCAGCCCAATCGCAGTTTTCAATCGAATTTCCTTTCACAATTTTTGCTTTGGGGGCGTGAATTTGATCAAAGCTTGGTGTAACACGCAGCGCAACCAATTACCCGTCGGCAAAAACCTATGGCCAATTTTAAATCAGAATTCCTTCATACCCTTTCCGAGCGTGGATTTATCCATCAGATTTCAGATGAATCCGGTCTTGATGATCTGCTCACCAAGGAAGTGGTAACGGCCTATATTGGTTTTGACGCCACGGCCAAGAGCCTGCACGTGGGTTCGATGATTCAGATCATGCTGTTGTACTGGTTTCAGCAGACCGGCCACCGCCCGATCGCATTGATGGGTGGTGGAACCTCTATGGTGGGTGACCCTTCCGGTAAGGATGAGTCACGCCAGGTGATGACCGCTGAAATCATCGAAGCCAATAAAATCGAAATCATGAAATGCTTTGCACCCTTTCTCACCTTTGGCGATGGCCCCCGCGACGCGGTGATGGCGGATAATGCCGAATGGTTGCTGAAGCTCAATTACGTGGACTTTTTGCGGGACTATGGTCGTCACCTGTCCGTCAACGCCATGCTGGCGAGGGATTCTGTCAGGCTCAGGCTGGAACGCGAACAACATCTGTCTTTTCTTGAATTCAATTACATGTGCCTGCAGGCCTATGATTTTGTCGAGTTGAACCGCCGCTATGGCTGTCGCCTGCAACTGGGCGGTTCGGATCAGTGGGGCAATATCGTCTCAGGCGTTGATCTCGGTCGTCGGTCCGGCTGCGATCAGTTGTTTGCCGTGACAACCCCCCTGCTTTCAACCGCGTCAGGCGCAAAGATGGGCAAGTCAGCTTCCGGTGCGATTTGGCTGAATTCGGAATTGCTGCCGGTGTTCGATTTCTGGCAATATTGGCGCAATACCGAAGATGCCGACGTGGGACGGTTCCTGCGGCTCTTCACCGCCATGCCGCTGGCCGAGATCGAACGGCTTGCGAGTTTGGAGGGCGTTGAGTTGAACGAAGCCAAGAAGGTGTTGGCAACCGAAGCAACTGCGCTGGTGCATGGTCGTGCCGCTGCCGAGCAGGCTGCAGAAACCGCACGCAAGACGTTTGAAGAAGGCGCGATTGCAACCGATTTACCAAGTGTCGCTGTGCAGGCAGCCGACATTAAATCGGGAACCGGATTGCTCGGTCTCATCGTGACTGCCGGGTTGGCAAAATCGAACGGTGAAGCCCGTCGTCATATCAAGGGCGGTGCGATCAAGATCAATGATGTGGTTATTTCCGACGAATCCATGTCGATCAATGGCTCCCACATCGGCGAAGATGGGGCGATCAAATTGTCATTTGGCAAAAAGAAGCACGTTGTGCTCCGCCCGCAATAGGGACGCTAGAATTTGAATATCTGTCGGAACACGCCAGGTGCGATGATCGAAAGCGGATTGACCTGAAGGCTCGGATTTTCATACCGGCCTTTCAGTTTGAATGTGATGCCGAGCAGGCCGTTGACCTTGCCCTTGCCCAGTGCCAGTCCCAGCAAAGGGATCTGTGAGACGAGACGGTTGAGCGAACGCCCCGGCAAATAAGTGCCGGAAATGTTCATGCGGTTTCTTCGGTCATAAACGCTGCCTTCAAATGCCGCAGAGGCGTTACCACCGCTCAGTCGACCATTGCTTATGTTGAGAAACCCCACTCCCTTTTCGATATTGGCTGCGAGCTGGTCCACTTTGGCGCGATCCGTCTTAATGCGGCGCAATTGTCGAACCACCTCTTCTCCGTTTGTGATCGCGGGATTGGATTGGGGTTTTTGCAGCAATTGCGCCAACCGGGGCTCGCCAAGCAGCGTAAAATTCGTGGCTTTGACCTTTCCGCGAAACACTTGAGATTCATCCCGCACCAGATCCGCACGGATACCCCCACCTCGAATTTTTGTATAGAGATCAAGAAATTGCAGAACCGAGCCAGCATTGCTGGTACTGATCTCAGTTTTGGTACCCCCCGGAACGGGCCTAAACGAGAACATGGTCGGAGAATTGTTGTCGGCGGTCGCCTGAACCAAAACCCGGGTCACACGGTTGCCACGTTGCAGGTAGTCAATATCAACATTCTTCAGTGACTGCCCACCAAACCCGATCAGGCGCCCCACCCGCCCTTTGACAGAAACTGTTGGACCACCCGTCGTTTTGCCACTGCTGCTTGACGACATGAATGATCTGATAACAGCGCGGCCGTCATAAGTTCTGGCTTTGAGCAGGATGTCATAGCCGCGCGCGCTGCGGGTTACATTCACATCAAAATCATCGATCTTGTTGAGAACCACTCTTTTTATGTCGGCTTTGCGCAGTCCGGATTTGTCAAATATCAAAGAGCCGTTGGCCGATAATCCGGTTCCACGCAATTTGAAATCTCTCAACGATGTCAGTTCACCCTTTTTTCGAACCACAAAGGTCGCCTTGGCGGCGATGCCCTTACCCTTGCTCCAGCCGATCCAGGGAAAGTCCAGTTTTGCAGCCCGTAAATCGGCTTCAATGGCTTGCGAACCATCGGGCCGGGAAGAAATTTTTGCGGTGACGGGACCGGAGATTATATTGCCGGTATCAATACCCAATCTTTGGCGATCCCTATCCGACAGGATCAGACTGACCTGGCTTTTTGAATTGGATGCGCCATCTAACTGCTCTACCATCGCCAGCTTGATGGGAAGTCCATCCAATTGAGCCGTCCCATTGATTTTCGCGGCTTTGGGCGACGCAACAATGGTCAGGTTGGCATTCTTCAGGGTGCGACCATCTACCGGTGCGGTGGAACTGACCTTTTTGGTTTTTATGGTTGCAGACCACGGTTCAGAGCCCAGCGACACCCCTTTGTTGATATTGAAATGGGCATTGATCTTTGCCGACGCACCTCCTTTGAGGTTCGAAGCATCAATGCCGCGTTTGCCCTTGTAGCCAAGCGGTTTCAGCGATGCGAGTCGAGCCATTGCAGAGGCCGGGCCGTCGAGCGCGAGAGTCAACTCTGCCGGCGTTATCGGCACGGCATAATTGCCCATGATCATAGAACTTTTTCCAACACGTACCGCACCGAACTTTCCGAGATCCGCGCGCCCTTTTGAAATCCAGATATTGGTGTGGTTGCCCAAAACCTCCACCAGCCCATCAGTTTCAGAAATCGCTGGCAGTTCATCAGGACTTTGAACAACCGTGTTGGTAACGGGAATGGCGGCTGAAATATTTTCCGGTTTGTAAAGAATGTCCTGTCCGATCAGTCCCGGGGGAAAATCAGCCTTTACCCAGGCGTCCTTGATCTCCCCGCCAGCCAGGTTCTCACCAACCCATTTTCGCGCTTTGGTTGCCAGAATGGACGGCCAAAACTTCTTGAACTCTTCAACCGGCATAGCAGGAATGGACAGGTCAAGCTTCACGTGGGGAAGCCCCTGTTCCATCGACATTGAGGCTTGCCCTTCAAGCCGTCCACCGGGGGTGTTCAACACAATGCGGTCCATCTCGATTGTCTGACGCAATGGATCGAGAAAACCTTCCAACTGTAATTTTCCCTTTGGCGCTGTACCGCCACCGGTCAGGCCAAATGCATCAAACTCTTCGGCAATCAAACGGAATACCGGTTGTTGCGAAATCGGATCACTTTCGCTTTCGGGATAGCGAAAACCGCCAGAAATGATGGCTGTAGCATGTTCAAAGCGCAGGTCTGATCGGATCAGGTTAACCTGGTTTTGGCGCGGCAACAGACGCAGATTCAGATCAGCGCCTTTCAGCTGCGCAACATGGCCAGGCTCGAACTGGATCTGGCCTTTGCCAACTTTGATGGTCAATTGCGAGTCGAGAGGCGTTCCATCTTGCGCGAAAGGAATTTCAACAATCACCGAAAGGCTCTGACTGAATCCAGCTGCAATTGATGGATCAACAAGCGCACTCAACAGGTCGCTGACACCCAGCCCGCTGGCCACCAGAGTCAGAACCTTGCCCGGTGCGGTTTCTCCCTCACGGTTTTGCCACACACCATTGAGTTGCCACGTGTTAAATTCGGTTTTCATGGTGGCGTTGATATCGATGCCACCGGTGTTTCGCTGTTTGGCAACAAGGACAGACAAATTTGCTGTCGTCGAGCGCAAACCCAATTGATCAAACCCTATCAGCTTGGCTTCTTCTACCGCGAAACTTTCCAGCCCGGCATCCTCAACACTTTTTGCAATGGTTGAGAAAAATTCTCCAATTGAGCGCAAGCCGGAATCCAATTTCACAGAATGGGGCCACGCCGGTTTGGAAGCACTGCCTTGCGAGTTTTCCACCAACGAGCCGACAGCAATGGAAGCCCCGCGCATGGTTATGCTTTGGGCAACAACCGTACCCGTGAGCAACGGCACGGGGTCCAGTTTCACTGCAATCTGGCGCGCAACCCCAAGGTTGATCACGCCATCCTTCAATATTTTGACATCCTGGGCGTCGATCGCCAAAAGCCCGCCTTCACCGATGGCGACGCTGGTCCCTCCAATGCTGGCCGCATGATCATCACCGAGCGCCGCGGTCAGTTGGGCTTCGACTTGCGCTCGAATCTGCTCGTTTGAAATGGAGTGATTCAACAGGAACCACAGCAGAACGCCTGCGCCGACCAGGCCGACAAGCAGGACAACCGTTACTCTGCGGATCACCTTTCTGAGCTTCTTTGGAACGGGCGGAGGAGAATTCGATGTCACCGGCTCATTTTCGACAGCCGAGAGCCGTTGAATATGGGACAAGTCAGTCGTGTTAAAACGCTCGTTCATCGGTGATGAATTGTCACTTCCTGTGCATCTCGAATCGTGCTCAAACCTTCGTGGCAAACACACCATTAGGGCAATTAGCTCGCTCCGGAAACGTTTATCCATGCCCCACTTGGCCTGCGACGCCACGTCGACTAGGCAAGATGGTCAAGCTTTGCAAGATAAGTATGGTCAATTTAGGGTGGAATGTCCCCCGCAAACAGAAAGCGAATTCATGGTAAATATTGGTGATGCGGCCCCGGCCTTCGACCTGCCTACGAACGGGGGGAATAATCTGGCCGTGCCAACCGGTAAGCCTCTGATTTTATATTTCTATCCAAAGGACGACACGAAGGGATGCACGACCCAGGCGATCGACTTTACTGCCAGTCTGGAGGCCTTCGATCAACTTGGAATTGATGTTGTCGGCGTATCTCCGGATTCGGTAAAGCGGCATGATCGATTCGTCGACAAATATGATCTGGCGATCACTCTTGTGTCAGACGAAGAAAAAATCGCATTGAATGCCTATGGAGTTTGGGTCGAAAAGAGCATGTATGGGCGCACCTATATGGGAGTGGAACGGTCAACCTTTCTGATTTCCGGAAAGGGCGAAATCCTTGAGATCTGGCGCAAAGTCCGCGCAAAAGGGCATGTTGAAAAGGTTTTGGAAGCAGCGCACCAGCATTTCGACGGTTCCTGATCCAAGCCAATGCGGGTTAACCATGACATTGACGCTCTTTTCAACTGGTCCGAGTGGCCTGACGGGCTTAAGTCTCCCGATGGATTGGACAATCCGGGCTTTCAGTCTCTGAAAGTCGCAGCGATCGATGCTTTGGCCAGCAGCGAGCTGGATTGGAAAATTCATCTGACAAGGGCGATGGCGTATCAGTGGTGCAGCGGCTCCCTGGGAATTGGTGCCGGCATTGATCGGAAACCGCCGGATAGGCCCGGAAGACCGGACAAACCAGCCCTTGTCGCGCCGACACGGCTGAAGAAGCGTTCGATACGGTCTCAACGCGGACGCATCGCCCTGTTGCATGCCATTGCCCATATAGAACTTAACGCCATCGACCTCGCACTCGATATTATCGCCCGCTTTGCCCATCCGGGCATGGACAGTCCTGGCCGTCGAAACAGCCCGCCAATGCCGCGTTCCTTTTTTGACGGTTGGGTACGGGTAGCCCTTGAGGAAGCCAAACACTTTTCACTGTTGCGACAGCGGCTTAGTCAACTGGACGCCGAGTATGGCGACCTCGATGCCCATGATGGATTGTGGGAGGCAGCCCAGTCCACGGGGCATGACCTGACAGCGCGTCTTGCAGTGGTTCCCCTGATCCTGGAAGCCCGGGGCCTCGACATTACACCGTCGCTGCTGGTCCAGATACGGGAGGTCGGGGATGTTGAGTCGGCTGAAATCTTTGAGATCATCTACCGCGACGAACAGGGCCATGTGGCAGTCGGTGCGAAATGGTTTCGTTTCCTGTGTCTGCGCGCCGGACTTGATCCTGCCGCAACGTTCCAAAGCTTGGTTCGCCGTCATTTTCGCGGCGCATTAAAGCCTCCATTCAACGACATGGCTCGTGCCCGAGCCGGGCTCACCCCCGGCTTCTATCGCGCCCTGTCGAGCGCCGGCACATGATTTGACAACCAAAAATTAACCATAATGGCTGAAACTGACTGCAGTATGTATCAAGTGTAGTTCTCGTCCATGACCCATAACGTGCAAGTCCACCGCAATTTCGACGCTAATCCGACGCGGATCCGGACCTTTGCACGGCGTCAGGAGAAAAACTCAACGGTTACCATAAGGCGGCGTGGTATCGATCATAGCTTCAAATTCCATCCCATAATCGCAACCGCAATGGTTGCTGTATGTGCTTTAGTGACCGTCGCGCTGATCGGCTCGTCTGCCTATCTGTTTTTGCGCAACGATCTGAACCAGGCGGCCATGGCCCGTCAGGCACGCATGCAACACGCCTATGAAGACAGAATTACCGCCCTGCGCGCACAGGTCGATTTAATAACCAGCCGCCAGTTACTCGATCAGCTGGAAGTTGAAAACCGCGTTGCTAAACTGTTGAGTCGTCAAAATAAAATTGGCGCCCTGCAGCAACAGGTCAATAAGATTCATCGTCGTGCCGGAATCAAGACAACAAAACGCCCTGCTCTAAAACAACCGGTTTCAAAAGCTGAGCAGTCAAATGAAAAACAAGCCAGTTTGCACCTCAACGCATTGGCTGGTTCTGCAGACCCGTTCCGCAATCAGCTATCCGCAGGACAGAGACTGAACATTGCTCATGTCAGTACGGAACTGTTTGATTCGCTGGATTTGTCGCTCGATCAGGCGGAACGCGCTGAACTGGCCAAACTGCAGAAATTGAAGAAAGATGCCGACACCAAATCCGCCAAACTTGCATCAATTTTGAAAAAGCAGGGTATTCGCCTGCCACGAGATACAGCCGTTGGTGGTCCTTTGATCGAACTTAAGGGTGGCATCGATCTGCCGAACTCCATCAGCGCTTTGGACGAATCGCTCGACACCCTGGAGAAGGTTCGACGTGCTGCTTACAGCCTGCCCCATGGCAGCCCAACACCGGGCAAACGCATTTCTTCCCGCTTTGGCAACCGCCGGGACCCGTTTACCCGTAGTATCGCGG